>NZ_JBWZCJ010000010.1:0-147162 GCF_059383535.1 Pseudarthrobacter sp. HLT1-3 | reverse complement strand
GACTTGCATGTGTTAAGCACGCCGCCAGCGTTCATCCTGAGCCAGGATCAAACTCTCCGTTGAAGTAAAACAGACACAACCAACACCCCCGGGAAAACGGGACGCATCAGCTGCACAAAATTTGAAACCAGCTGTAAAAACCAGACCACACCACGGGGTGGCGGACCTGGTCAATTCAACCAATTCAATACAATAAATTGGTATCAACAAACTTGGCACACTATTGAGTTCTCAAACAACAGACACACCCGGCACCACCACAACCACAGGTCGCAGATCGCTCCGGAGCAACTTCACAAACTTACCCGAACTCCAGGAACTAAGCAAATCAACGTTTCCGCGATTCACATTTCCAGAAGTGGATTCCCACCCGAATTCAACGCGCAAATATCCGCGCCATTTTCCAGGCTGTTTATCAGGGGGTCGGTCGCTATCTTTCCGCACCAGCGGCGGCGACTCGAACAACAATACACGCCACCCCGCCCCCACACAAATCCACCCACACCACCACCCCCACAACCCCCACAACCCCGCAACGGCGCGGATTTCACACCGCCCCGTAGGGTGCGGGCGGCCAAAACGATGAAGTCGCGTTCCTGTGTACTGGCTCACAGCAGCGCATCACCGGACAGGCCGGACCAAGAGTTCGCCGCCGGACCTTAAACGAAGAAAGGGCCGGCGCCAAGAGGCGCCGGCCCTTCCTTCAAGCCACTGGATTCAGTGGTGCTGAATTACCAGGAAGACTTCGTGATGCCCGGGAGCTCACCGCGGTGAGCCATGTCGCGGAAGCGAACACGGGAGATACCGAACTTCTGGAAGGTACCGCGCGGGCGGCCATCGATGATGTCGCGGTTACGCAGACGTACCGGTGAGGCGTTGCGGGGCAGCTTCTGCAGGCCGAGGCGTGCAGCTTCGCGTGCTTCGTCGGTCGACGCGGGGTCAACCAGAGCCTTCTTCAGCTCGAGGCGCTTTGCAGCATAACGCTCGACGATGACTTTACGCTGTTCGTTCTTAGCGATCATTGACTTCTTAGCCATGTGTTTAGCGCTCCTCTCGGAATTCGACGTGCTTGCGGATACGGGGGTCGTACTTATTCAGAACCATACGGTCCGGGTCGTTACGACGGTTCTTGCGCGTCACGTAGGTGTAGCCCGTGCCCGCGGTCGACTTGAGCTTGATGATCGGACGTACGTCCTTGTCCTTAGCCATTAGAGCTTCACTCCTCGTGCCAGGATGGCGGCTACGACTACGTCGATGCCGCGCACGTCGATGGTCTTGATGCCCTTTGCAGAGAGCTGCAGAGTGACATTACGGCGCAGGGACGGAACCCAGTAGCGCTTCTTCTGAATGTTCGGGTCGAACCGGCGCTTGTTGCGTCGGTGCGAGTGCGAAATGCTGTGTCCAAAGCCCGGCTCGGCTCCGGTCACCTGGCAGTGTGCTGCCATGACGACTCTCCTCAAAAATAAATGAAACGGTTGCGGAGTTCCCGCTAAACCGCGCGACAGGCGGCGTCCGCATCCAGCTCCCACGGTGTTTCGGTCCCGCAGTGTTCAGGCAGACGGCGTAAACCGGCTGCTTGCCTCACTGCGGCGAAGATTGTGGGCCACGGGCACCGGGCTGCGGAATCCCTGAGGAAAACCACGGCGAAGTACCGGGATGCTGGGCGAATACAGGAGTGCACGCAACTTGAGCCCCTAACTACCGGCCATCGGGACCGCCTATATTGCAGACAAATCCCGCCAACCGGAGCAATTGCACACGCTCCGCGCCACCTAGCGCCTACCAAGTCTACGAGCTTGACGAATTAAAGACCAATCCGGCACCCGGCGGTGTATAAGGCACGCCGACCGGTTGGGCCGAAGTCATACCGGCACCCTAGCGCTTTCACAGCAAAATGATAGGCGCCGAGCGGACCGTGGAACTATGAACTCTTCACTCCAGTTGGCCGTTCCCGGCACGGCCCGCCGCGCTCCTGAGGAGCGCTTCCGCGGCCAGTCCCGGAGTCGCATGCTCCGGGCGGACCTGCTGACCGTGCTCGCGTGGGCCTCGGTGGCCCTCGCCGTCGCGCTCTGGCTCGCTGATGGCGGCGCTACCGGATTCTCGACGGGAGCCGGCTCCTTCACCGCGCTGGGAATTGTTGCGGGCCTTGCCGGCATGGACCTTGTGCTGCTGATGTTGCTGCTGGCGGCGCGTATTCCGCTGATCGACGGCGCCATCGGGCACGACCGGGCCCTGGAATTCCACCGCAAACTCGGCAAACCGTCGCTGTACCTGCTGCTCGCGCACGGAATCCTGATCGCAGTCGGCTACGGGCTGGCGGAGGGGATCGACCCGGTCAGTGAACTCGTGGCCCTCTGGGTGCTGGTTCCCGATATGTGGCTTGCCATCGTGTCGCTGGGACTGTTCATCGCCGTCGTGGTCACCTCGCTCGTGGCGGTCCGACGGCGGCTTCCCTACGAGTTTTGGTACGCCGTGCACCTCCTGACCTATGCCGCGGTGCTCACCGCGATTCCGCACCAGTTCAGCGTCGGCGGGCTCTTCGCCGAGGGCACGTGGCAACGCTGGTACTGGCTGGCCTTCTGCATCGCCGCCGGGGCGACGCTGGTCCACTACCGTGTCCTCGAGCCGCTTGTGGCTTCGGTCCGGCACCAATTGACGGTGAGCCGCGTCGTTACGGAGGCGCCCCGCGTCGTGAGCATTGAACTGACGGGCCGGCATCTCGACGAACTGGCCGGCAGCGGCGGCAGGTTTTTCGTCTGGCGGTTTCTCGCCCCGGGCGCATGGTGGCATCCGCACCCCTTCAGTCTTTCCGCGGAACCCGTGCTGTTCGACTCCTCGGGCTTGGGCAGACTGCGGATCACCGTGCGCGATCTCGGCCGGGGTTCGGCGCAGCTGGCCCGGCTGAAATCCGGAACCAGGGTTGCCATCGAGGGACCCTACGGGCTCTTCAGTACCGCGGCCCGGAGCCGGAACCGGGTCGTGATGATCGGGGCCGGCATCGGCATCACCCCGATCCGTGCCCTGCTGGAGCGCACTCCCTTTGAACCGGGCGACGCCACGGTGATTCTCCGCGGGCACAGCGAGGCCGAACTCTATCTCGGCGACGAAATCCCGGACCTGTGCCGCCGCCGCGACGCCACTTTATTCCATCTCACCGGGGCCCGGAGCGACGGCGAGCGCAGCTGGCTGCCGGCCTCTTCCGTCCGTTCCGGACACCGGCTGGCGAGCTACGCGCCGGACATCGCCGACGCCGACGTGTACGTCTGCGGCCCGTCCGCCTGGGCACGCAGCGTGCTCAGGGAAGCCCGCGCGGCCGGTGTCCGCGATGAACAACTCCACTACGAAAGGTTCGACTGGTGAGAATGCGAGCAGCAGTTTCAGCAGCACTGGCCTCCGCCGGGATCCTTCTGGCGGGCTGGCAGTCGGGTGCGCAGGTGACAGACACGGGGAGCGCGGCCGTGACAACCTCAGCGGCCACGTCGTCCGGTTCTGGAGCCGGCAGCGGAACCACAAACGGATCTTCCGGGTCCAGCTCCGCCAGCGGATCCAGCGGTTCCTCAGGTTCTGCCGGGGCGGCGGCGCAGGCGGCCGGAACCTTCGCCGGGAGTGTCGTCCAGACCCGTTTCGGCGCGGTCCAGGTGCAGATCACCGTGAAGGCCGGCGCGATCAAGGAGGTCACCGCCCTCCAACTCACCGACGACGACCGCAAGTCGGTGCAGATCAGCAACCGGGCAGCTCCCCTGCTCCGGGCCGCGGTCCTCAAGGCCCAGTCCGCCCAGGTGCAGACGATCGGCGGAGCCACTGTCACCAGCGACGCGTACCTAAGTTCACTTCAGGCAGCCCTCGATGCAGCGAACCTCTAAGCCGTCCCCGGCAGGGAGTCCGGCGCTGACCGGCCCGGTCCTGAAGAGCCGGACCTTCCAGTGCATGGGAACCGTCATCAGCCTCGCCCTGCCCACCGGAACCATCGGAACCACCGACGCGACGCAGGACGTACCGGCGCTGGAAGGTGCCACGGCCGCCGTCGAAGGCGTGTTCACCGGGCTGGACACGATGTTCAGCCTCTACCGTCCGGATTCCGAGGCCAGCCGGATGGCCCGTGGCGAGGTCACACTCCGGGACGCCTCGGCAGCCTTCCGGGCCCGCTTTGAGGATGCCACGGGTTGGCGGCTGCTGACCGACGGATTCTTCACGCCCGAGCGGCCCGACGGCGTACTGGACCTCTCCGGAATCATCAAGGGTTACGCGATCGGCCAGGCAGCCTCCGCCCTGGAGTCCGTCGGCATCGAGCATTGGTGCCTGAACGCCGGGGGCGATGTGCTGGTGAGCGGCTCGCCCGCCCCGGGAACAGGGACCCCGTGGCTGGCCGGGATCGTGGATCCGCAGGACCGCGGGACGCTGCTCTCGGTTTTCCCGCTGGGCGGCACCGGCCGCTTCGCCGCCCTGGCAACGTCCGGGACCGCGGAACGCGGCGACCACATCTGGCGCGCCGGCCTGGGCCGGACCGAATTCAGTCGCACCGAATTCCGCCAGGTGTCGGTGGCCGCCGCGGACATTGTCACCGCGGACGTCCTGGCCACGGCGGTCGTCGCCGGCGGGAGGCGGATGCTGGACTGGGCTACGGACAGCTGGGACGTCGAGGTGCTCGCCGTCCTCGGCAGCGGGGAACTGCTCGCGACGCCGGGGTTCCGGGCCTAGATGTGCGTCAGCTGGGGGTAGCGCGGGGTCAGACCGTCCCCTGACGACTTCCCGGTGACGCGGCGGACCACCCACGGTCCGGCGAATTCGCGCACCCAGCGGGCGTTGGCCCGGAGCGCCTCGGCCCGGTTCAGCTCCGGGACCGGCGTCATGGGCGGGACATCGATCGAGTGGTCGTGCTCCAGGACGGCGAGGACGCGCTTGGCCATGTTCGCGTGGCCCGCGGCGGACATGTGCATCCGGTCGGTTGCCCACATTCCCCAGTCGTAGTACTCGCTGAACCGCCAGTAGTCCACCAGAAGCGCACCGTGGTCCCCAGCGATGCCGCGGACCAGTTCGTTGTAGATGGCGGTGCGTCCGCGGGTTGTCCCGAAGATCTTCGAACCCCGGGAGTCGAAACCGGTGAACATCACCACCGTCGCGCCGGTTGCCTTGAGCCTGCGGATGCCCGCGTCGTATTCCACCAGCAGGTCGTCGATATCGACCTTGGGCCGAAGGATGTCGTTGGCCCCGGCGTAGATGCTCACGAGGGTGGGTTTGAGCGCGACGGCGGCGTCGACCTGTTCGGCCATGATCTGGCGGAGCTTCCGGCCGCGGATGGCGAGGTTCGCGTACCCGAAGCCCGGATCGGCGGCGCCGAGCTGCTCGGCCACCCGGTCCGCCCAGCCGCGGACACCGTTGGGTCGGGTGGGGTCATCGTCGCCGACGCCTTCCGTGAAGGAGTCGCCAAGGGCTACATAGCGGGACGTGAAATTCATGGATCCAGTCTGCCAGCAGTTGCCCCAAGCAAACAAAGCACGGCGGCAGGGGCGCTACTCGCGGATCCGGACCGCCGATTCGCGCAGGTACTGCTCCACCCGGGTGTACGCGTCCCGGGTCAGTGCCTTCCAAAGGGCAACGGCCAGCCGTGCATCGCTGGACTCCAGCTCGGCAATCGCCTCGGCACTGAGCACCATGACCTGGACCGGCCCCACCGCCCTGACCGTGGTTTCCTGCCGGTTCCCGCTGCCCAGGGCCAGCTCGCCGAAGGTCATTCCGGCGCTGAGCGTATTCAGCTTCACCCGGTCCGCGGTGGGCCCAGGGGAAGTGCTGCTGACCCGGCCGGAGGTGATGAAGTAGACCCCGCCGAACCGTAGCCCGACGCGCCGGATGACGTCGCCGTCGTCGTAGGATTTGGGGGTCATGAGCGCTTCCAGCGCAGCGGCGTCGGCCTCGTCCAGGGGCGCCAGCGCAGGCGACGCGGTGACCGGCACCAGGTCCGGCAGCAGCAGGTGGGTACCGTGCCGCTCCAGCAGGCGGTTCTCGCAGTATTCGACGGCGGCGTTCCGGTTCGCGAAGGTCGGCACCGGACGCTGCGCTGACTCTCCCATGGCCTCCGCGACGGAACCGTGGGCCTCGATCAGCACGAGTTCCCGGCCCGTGTCGGCGAGCCTTTCGCGGGACGTGTCAAGCATCCGCACGGCGACCTCGCTGACCTGGTCGGTGCGGCGCATGTCCAGGACCACCAGCTCGACGTCGTCCGGCAGGCTGCTGAGCTCGCGGATCATGGACTCGGTGCCGGCGAAGAGCAGGTCGCCGTTAAGTTCAAGGACCCGGGCCCGGTGGCCGTGCGCGCGGAGGACGTCGGCGGCCTCGTCGTTGCGGCGGATGCCGGAGGGCGTCTCGGTCACATCGTAGGCGGCCAGGATGGCGGACCGTCCGGTCCGGGCCGCGCGGACGAAGTGCAGTTCCATGTCCAGGGAGAGGCGCTGCGCGGTGGCCAGGCCGCGGACGCTGCTGCCGTGTTCATCCAGCGGCGGCGAATAGACCGCAAGGCCGACCTGGCCGGGCAGCACCGCGATGATCCCGCCGGCCACCCCGCTCTTTCCGGGCATTCCCACGCTGCTGATCCAGGCGCCCGCGTCGTCGTACATGCCGGAGGTCATCATCACGGACAGCACGCGTTCCACCGGGCCGATTCCCAGCACCTGTTTGCCGCTGAGCGGGTTCCGGCCGCCGTTGGCGAGGGTAGCGGCCATGATCGAGAGGTCGAACGAGTTCACCAGGACCGAGCACTGGCGGAAATAGTCCGCCAGGACCGGCGTAGGGTCATCCTCGATGATGTTGAAGGAGCGCAGCAGGTACGCGAGTGCGGTGTTGCGGTGGCCGTGCTTGAGCTCGGATTCGAAGACCTTTTCGCTGACCGAGAGCTGCCGGCCCGCGAACGCCGAGTACGTGCTGAGGATCCGTTTGAAGCCGGACTGCCCGCCGGATCCCCTGATCAGCGAGGTGGCGGTGAGGGCACCGGCATTGATCATCGCATTGGCCGGCCGGCCCGTCCCTTCGGCCAGGGAGATCTCGTTGAACGAATCCCCGGACGGTTCCACGTCCACCTTGGCGTCCACGGCCTCGTGTCCCAGGTCCTCCAGGGCCAGCCCGTAGGTAAAGGGCTTGGAGATGGACTGGATCGTGAATTCCTCGCGCGTGTCACCGACCTCGTACACTTTGCCGTCCACGGTGGCGAGGGCGATGCCGAAGTTGTCCGGGTCCACGTTGGCCATCGCCGGAATGGTGCTGTAGGGCTTGCCGTCCTTGAGCTGGGCGATCTCGGCGTGGATCTGGCGCAGGTAGCTGTCGATCGGCGATTCCATAGTGCCAACACTAGGCGACGCCGTCTTGACGCCATCTTGAGGAAGGCTACGCGGCGGCCTATGCGCGCTGGCTGTCCCGGAGGATCCAGTGGTCCTTATCCAGGCGGCCCACAATTTTCTCGCCGATGCGAGCAAGGTCCGCGACGTCCTTCTCGCTCAGGGCATCGAGGAACAGGGTCCGGACAGCCTCGACGTGACCCGGGGCGAGCTCCTCGATGGTTTCCATTCCTGCGTCGGTGAGGTGCGCCGTTGTCACCCGGGCATCGCCGGGATGCGGACGGCGTTCCACCCAGCCGCGGGACTGCAGCTTGGTGACCACATGGGAGAGCCTGGACAGGGAGGCGCTGGTGCGGGCGGCCAGTTCGCTCATGGGCAGAAAGCGGCCCTCGGCCTCCGAGAGCATCGCGAGGACGTTGTAGTCAAAGAGTGAGAGCTTGTGCGCGTGGTGAAGTTGGGTGTCCAGTGCAGCGGGCAGCAGGGTGTTGATGCTCAGTTGGGCCAGCCAGGCCCGGCGTTCCTCGGCGTTCAGCCAGCGCGGTTCAGTCATGGCTACAGTCTAGGAGCATTTAAGATTGACGGTTCAACTTTGCCGGTTGAGTGAAGGACGTGTCGGTCCGGGTGCCGGCGGCAGGCGGTAGGCTGACCCCATGTACGTAGTCTCCCTGACCTACAAGGTCCCCGAAGAGATCGTTGACTTCCACCTTCCTGCGCACGTCACGTGGCTGCAGGATGCCTTCGACCGGGGCATCTTTATGGTCGCGGGCCGGAAAATCCCACGCACGGGTGCCCTGCTGCTGTCCAACGCGGACCGCGGCGACCTGGATGCCGCGCTGGCCAAGGATCCGTTCTATATCAACGGCGTGGCCGAGTTCGACGTCGAGGAGTTCCACGCGAGCCGGGTGGCCCCGGGCTACGAGAACCTGCTGGACAGCTGACCCGGGCTAATTCGCGGGAATCCGGGCGGTCAGTTTCTTTAGTCCGGCCTTGGGCGGGACCCGGACCGGCATCGGCCAGCGCGGGTTGAGTTCGTCCCCGAGCGTGACGCCGCGGAGCTTGCGGGCCACGAGCGGCAGGACCCAGTCCCGGACCCAGAGGCGCTGCCGGCGTTCCCAGTCCCGGAGGCCGCGTTTTGCCGGCGGCGCCCAATCTTTGGGCTTCACCTTGTGCGGCACCCCGAGTTGGTCCAGGACCTGGCCGGCGAGGTACTTGTGGCCCGCCTTGGACATGTGCAGTCGGTCCGAATCCCACATCCGCGGATCGTAGAACGCGTCGAAGCACCAGTAGTCCACCAGCACCGCCTCGTACCTGGCCGCCACCTCCCGGACCCGCTGGTTGTAGATGGCGTTCCGTTTCTTGAGCGGTTCCAGCAGCGCCGACACCCTAACGTCGAAGCCGGTGAACAGCACCACGGTGGCTCCGCTGGCGGCTAGTCGGGCGACGAGGAACTCGTAGTCCTTCATCAGGGTGGTGATGTCGGTCCCGATATCCAGCACGTCGTTCCCGCCCGCGTACAAGGTGATCAGGGTTGGTTCCATGGCGAGCGCGGGTTCCAGCTGTTCCGCGATGATGTGCCGCAGCCGCTTGCTGCGGATGGCGAGATTGGCGTACTCCCACCCCGGGTCTGCCTTGGCCAGCTGCTCGGCCACCCGGTCCGCCCAGCCGCGCACTCCATTGGGCAGCCTGGTGCTGTAGTCCCCCACCCCCTCCGTGAAGGAATCCCCCAGGGCAACATAGACCCGCCGCCCATCAGCGCCCGGGGATAGTAGGTTTTCTGCCATGGAACCACGCTAGCGAGCGCACCCGGCCAGCAGGGGGCAACGGGGTAAACGGCAGGGGCACAGTGGTGGGCAAAGCGGCGGCTGCGGCCGGAGGCCCGGAAGTCCGACCTAGTTCTCGGCCTTCCCCTGCCGCCAGTACCCCATAAACGCAACCTGCTTCCGGTCGATCCCGACCTCCCGCACCAGGTACCGGCGCATCTCCTTGACGGCCCCCGCCTCGCCGGCGATCCAGGCGTAGAAGGGCATTGCCCCCGCGGGCTTGTCCGGGTTCCGGCTGGCGCTGATCGACGCCGCATCCATCCGGGCCGGGGTTTCCCACAGGATGTCGCGGTCCACGTTGACGTCCTCGGGCTCGGGACCGGCGGCAGGCTCAGCGGATGGCCGGAGCCCAACCCAGCCGGGGAGGGTGACGGCGGCCCGGACCGCGTCCTGCAGCATTTCGCCGTGCGGCCGTGAGCGGCCGATCCCCGCACCGCGTGCCAGCCAGGTGATCTCGACGTCGGCGGCTGTTGTGAGGCTTTGGAAGTCGCCGGCCTCCGGTACCTCCAGGATGGCGTGCCCGCTCACGTAGGGCGGCAGGCTCTCGAGAATGGCGCTGATGGCCGGGACGGCCGTCTCATCTCCGGCGAGCAGGACCCGCTGGGCCAGACCGGGACGCCATTCGATCCCGGAGTAGGTTTCCGCGGTGACGCAGTGCGCCGCCCGGTTGTTGGGTCCGATCAGGGTCAGGGTGTCCCCCGGTTTGGCATTGAGTGCCCAGTTGGCGGCCGGTCCGCCGCGGCCGGCGCCGTCGAAGTGCAGCACGAAGTCGACGTCGAGTTCCGGGTAGACGGCGTCGAGGCGTTCCTGCCGCACCGTGTAGGTCCGCATGGAGCCGCGGGTCTCCGGGTCCATGGCCAGCCACTCGCGGTACCAGCCGGTCTGCTCCGTCCGGAACTCCGGCATCGGCAGCGCGGTGCCGTCCGGGCCCAGCGACGGGATCATGAGTTTGATGCGCAGATCGAGGGTGCTCCCGTTGACACCGAAGTTCTGCAGCGACTGCCCGCCCAGCGTGACCCGCCGGAAGTTCGGCCCCAGCGGCTGGACCGCCGTGACCTGGACGTCGAATGCCAGGGTCATCGGCTCGGTGGTGGCGGTCATGGTCTTGAGCGCCGCCCGGGTGTGCGCGGTGGTGGGGTTCATTGCAGTCACGGGACCAGCTCCAGGGTTGGGGTTTGCGGGACAGCGGCGTGGTGCCGTCCCAGCGGGATGATTAGGGGTGCGCCGGAGACCGGGTCCGGAAGCACCCGGGACTCCAGGCCGAAGACTTCACGGACCAGGTCCTCGGTGACCACGGCCCGGGCGGGGCCTGCAGCGGCGATCCGTCCGTCCTTCATCGCGATGATGTGGTCCGCGTAGCGGGCAGCGAGGTTGAGGTCGTGCAGCACGATCGCGACGGTGGTGCCGCGCTGGCGGTTGAGGTCGGTGATCAGGTCCAGGACCTCCACCTGGTGGGTGAGGTCAAGGTAGGTGGTGGGCTCATCCAGCAGCAGCACCTCGGTTTCCTGCGCCAGGACCATCGCGATCCATACCCGCTGGCGCTGCCCGCCGGAGAGTTCGTCCACGTTCCGCCCGGCCAGTTCCAGCGTTTCGGTGGCGGCCATGGCTCGCATAACGGCGCGTTCATCGTCCGCGGAGCCGCCGGCCGGCCCGGACCTGAAGAAGCCCTGGTGCGGGTAGCGGCCGCGGCCCACGAGGTCCCGCACGGTGATGCCGTCCGGCGCCGTCGGGTGCTGCGGAAGCAGCCCCAGCGTGCGGGCCACTTCGCGCGCGGGACGGCGGTGGATGTCCTGCCCGTTCAGGGTGACGGTGCCGGCGGCAGGCTTGAGCAGCCGGGCGAGGCCCCGGAGCAGGGTGGATTTGCCGCAGGCGTTGGCACCGACAATCATGGTCACCTTGCCCTCCGGGATCACCATGGAGAGTCCCTCGATCACGGTCCGCTGGTCGTATTTCAGCCGCAGGCCGGAGGTCTGAAGAGTTGCCATCTCAGGCATCCTTTCGGTTGGAGGTGACGAGCAGCCAGAGCAGGAACGGGGCCCCCAGGGCGCCGGTGATGACACCGACGGGCAAAACCGTTCCGTCCAGCAGCAGCGGCGCGATGTTGGCGGCGAAGTAGTCGGCGCTCAATACGATCAGCACGCCGGCAAGGGCCGATGCCGGCAGGCTCGCCTTGCGGACCAACCGGCGCGCGATCGGTCCGGCGAGGAACGCGACAAATGCCACGGGCCCGGCGGCCGCCGTCGCCGCGGCAGCCAGTCCGACGGCGGTAATCACAATGGCCAGCCGGGCGGCACCCACCCTGACCCCGAGGCCGGCGGCGGTCTCGTCGCCAAGTTCGAGGATGCGCAGCGGCCCGGCGAGAAGCGCGACGGCGGGAAGCAGGACGACCAGGGTAAGGCCAAGAACGCCGGCCCGGTCCCAGTTCGCGGAGTTCAGCGAGCCGTTGAGCCAGACCAGGACGTCGGCGGCGACGCGGATGTCGGCCCGGGTCATCAGGAAGCTGACCACGGAGTGGAGGGCCGCGGCGATGCCGACCCCGGCCAGGATCAGCCGGCTGCCTGCGGCGTCGCCCGGGCGGCCGCCGGAACCGAGGGAGCCGCTCCGGGAGATGGCGTAGATGAGGGCGGCCACGCCCAGCGCGCCGGCGAACGCGGCGCCCGAAACGATGGCACCGGAGGCGCCGAAGACGACAATCGCCGTCACGGCCGCGGCGCTGGCCCCGTAACTGATACCGATTACGTCCGGGCTGGCCAGGGGATTGCGGAGCATGGTCTGGAACAGCGCACCGGACAGTCCGAACGCGGCGCCGATCAGCGTTCCCACGACGGCTCGCGGCAGCTTGTGCTCCATCACGATGAAGCTCGCGCCGGCGATCTTCTCCCCGCCGGTGAGGTGGGCGGTCAGGATTTTGAAGAAGTCGGGGATGGTGACGGTGTAGCTGCCCAGGAGCACACTCGCGGCGAAGAGCGCCATCACAGCAAGGGCCAACCCGGCAGTCCGGTTCGGCAGGACCCGGCTTCGCAGGGTCCCGCTTCGCACCGTCCGCCGAGGTGTCGGATAACGCCGATGTTCGGGCGGATTATGGGCGCTAACTGTCGCGTCGGCAGCACTCTTCCCGGCGCTTTTGCCAGCAGTCGGGTGTGCCGTGCCGGCTGCGGTTTTGGGGCTGGGGGCGGCTCCGGGGGCGGTTCTCACAGGCCTGCCCCCTTGCCGCGCCGGACCAGCCAGACGAACACCGGGGCACCCACGAGCGCGGTCATGATCCCGGCGGGGACTTCGCCGGGTAGCAGGATCACGCGGCCGATCACGTCCGCCGCGAGCAGCAGTGCCGGGGCAAGGACCAGGGAGAAGGGAAGGATCCAGCGGTAGTCGGGACCGGTCAGGAAGCGGACGGTATGCGGAATGACCAGGCCCACGAAGCCGATCGGACCCGCCAGCGCCGTGGCCGTGCCGCAGAGCAGGACGATCCCGAGGGCGGTGATGCCCCGGGCCAGCCCAACACGCTGGCCCAGGCCGCGGGCGATGTCATCGCCAAGCGCGAGGTTGTTGAGAATCCGGCCCGTGGCGAGCACAATCGCGGCCCCCAGCAGCAGGAAGGGCAGGGCCGGGAGGATCACCGACCAGTCCCGGCCGGCGATCCCGCCGACCTGCCAGAACCTGAAGCGGTCCAGGGTGTCCCGGCTGGATACGAGGATAACGTTCATCAACGAGATGAGCCCGGCGCTGAGGGCGGCGCCGGCGAGGGCGAGCTTCACTGGCGTCGCGCCGCCCCTGCCGAGCGAGGCGATCAGGTAGACCACGGCGGCGGCGGCAGCGGCGCCGAGGAACGCGAACCAGATGTACCCGGTCAGTGACGAGACGCCGAGGAGGTAGATTCCGGTAACGACAGCCAGCGCGGCGCCGGCGTTGATTCCGATAATGCCCGGGTCCGCGAGAGGGTTGCGGGCCACGCCCTGCATTGCCGCCCCGGCCAGCCCGAGGGCGGCACCGGCGAGCAGTCCCAGGACGGTGCGCGGAATGCGTGCGTGCACCACGGCGTGGTCACCGTTGCCCGGATCAAAGCGGGTCAGCGCCTGCCAGACGGCGTCCAGGGCCACGCCCCGGGCGCCGATGGCGAATGACGCCAGCACCACAACTGCCAGGACGACGACGGCGGCCAGCAGCCAGAGCGCGCGCGCTCCGCGGGCGCGAAAGGCCGCAGCCGGGGGTGTCTCCATGGCGGGCCGGGCCGCGGTGCTGACCGCCGTCGTCGTAAGTGGGCTCATGGTGCGGTGGCTACTTCACTGCGGCAGGAACTTTGCCCGCCGCGCCGGCCAGCTGCGGCAGGAACGTGTCGAGGGCCCAGGGCAGGCTCAGCGGCGAGGACGCGGAGATGGACAGCGTGAGGGTGTTGTCCGAGTCCGCGACGAGGGCGCCGCTCTTGATGGCCGGGATCTGGCTGAGCAGGGGGTCGGTCTTGATTGAGTCGGCCGTTGCCGCGTCCGGGACCCAGGTCACGAAGACGTCGGAGGCGAGCTCGTTGGCCTTTTCGGCGGACCACGGGATGAAGAACTCCTTCGAGCCCGTTGAGTTGTCTTCCACCACGGAGGCCAGCTTCATGCCGATCTCGCTGAGGAAGCGCGGACGGTTGTCATTTGAGGTGTAGACGTTGACGCCGTCGCCCTTGGCGGGCTCGAGGTTGCCGTAGATGAAGGTTTTGCCGGCCAGCTGGGGGTAGTCGGAGACCTTGGCCTGGACCGCGGCCTCGGTGTCGGCCACCAGCTTGGCCGCTTCGGTTTCCTTGCCGAGGGCCTTGCCGATGATGGCAGTGGAATCCTGCCAGGATGTTCCGTACGCCACCTCGGGGTGGGCCACCACCGGGGCAATTTCGCTGAGCTTCTTGTAGTCCTCTTCGGTCAGGCCGGAGTAGGCGCCGAGGATGACGTCGGGGTTGAGCTTGGCGATTTCGGTGAAGTTGACGCCGTCCGCCTCGGAGAACTGGGCCGGCGCCTTGGCGGAGCCGAAGCCGGCGTCGAGCTTCTCCAGGGCGGCGTCCTTCCATGGGGTGGAACCCTGGTCGTTGCCGCCCCACTCGTTCTTCGGCACACCGACCGGAACCACACCGAGGGCAATCGCCACGTCGTCGTTGACCCAGGACACGGTGACGACCCGCTTGGGCTGTTCCTTGATCGTCGTCTCGCCGAACGCATGCGTAAGGGTCACCGGGAAGTCGGTGCTGGCCGACTGGCTGGGGGCGTCCGACGCCGTCGAGCTGGCCGGGCCGGTGGAGCAGGCAGTCAGAGAGAGCGCGACGGCGGCCAGGGCGGCAGTTGCCGTGCCGGTGGCGCGGAGGAAGCGGCGCCTGGGCAGTACGCGGCTCGGGGCAGGGAGAGACATGGGATTCCTTAGATCAGTGAACAAACCTAAGTAAGGCTAGCCTATCCTTTGCTCAATTACGCAACCCTTTCATAACTTAATTGCCCGCAGAGCCGCCGCCCCGCCCCACCCACAGCAACGCGGGGTCAGCGGTGGGAGATGCTCAACAGCAGGGCCTTCAGGGCCCGGCCCTCGGCTCCGGCCAGCCACGACTTGGCCGCCGCGTCATCGGCGAAGGGCTTCTCGATGAACTTGACCTCGGCCACGAGGACCCCCGAGGTGGTTCGGATGATCCCATCGAGCGCGGATCCGTCCCCCGTCTGGGGCGCTCCTGAAGTCAGATGCATGCGGTACGTCGGATTGTCGCCCATCCGGTCCACGTAGAACGCATAGTGCGCCGCCAACCCGGACTGCTGCGCGAGGCCCGGGACGGGCGCGGACTCGAACACGGTGTGGGTCACCGGATAACTGACCCCGTCGGCGATCTGCCCGGAGTAGACGGTGGCGTGCAGGGTGCCGCCGGCGTCGAAGACGCTGGCAGTGGCCGACGTCGCAGGCGTCTGCTGGCCGGTGAAGAGCTCCACCCGCCAATCCGCAGGGTACTGAAAGGACACCCGGCCGTCCGGGAAAGTGTAGGTCGCGGTGTCGGCGGGAGCGGACGACGACGGCCCGGCGCCTGCCGCCGTTGTCGCGCTGGACGGGGCGGCCGGGCCGGAGGCGGTGGACGTGCCGGGGACGGGCGTGGCGCTCGGTGAACCCGACGGGGCTGCGACGGTCGAGGGCGGCGTGCCGGCCGGGGCCGCGGTCCCGCAGCCGCCCACGGTGAGGACGGCGGCGCTCGCGAGGGCAGCCATGAAGGGTACGCGGCGTGCAGGGCGCATGGGGATGCCTTTCATGAAGACGCCCTCAAGCTCGGCAGGGGTGGTGCGGGTCAACGGCCTGGTGGAGCGCGGGCGAAGGGATGATGCTGAACAGATTGGCATGCGCGCCAGGACTATCGCCAGACGCCCGGCGATAACTCCACCGATTTGTTATTTTTCGGCTGCCGTTCCGCCGGTCAGCGGAGGACGATGTCGACCGGGTTCGCCTCGGAACGCCAGGTTCCCTCGGTTCCGGGGCGGGGGCCGATCACGGGAGCGGTGAGCACGCCGGAGCGGTTGGTGCGCTTGTCCCGCAGGATCTCCGTGACCGAGCCCAGATGCCGGGACAGGTCGATCACGTTTTCGGGTGCGGCCAGGAGCAGCTGGAAGCCGAACTCATGCAGGGCCTTGATGCCGGCGCCGGCGAATTCCTCCGAGGCCAGCACAAAGGCCTCGTCCATCATCACGGTGCCGTAGGTGGTGAAGCCCTGTTCGGCGATGCCCAGCTGGTAGCTCAGCGCCGCGGCCATGATGAACGCGGTGAAGCGCTGCCGCTCGCCGCCGGACATCGATCCAGTGTCCGCATGCATAAAGACCTCGGTCTTCTTCGCGCCCGTCCCTGCCCCCTGCGAACCGGCACGCTGGACCTCGCGGTGCTCCTTGCACTGGATAAAGAGGTGCCCGCGGACGTCCAGCACCTCGGCACGCCAGCGCCGGTCCTCCGGGGTCTGCGAGCCGAGCCGTTTCACCAGCGTTTCCAGCGACTTGTAGCGGTTGGTGAGCTCGGCGTCGTCGTCAGCTCCCAGGCTGGCGGCCCCGTTGCCGGCCCCGGGCGCCGGAGCGGCGGACCGTCCCGGGCGGGTGTGCCGGACCTTGAGCGCGTTCTGGATCGCGTCCTTGAACTGCTTGGCGGTGGCGGGCAGGGTCTGCTTGATGTCGAGTTCCAGGAAGCTGCCCTCGTGGAAATTCACCGCGGACAGGATCCCGTTCAGCGGCAGGATGCGCATGGTGATCGAGCGGCGCTCCTCGTCCAGCAGGTGCAGCAGGGTGCTGAACGACTCGTGCGTGCGCTGGTTGAAGAACTGCCGGAATTCGGCCTCCTGGGCGGGGAGCCCGTCACTGACAATGGCGTGGTACCTGGCTTCGAACTCCCCGGCGGCGCCGATCGAGGTGCCGTGGTCCGCTGAAATCGCCGTGCCCCACTCCCGCACGAAGCCCTCGAAGCTGCGGGTGAGCCGCTCCGCGGTCGCCTGTCCGCGGGATTCGGCGGCGTGCAGCTCGGCGAGGAGCCGGGTCCGGACCTGGCTGGAAAGGTTGTCCAGTTCATGCATTTCCCGGATGTCGCCGACGCCGGTGAAGTACGGTTCCAGCGCGGTGACGGTGCTGCCCGACGGCGGCGCCTGGGCCAGGCGTTCCCGCGCGGCGTCGAGCAGCGAATCGGCGGTGGACAGCTGCGAGTCGAGGGCCTTGTACTCGCTCTGCAGCACGGCCGCGGCCTCGGTGCTGGACTGGTGCTTGTGGCGGGCCGCTTCGATGTTGGCGCGCAGCGGTTCGAGGTCCGCCTGCGCGGCGAGGGCGTCCGTGAGGCGCTGTTCGATCCGGGTGAGTTCGTCCGCCGCCACGGCGGCTGAGACCTGGTCCCAGGGACGGTGGTCATCGGCGACCCGGCGCAGGGCCTCGAGCTGCCGGTTCATCCCCTGGTGGGACTCCTCCCGGCTCTGGGCCAGTTCGGCGGCCTTGGCCAGCTCCTGTTGCAGGTCCCCGACCTGGGCGGCCACGAGCTCCAGCTTGGCGGCGTTGTCGAAGCCGAGGACATAATCCTGGCGGGACGTGAAGCGGTCGTCCTTTTCCACGGTGTGGCGGTTCCGCTTGATCACACCGCCCAGGCTCAGGCCCTTGTCGAGGCGGGCAAGTTCGTCGGGGTCCTCGACGCACGGGTAGGCGAAATCGAGGGCAATCCGTTCGCGGATCCACTCGCCGGCGTCCGCGCCGGGTCCCATGGTGAGGATGTCCAGCTTGGTGAGCAGATCGCCGTCGGCCGCGTCCTGCACGGCCAGCGCCCCGCCGGAGAGGGGTTTGGAGATGTCCACCGCGCGCAGCGCTCCGCGGACGGAGTGGTCGTTGAGGTAGCGGGTGACGGCGGCGAAGTGCTCGCCGGGGACCAGCAGGGTGGTGGCGAGGCTGCGCAGCGCGCGCTCGGCGGCCGGGCGCCACTGTTCCTGGCCCTCGGCGAGGTCGATCAGCTCGCCGCCGAACGGCATCTGCTCCTCGGGGACCCCGGTGGCCGCAGCGATGGCGCTGCGGTTTTCGATGCTCGACGGCGGCAGCAGGGACTTGCGCGTCCTGAGCGACACGAGTTCCTGCTGGGCGGCGGCGAGCTCGCGCTTCCTGGTCGCGTGGCCGTCAAAGGCCTCGAACCGCAGTTCCTTGAGGGCCTCCGCGTCGTCCTTCAGCTCGGCCGAGCGGGCGGCGGCGTGCTCGTGGGCCTGTTCCCAGCCGGCCGCTGACCAGTGCAGTTCCAGGCCTGCGTCGGAGAGTGCTTTGCGGGCTGATTCCTCCACCTGCTGGCGGAGCTTGAGCCCCACCCGGGCGTTTTCGAGCGACTGTTCGATTGCGGAGATCGCGTTGCCGCCCCGGTTGTTGTAGTCCGCCTCAAGCTCGCGCAGCCCCGTGGCCAGGCCGTCCCGGATGCCGCGTTCGGCACCGAGTTCCTTCGCCTTCGCCTGGGCCAGCTCCTTGAACCGGGCGAGGGTTTTCTCGTGGACCGTGACGGCCAACTGCTGCCGGTAGGCCTCGAATTCCTCGCCGGCAAGCTCCCGCAGCCTGTTGGCTTCGAGCAGGGATTGGGCATACTCCTTGTTCAGCCCGGGCACCGGTGCCAGCTGGTCGCGCTGCTGCCGGACGTCCTCGAGGCGCTGCCGGATGGACATCAGATTGCTGAATTCCTCGACGACGCCGTCCGCCGCGGTCAGCGTGGCGGGCGCGTCCAGGACCTGGTCGCGGAAGAAGTTGTTGACGCTGCCGCCCAGGCCCTTGCCCGCCTGGATGACACGCAGCAGCGGCAGCGCCTGGTCGGAATTGATCCCGAGCAGGCGCCGGAAGCGTTCCGCGAAGGCCTTGTGCACGTCGAAGACCTGGGCGTCCGGGAAAATCGCCTCCAGTGACGCTTTGCTGAAGCGCTTCTCCGCGATGCCCTCAAGGGCAGCGAGGTCCAGCGGCTTGTTGTCGATCAGGTAGTAGCGGCCGACGCTGGATTCGGTGCCGTTCTTGGGCAGGTCGAACAGCGCCGAGACGGTCACCCGCGTGCCCGCGGCATTGTCGAAGGTCAGCGCGACGGCGGACCAGGTGGCACCCGGGCGCTGGAAAGCACTGGTCGACCCCTCGCCCACGGCCTTGTCGCCCACCTTGCCGCGCATGTACGTGAACGTGGTGCGTTTGTCCTCCACCGCGCCGCCGGCGCGCTGCGCGGCGGCCTCGTTGGAGCGCGGCCTCGCGTCGTAGACCCGGAGCATCGCGTCGAACAGGGTGGACTTGCCGACGCCGGAATTGCCGGTCAGCAGGGTGCCGTTCCGGTCCACGTGCATCGTGTGGGCGCCATGGAACGTGCCCCAGTTGACCACCTGGACCAGGGCCAGGCGCATCTGGCCGGGGTTGGTGAGCTCGCCCATCGGGAGCATGGTTGCGATGCTCACTTGGCGTCCTCCGTTTCGTCGGGGTGGTCCCCGTCCGTGGAGCTGTCGCCGTCGAACTCCAGCAGCGGTTCCGTTCCGGACGGGTCGGTGGCGGCGGCGACCAGGGCGTCGATCTGGGCCGGGATGTCGCCGATGTTTTCGAAGGGGAGGGCCAGCGGGAGGGCGTTGGAGATGGTGTAGACCTCGTCCAGGCCGGTGCTGAGCAGGAGCTGGCGGGCGAGGAGCTTGGTGATGGCTCGGTTGACGACGTCGGAATCGCGGAGGGCGTCCTGCTGGCCGGCCGGCTGGTAGTGCGCCACGAGCTCGGCGATTTCCTCGCGGCTGATCGTGGGGTCTGTCTGGGCGGTGACGTGGCGGTCCAGGAGCAGGCGCAGGCGCAGCAGCACGATGGTTTCCACCCGGCTCAGGGCCCGCTGCTGGCGCAGGATGCTGGAGCGGGTGCTGCCGCCGATGGCTTCCGGGTCAACCGGGCGCAGGACGGCCACCTTGCGGTCGTGGTCCAGCTGCAGGGTCAGGAAGAGTTCGGACAGGCGGCTGCGCAGGATCAGCTGGTTGTCCAGCAGGGTGGTCCAGAGCTTTTCGTCCCGGCCGCCGTCGATGTACGGGCCCTTGAGGAGTTTCACGAGGGCCTGGCGGACCTTCATCGGCAGCACGCCGGTGTCCCCCGGGAAGAGCGCTGCGCCGTCGACAAACGTGTCCCGCGGTGTGACCGTGAACGGATCGGCGTGGACGTGCTGGCCTGGTTCGGCCTCCACTGCTTCCGTGGGATCCACTGTGTCTTCGGGCGCCGCTACTTCTGGGGAAAGTTCAGTCATCTTCAATCCTTCTTAAGCGTGACGACCGGCAGGTACGCGGTGCGCGTGGAGCCGTCGATCTGTTCGAAGTCGAGGGTGTCCCAGGCCTCGCGGTCAAAGCCGGCGCCCTCGTGCAGGGCGTGGGAGAGCAGGGCGCGGATCGAGTTGATGTGGCGTTCCGCGGCCGGGAGCTGCTCCCAGGCCCCGGCCAGGGTGAAGACGCCGGCGAACGCGGCACGGATCGCCTGCGGGCTGGCTTTGCCGGTCCGCGGCGAGCGCACCCGGTCCGAGTCGCTGAAGGCAATCGGGTCCGCCAGCTTGGGCGGGGCAGCGAACTCGTCCGGGTCGAACAGCTTGACCATGGCCAGGGACTCGAAGCCGGCGTTGAACAGCACCGGGCCACGGACCAGCCCGGGGCGTTCGCGCTCGTACGGCAGGGACCGGACGGCCAGCTCGGCTTCCCGGAGGACCGTGCGGAGCCGGATGGACTGGCGGAAGTCGTCGCTCTGGACGTAGGTGTTCAGGCTTTCGCTGAGCTTGCCGTAAATCCGCTGGATCTGGCTGTGCTGGGTGCGCAATTCGGCCACCAGGTTCTTCAGCGTCTCACGTTCCTCATGGCTGAGATCGTCGGCGAACTGCCGGCTGAGCACCTCGCCGATCGCCGAACGGAAGCGCAGCTGCTGCTGAGGATCCTCCAGAAACGCCGTGAAGGAACGGAAGGTCCGCCCCTCCGGGCTCTGCCGGAGCCGCTTGTCTGCTTCCAGCACCTGCGCCATCGTGGCGCCCTTGCTCAGGGACTCTTCGATGATCTGGTTACGGAGCTCCCCGACCAGCTCCTCGATCCGGTCGCGCATCTTCTTGTAATCCGCGGGCAGGCTCGCCGCGAGGTCCAGGATGTTCCCGGCAGCCTCCACCGCCTCCTCGTCGTCGAGCACACCGTCAAAATCGCCCGAGCTGATGTCCTCGATGAGCTGGCGCCGCTCGCCGATCTCCTCCTCGAGCGACTCCAGCCGGGCGCTCTGGTCCGGGTTCGTCTCATTGGCGAGCTTCTCGACGTCGCCCAGCAGCGTGCCGAGCCGAGAACCGTTGAGCGTGGAGCGTTCACTCGAGAGGCTGTCCAGGAAGGCCAGGACGCGGGCGGCGGGCTCGGTGACCTCGTACACGATCTGCCCGGACTGGTTCCGCCGGGTCAGGAAGTTCTTGCGGGTCCACTCATCGCCGAAGGACTTCCCGGTGGCGGAGCCGCCCAGCCCGGGTTCCTGGCGCCGGAGCTGCTCCAGGAAGGCGTCGACGTCGGCGTGGAACTGTTCCAGCGGAAGCTGCGGCCGGGTGCGGGTGAAGGACGCCTGCAGCACGGCGATCACCCAGGGCGCCGAGCGGGTCAAGGCCCAGGCGGGGCCTTTGGTGAGAAGTTCGAGGTCCCGCAGGCGGGCACTGATGGCGTCAGCGGAGGACAGGGCGGAGCGGGACACACACTCTCCTTCGGCTGCCGTGGGTTCTGGATTGGGCAGCGGAAAAGGGAAACTGCCAGCTACAAGGTTAACGCAGGCCCCCGGTTTGCGTTCATCGTTGTGCGCCGTTCACAACAGGAGCAGACTATGCTCATCAGGCGAGAGGAGTCAGCCGTGCGTAAGAAAGCAGTACTGATCACGGGCGTGGCGGGGGCCATCATTCTGGGCGGGGCAACGGTCGCAGTTGCTGCCAGCACCCAGATCACTGATGATCAGCCCCTGAGCGGAACCGAGCTGCAGCAGGCCAGCGATGCGGCCCTCGCGAAGACCGGCGGGGGAACTGTCTTGAAAGCAGAGACCGACGACGGCGCCACAGCCTTTGAGGTCGACGTCATGCGCCCGGATGGCAGCAAAGTTGAAGTCAACCTCGACCGTTCATTCCAGGTATCCACCGTCGAAAGCCAGGGCGGGGACGACGATTCCAACCTGCCCGCGCTGAGCTCCGGGGACCGGGACATGGCGGGCAGCGCCGCCCTCGCCAGGGTCGGCCAGGGCACGGTGAGCGAGGTGGAACGCGAGAACGAGGGCGGCTCCGCCTATGAGGTGGAAGTGCGGCTGAACGACGGCACCCAGGTTGAGGTGCAGCTCGGTTCCGACTTCCAAGTCCTCGGCCAGGGCGCCCCCGAGCGCGACGACGACTAATCCCAGGGGTAGGCCGGTTGCAGCGGGCGGACCGTGAGGTTTCCGCAACCGGCTTGTGACCTACGCTTCGGTAGCATTTCGATCCCATATCAAGAGTCCCGGGTGGCGCGGCGGACTCTGGCTAGCGTACTTCCGGCACCCTACGCTCGGGCTACTGATTCAACGGATGCAATGGTGCAGGGGGCAAAATGCAGTTCGACCTAAGCGCAGTGGAAACGGCAACGCTGGTGTTCATGGGAACTCTTGTTTTTGCCCTGGTAATCACCCTGTTCATGATGACGGCGTCTTTCGCGGCCCTCGTGCTGGTCGGCGTCGGCCGGCTCGCCTGGCTCATCGCCGCGAACATCCTGCTGGGGCTTGTCCACGGCATCAACCACGCCTGGGACCGGCTGGTGCACCACGCCTCCACGGTGGAACTGCCGGGCGACTTCGCCAGTGACTTCGTCGGCGATATCGCAGCAGAAATTATGGGCCAACCGGCCCCTAGTACAGGCACCTACCCGCGGGTAGTATTGCGGGACAGCTGAAGGGTCCTCCACCCACGGCGGATCCAGGGCTCGAGCCGGTAACCCCGGTGCGAGGAGATGCCCGATGAGCTCCGCCGTTGAGAACCCAGCCACTGACAACCCGGCCGACATCACGGCCGCCGAGGTACCGGTTCCGCCAGAGACGATGGGTCCGGACGCCACCGCGGCCGACGCGCGGGCCATCAGCGAAGCTGCCCGTGAGACCAGCTGGGACCGGCCCAGCTTCGCCAAGGGCCTGTACCTCGGAAGCTTTGACCTCAGCCTCATCCACCCGTGGCCCGAAGCCCCGGCGGACGACGTCGAACGCGGTGAAGCGTTTATGGCCCGCCTGACCGACTACTGCCGGACCATGTCCGGCCGAACCATTGAGCGCGATGCGCTGATCCCGGATGCGTACCTCCGGGGCCTGGCCGGGCTCGGCGTCTTCGGCATGAAGATCCCCCGCGACTACGGCGGGCTCGGCCTCTCACTGGTGTACTACGGACGGGCACTGGCGCTGCTGGGCTCCGTCCACCCCAGCCTCGGCGCCCTGCTCTCCGCGCACCTTTCCATCGGCGTCCCCGAGCCGGTCAAGGTCTTCGGCACGCCCGCGCAGAAGCGGGAATACCTGCCGCGCTGCGCCGCGGGTGCCATTACTGCGTTCCTGTTGACCGAACCCGACGTTGGCAGTGACCCCGCCCGGATGGCCGCCACGGCTGTCCCGTCCGACGACGGGGAGTCCTACGTGATCGACGGCGTTAAGCTTTGGACGACCAACGGGGTCATCGCCGAACTCGTGGTCATCATGGCGGTGGTCCCCTCCCGCACGGATGCGGACGGCACGGTCCACAAGGGCGGGATCAGCACCTTCGTGGTGGAGATGGACTCCCCCGGCATCACGGTGGAGAATCGGAATGTCTTTATGGGCCTGCGGGGCATCGAGAACGGCGTCACCCGTTTCCACCAGGTCCGGGTCCCCGCTGCCAACCGGCTGGGACGCGAGGGCCAGGGCCTGAAGATTGCCCTCACCACGCTCAATACCGGACGGCTTTCGATTCCTGCGCTCTGCGTCGCCTCCGGCCGGTGGAGCCTGAAGATCGCCCGCGAGTGGTCCAATGCCCGCGTCCAGTGGGGCCGGCCGGTGGGCAAACATGAGGCCGTGGGCAAGAAGGTCGCCTTCATCGCGGCGACCGCCTTCGCCCTGGAGGCGGTCTTTGAGCTGTCCGCCGAAATGGCCGACGCCGGTCAGAAGGACGTCCGGATCGAGGCGGCCCTGGCCAAGCTGTGGTCCACGGAGATGGGCTGCCGGATCGCCGACGAGCTGGTGCAGATCCGCGGCGGCCGCGGCTTCGAAACCGCCGACTCGCTCGAGGCCCGCGGCGAGCGCGCCGTGGCTGCCGAGCAGCAGCTCCGTGACCTGCGGATCAACCGGATATTCGAGGGATCCTCGGAGATCATGAAACTGCTGATCGCCCGCGAGGCCGTCGACGCGCACCTTGCCGCCGCCGGCGCCCTGGCCTCCGAGGACGCCAGCCTCTCCGACAAGGCAAAGGCCGCCGTCGGAGCTTCCGGTTTCTACGCGAAGTGGCTGCCCAAACTCGTTGCCGGGGCCGGCCTGGATCCGCGTTCCTATTCCGACTTCGGCAGACTCGCGAAACAGCTGCGCTTTGTCGAGCGGTCCTCCCGTCGGCTGGCCCGGCAGACTTTCTACGGAATGGGGCGCTGGCAGGCGAAGCTGGAGCACAAACAGGCGTTCCTGGGCAGGATTGTGGACATCGGGGCGGAACTCTTCGCCATGGCCGCCTGCTGCTCCCGGGCGGAAATGCTGCTGCGGACCTCGCCGGAGAAGGGCGCCTCCGCCTATGAACTCGCCGAGGCATTCTGCGAGCAGGCCCGCGTGCGGGTGGACGAATACTTCGACCAGCTTTGGCGGAACACCGACGACAGCGACCACGTGCTCGCCGGCAAGGTCCTTTCCGGCGACTACGAGTGGCTGGAGGCGGGAGTCCTCGACCAGTCCGAAGGCACCGGACCGTGGATTGCCGACGCCAGCCCGGGCGCTTCGGTGAAGGCAAACCTGCACCGGAAGTACCGCTGACGGGGCGCGTTGCCGTGTCGTCGCCCCCCTCAACCGAATAGTAAGCATCCTTGCTACCCTGGACTGCCCGTGATTAGGTGGACTTAAGACCTGCCCTCCGGTCGCCGCTTTGCGGTGCCCGGCCCCAACCCTGGGTCCGGTCAAACAGTGAAAGTGAGCAGTCCCCATGAGCAACACAGCAGGCCCCGAAGATCGAACGCCCCGACGCGCCCGTGACGATGAAGCGGCCGCCGGCCAGGACGCCCGGATCCACGACGCCCGACAGGATGCTGCCCGGACAAACGACACCCGCGCCATCCCAACCGGCGACACCACCGGCGACACCCGCGCCATCCCCACCGACGCACGCACGCGGTCCCGGGACGCGGTCCACGCTGAACCGGCCCGCCCCGAACCGACCCGCAGCCAGCCCGTCACGGCCGTACGCCACGACGAACCCGCCCGCGACGACTTCGTCGAAGAGGTGCCCACCCGCCAAACCGTGGTCGCCCGCGAAAAGGAGCAGTTCGGCGGCATCAAAATCGGTTCAGCCTTCTTCGGCTGGCTGGCCGCCACTGGAATGGCCGTGCTGCTGACCGCACTGGTCGCCGCCGCCGGTACCGCCGTCGGACTCGCCACCAACACCGACGTCAACGCAACGGTCACCTCCGGGAATCAAACGGTGGGCCTGGTCGGCATCATCGTGCTGCTGGTCATCCTGTTTGTGTCGTATTACTCCGGTGGTTACGTTGCCGCCCGGATGGCCCGCTTCAGCGGGGCCAAACAGGGCTTCATGGTGTGGGTCTGGGCCCTCATCGCCGCGGTCGTGATCGCAATCCTCGGCATCGTGGCCGGACAGCAGTACAACATTCTGGCCCAGCTCAACAGCTTTCCCCGCATCCCGGTCAACGAGGGCGAACTGACCACCACCAGCATCATCGCCGCAGTCGTGGTGGCCGCAGTGGCCTTGCTCGGCGCCGTCCTCGGCGGTATCGCCGGCATGCACTACCACCGCAAAGTGGACCGCGCCGGGTTCACCCCGGTCGACACTGTCGAGGATCGCTAGCTAGGCGGCGTTCAGCCGAACCCGACGGCGACGGCGGCGTCGTAGTACCAGCGGCGGTCGAGCCGCACGAAGTGGCTCGTCTCGTGCTGGACGCCGCGTTCGCCGTCGTGACGGAAATGGGCCGTGAATTCCACGGTTCCTTCGGAGTCCAGCGGGCCGCCGCGCGTCGTGGAGACAATGTCCAGCCGCCGCCATTGGATGCCCGGATCCAGCTCCAGTTCGGCCGGCCGGGTGTCCGGATGCCAGGTCCGCAGGAGGTAGCCGGTGTCCCGCGTGACGAAGGCGCTGTAGCGGGAGCGCATCAGCTGCTCGGCCGTTGGAGCCTCCGCTTCGCCGCGGTGGAACCGGCCGCAGCAGTCATCGCATTGCTCACCCGAGAGGCAAGGGCAGTTGCCCCGGAAGGGGGACGGGACCGGCACGGCATCGGCTCCGGTACCTGCGGAGGCAGAAGACGTCACGATGGTCCTTTCCGACGGGCCGGGCCACGCCGGCAGGGTTCCTTTCGACTATAGACGTACGGTTCCGCGGGACTGACCCGGTGGAACCGATAACAGCTTTGACACTTCTCGCTGAAGGCGCCGGATGGCTGCGTGTCCGCGGAGAAAAGTCCGTATTATTGGTCGGGTGCTGTTACCCGCCGCGCCGCACTGGGCGGGCAGCGTCGCGGCAAGGCCAGCTAGGAGGGGTGAAATGGACGATCCGACAACCATTGCCCTCAACCTGACCTTCTTTGGGACCCTGGGAGTGGCGCTCGTCATGTTCTTCGGTCTCTTCCTCGTTTTCGTAGCGACGCTGGTCATTGCGGGCCTTGGCCGGCTGACGGCCGTGACCATCATGGCCATGGGCCGCGGGCTCTTCAGGACCGGCGGCAGAACCAAACCGGCCGCCACAACCGCGCATCGGGACCGCCGGGTCCGAGCAGCCGAAGTAACCCAGTTGGCCCAGGCTTCCAAGGCTGCGAAAACGGCCAAACCCGGCCGTCCAGCGAAGACCGCCAAACCGGAACCTGCCCTATCCCCGGACTGGGCTGCCGCCGTCGCGAGGGCCGATGCCCGCGCGGCCGCCCGGACCAAGGCGGCCGCCGCACCGGCTGTCAAGGTCTCGGTCCGCGATCTGCCCAGCCCCACGGCCCCGGCACGGGACGTGGCGGCCGTGGCGCCGCTCGTGGAGTCCGCCACTGACCGGAACGGCCAGCTCGGCAGCGTCCCGCCGGCCTTCAAGAAAGCCCCGATGCCGCCCGCGAGGTCCCTGCTGGACACGGGCTCGCTGGTCACTCTTCCAGGCCGGCTGCCGCTGCCCAGGAAGGCCCTGAAGAAAAACCAGAACGAACAACTGCACGAGCCCCAGGCGCACGAGCGCAAAGCGGGCTGAAGCCTTACCCCGGGCAGGCAACTCGGCTACGGTGAAACCCATGGAATTCAGATACCTCGGGAACAGCGGCTTCAAGATCTCGGAAATCACCTTCGGCAACTGGCTCACGCACGGCTCGCAGGTGGAGAACGACGTCGCCACGCAGTGCGTCCGGGCCGCACTGGATGCCGGTATCAGCACCTTCGACACCGCTGACGTCTACGCCAACACGGCGGCGGAAACCGTGCTGGGCAAGGCCCTGCAGGATGAGCGGCGCGAATCCCTGGAAATCTTCACCAAGGTTTTCGGGCCCACCGGCCCCAAGGGCCACAACGATCTTGGCCTGTCCCGCAAGCACATCATGGAGGCCATCAACGGCTCGCTGACGCGGCTGCAGACGGACTACGTGGATCTCTACCAGGCCCACCGCTACGACTACAACACCCCGCTGGAAGAGACCATGCAGGCGTTCGCGGACATCGTGCGGCAGGGCAAGGCCCTTTACATCGGCGTCAGCGAATGGACGGCCAGCCAGATCCGCGACGGCCATGCCCTCGCCAAAGAGCTCGGCTTCCAGCTGATCTCCAACCAGCCGCAGTACTCAATGCTCTGGCGGGTCATCGAGGCCGAGGTGGTTCCGGCGTCCGAGGAGCTTGGCCTGTCCCAGATCGTCTGGTCGCCGATGGCGCAGGGTGTGCTGAGCGGAAAATACCACCCCGGCAAGCCGGCTCCGGAGGGCAGCCGCGCCACGGACGCCAAGGGCGGCTCGAAAATGATCGAGCGCTGGATGTCCGACGAGGTCCTCACCGGCGTGCAGCAGCTCAAGCCGATCGCCGAGGAAGCCGGGTTGACCATGGCCCAGTTGAGCATCGCCTGGGTGCTGCAGAACAAGAACGTGGCGTCCGCCATCATGGGCGCATCCCGGCCCGAACAGATCGAAAAGAACGTCGCCGCCGCGGGGGTGAAACTGGACGCCGGGATCATGGACAAAATTGACGCCGCGATCGGCTCGCTGGCCGAGCGCGACCCGGCGCAGACCAAGTCGCCCGCCGCCCGGGAGGCTTAGACCCATGGCAACTGTGCCGACCCTCGCCGTCACCGGTTCCACCGGAAACCTGGGCGGGATGGTGGCCCGGCAGCTGGCCGACGCGGGCAGTCCGCAGCGGTTGCTGGTCCGCGACCTCAGCCGGGCGCCGGAACTGGATCAGGCTGTTCCCGTAGTGTTCACATACGCCGATTCCGAGCTTGCGAAGGCAGCCCTCGCGGGGGCGGAGACGCTCTTTATGGTCTCCGCTGCCGAAGCCGAGGACCGGTTGCAGCAGCACTACACGTTTGTGGACGCGGCGGCCGCGGCCGGGGTGCGGCACCTCGTCTACACCTCGTTCTTCGGCGCAGCAGCCGATTGCACCTTCACCCTTGGCCGTGACCACTTCGCCACCGAGGAGCACATCAGGAAGTCCGGGATGGACTTCACCTTCCTGCGGGACAACTTCTACCTGGACTTCCTGCCGCTGCTGGCCGGTCGGGACGGCGTGATCCGCGGACCAGCCGGGGACGGCGTCATGGCTGCCGTCGCCCGGGCGGACATCGCACGCTCCGCAGTCACCGTGCTCCGGGACCCGGCCCTGCACATCGGCAGAAGCTACGATCTCACCGGGCCCGAAGATATGTCGCTGGCCGCGGCCGCGGAAATCCTCACTGCCGGGACCGGCCGGACCATCACTTTCCACAACGAGAGCCTCGAGGAGGCCTACGTCTCGCGCGCGTCCTATGACGCACCGCCGTGGCAGGTGGACGCCTGGGTGAGCACCTACACGGCGATCGCCGCCGGCGAACTGGCCGGGCCGACGTCGGCCGTCCACGAGCTCACCGGCCGCGAACCGCTGGGCCTGGCGCAGTTCCTGGCCGAGTCGCACACGCTGTAGCCAGCCGGCCAGGCGATGACCCACCGGCGGCGCGGACAGGGCGGTGCCCGGTCGGGCCCAGTATTGACGGTTTCGGGGCTGCGGCGTAGACCTGATGACAGGTGACACCGGCCAGAACCGAGCCGGTCCGGAGCAGAATCGCAATGCCATGCCCAAGCAGATGTCCCGACACTCGTCCATGTTGAAGCCACCGCGGCACGGCCGGAAGCTCACCCCGCACCCGGGCGAGCCGAGCCACGGCCCCCTGACGGCGGAGGAACTCCAGCTCGCCGTGCGGAATCACTCGATGCCGCTGGAGGCGCTGCGGAATGACATCACCCCGCCCGGGCTGCACTACCTGCTGAACCATTTCGACATCCCGTTCATTGATGCCGAGCATTGGCACCTGTGGATCGGCGGCGCCGTGCAGCGGAGCCTGGAGCTGAACCTGAAGGCGCTCAGCCGGTCACCGCGGATCAGCATCCCGGTGACCCTGGAATGCGCCGGCAACGGCCGCTCGCTGTTGCGGCCCCGCCCGCTGAGCCAGCCCTGGCAGCTGGAGGCCGTCGGCACCGCTGTCTGGACCGGTGTCCCGCTCGCCTACCTGCTGAGCCAGGCCGGGGTGGAGGACGATGCCGTGGAGGTGGTGTTCACCGGCGCCGACACCGGGATCCAGGGTGGCGTCCGGCAGCAGTTTGCCCGGAGCCTGCCGATTGCCGAGGCGCTGCGGCCCGACGTCGTGCTGGCCTACCGGATGAACGGCAATGACCTGCCGCCGCAGCATGGCTACCCGCTGCGGCTGGTGGTTCCCGGCTGGTACGGGATGGCCAGCGTCAAATGGCTGTCCTCGATCAAGGTGCTGGCCAAGCCCTTCGACGGTTTCCAGCAGGCGGTGGCGTACCGCTACCAGCAGGACGCGGACGACGTCGGCACGCCTGTCACGTGGATCAAGGTCCGCTCGCTCATGATCCCCCCGGGCGTGCCGGACTTCTTCACCAGGAGCCGGATCGTGCCGGCCGGGCCGGTGATGTTGACCGGCCGGGCGTGGTCCGGGGAGGGCGCGGTGCAGCGCGTCGAGGTCGGCATCGACGGCAAGTGGGCACCGGCGCAGCTGGAACATCCGGCCGCGCCCTTCGCCTGGTGCGGCTGGTCCATGCCGTGGGTGGCTGACCGCGGGGACCACGAGCTGGCCTGCCGCGCCACGGACGCCACCGGCGCCACCCAGCCGCTGGAGCAGGTTTGGAACTACCAGGGCATGGGCAACAACGTGGCGCAGCGGATCAAGGTGACGGTGGAGTAGTCCGGCTCAGCAGCCCTCGAAGTCCGTGAGCACCTTGACCTTGTCCGCCGAGGCCGAGGAGGGGTCGAAGGTGTAGCCCAGCCACTCCCGGGCGAGCCGGCGGGCCAGTTCCACTCCCACCACCCGTTGGCCCATCGTCAGGATCTGGCAGTCGTTGGACAGCACCGAGCGCTCCACGCTGAACGAGTCATGGGCGGTGGCCGCGCGGATGCCGTCCACCTTGTTCGCGGCGATGGCCACACCGATCCCGGTGCCGCAGAAAAGAATGGCCCGGTCCGCGTGCCCATCCCTGATCAGCTCGCCGGCAGCAATACCCACATACGGGTAGGCCCGGGTGAACAGTTCGGGTGCGTCGCTGCGGTTGACGCCGATATCGATGATCTCGCTGACCCGCGGATCGGAGCGGAGATCCTCGAGGATGCGGTTCTTGTAGTCAACGCCGGCCTCGTCGGCGCCCAGGACAACGCGGATGCCTGCCGGAAGCCCTTCCGTCACCTCGATACGGGCGGGGATGCCGCCGGGCCCGCGGTTCATGAGTTCGCCCCCGCCGGCTGCAGGACGGCGGCGAAGTGCGGACCCATCACGCCGAAGACCATGGCCAGCGAGGTGGCCCCCGGGTCGGGAGTCCCCAGGCTCTTTTCCGCCAGCGGACGGGCCCGCCCCTTGCGCGGACGCAGTCCGGCGGTGCCTTCCGCTGCTGCGGCGGCGGCCGCCGCCGCTTCCGCCCAGATCAGCCCGGGCGGGGAACCTGCCGCCGCGAGCCGGCAAAAGGTGTCCACGAAAGGGACAAGGGCGTCCACCATGGTCTTGTCGCCGACCTCGGCCTGGCCAAGTTCAACAATCCGGGCGGCAAAGGACTGCACCCCGGCGGCGAGCTCACCGGCGCCGGGGGCACTCTCGTCGCCAAGGGACTCGCCGAAGGCCCGCAGGCCGGCGCCCCACAACACACCTGAAGTGCCGCCGGCCTTGTCGGCCCAGGCGTCACCCGCTGCGACCAGGACGGCACCGGCACCGGCACCGCGGGCCACCACCCCGGCGGCCGCCGCGGCGGCCGCGTCGATTCCGCGGACCATTCCCCGGCCGTGATCCCCGTCCCCGGCAACGGCGTCGAGATCACCCAGCCGCTGCTCGGCCTCATGCAGCGCCTCGCGGGCGGCGCCAAGGGCAGCAACGCAGTTGTCCGCATAGGCACGCGAACCCGCCCCCGCTTCAAACGCTTCGGGACCGGCGGCGGTGTCGGACGCCTGCCCGGCGAACTCCTCCCCCGCCAACGGGACCGCCGAGCCCCGCCGGTAAGCCGGCGTTTCGGCCGGCGCCGCCCAGAGGGGTTCGAGCTCCTCATCGAGCCAGGTGACGGTCAGCGAAACGCCGGCCATATCCAGGCTGGTGACCAGTTCGCCGACCTCCGGCATCACGAGGGTGTAGCCCGCGGCGCGCAGCAGCGGGGCGACGGTCAGCCAGAGCACAAAAAGCTCTTCGTGCTTGGTGGATCCGAGCCCGTTGAGGATGACGGCGATGCGCCGGCCGGCGCCCGGCGGCGTTTCCGCGAGGACCCGGGAGACGAATTCCTGTCCAAGCTCCCTGGCGGGCGGCAGTTCGGTGTCGAACAGCCCGGGCTCGCCGTGGATGCCCAGACCGAGGCCCATTTTCCGGTCTTCGAGGGTGAACAGCGGCGCCGCGGCACCCGGGAAGGTGCAGCCGTGGAAGGCGCTCCCGATGCTCCGGGTCAGCTCGTTCGCCTTGCGGCCGAGCCGGACGACGTCGGCCAGGCTGGCTCCCGCCTCGGCAGCTGCCCCCATGATCTTGAAGACAGTGAAATCCCCGGCGATGCCGCGGCGTTTGCCGGACTCGGCCGGCGGGGCGCTGGCGATGTCATCCGTCACCAGGACGTTTTCCACGGCGATCCCTTCGGCGGCCAGCCGCTCGCTGGCCAGGCCGAAGTTCATCACGTCGCCGGCGTAGTTGCCGTAGGCGAAGACGACGCCGGCGCCGTTCTCCGCCGTCTTCGCCACGGAGTATGCCTGCTTCGCCGAGGGCGAGGTGAAGATGTTTCCCACCACGGCGCCGTCGGCAAGTCCTGTCCCAATCAGTCCGGCGAAGGCCGGGTAGTGGCCTGAGCCGCCGCCGGCCAGGACGGCCACCTTCGGGTGGCCGGGGCGGCGGCGGCGGACGGCTCCGCCTGGTACCTGCCGGACCAGGTCCGAGTGGAGGTCGCAGAAGCCGGCGAGCGCTTCCTCGGCGAAATCTGAGGGGTCGTTGAATATTCTGGTCATTTTGGGGCTCCTGGGCTGCGGCTGCGAAGGCTGCTAGTGGATGTGGCTTCCGCCGTTGATGTCGATGGTCGTTCCGGTGAGGTACCCGGATTCCTCGGAGGACAGGAAGGTGATGACGGCCGCGATTTCCTCGGTACTGGCGTTCCGGCCCACGGGGATGCCGGCGTTGATGGCGGCCTCCTGCTCCTCTGTGCTGCCGACCCGGATGTTGGTGTCCACTGCGCCGGGTGTGATTGCATTGACGGTCACGCCGGTGCTGCCGATTTCACGGGCCAGGGCTTTGGTGAAGCCGAGGATGGCTGCCTTGGCGGCGGAGTAGGGGACCTTGCCGAAGACGCCGCCGCCGCGCTGCGCCGAAACGGAGGACATGTTGACGATCCGGCCCCAGCCGCTGGCAATCATGTCCGGGAGGAAGGCTTTGGTGACGAGGTAGGTGCCGGTGGAGTTCACCGCCATGACCTTGTTCCAGAGCTCCAGTGTGGTCTCCAGGAACGGCACCGGCGAGGTGATGCCGGCGATGTTGGCCAGGGCGCCGACGGGGGGCAGGTTGCCGGAACCGATTTCGGCCGCGACGGCCTGGTAGGCGGCGTTGACGGATTCCTCGTTGGCGACGTCGATCTCATGGCCGAACGCCGGGACGTTGAATTCGTTGCCGATGTCGGCGGCCACCTTGGCGGACTTCTCACCGTCGAGGTCCAGAATCACGACGGCCCAGCCGTCGTTGGCGTAGCGGCGTGCGGTGGTGATGCCGATGCCCCGGTCCGAGGTGGCTCCGGTCAGGACGGCGGTGCGCTGGATGGTGTTGCTCATGATGCTCCTTGAATGGTGTGTGTTGGAACTCTTGCTGGGATCGATTGCTCCGTAACCGCCGTTTTGAGGACTTATAACGGCAGTTACGGAGCAATCGGTGATCGGATGAGGTCGGTGATGAAGCTGGCGGCCTTGGCGGCTGCGGCCGGGCGTTCCCCGTGGGTGACGTCCCGGGTCTCCAGTTCGAGCGAGAAATGGCCGGTGTAACCCTGCGCCGCGAGGCCGCGGAGTCCTGCGGCGAAGTCCGCGTGCCCGTTGCCGATGCTGAGGTTGATGTTTCCCGGGACGGCGTCGCGGAGGTGGACATGGGAAATCCGCCCTTCGTGCCGCCGGAGGTACTCCAGGGGCTCCTCGCCGGCGGCCACGATGTGGCTGAAATCCATCACGGTTCCGACGCCCGACCCGGCCAGGCGCTCGGCGAGCAGTCCGGCGCGCTCGAGGTTCCAGCAGAACCGGAGGTAGTGCAGCGATTCGGTCCAGACTTCGACGCCGAACCCTGCGGCGCGCTGCCCGGCGTGGATCAGCCCGGCGGAGATGCGGTCCAGATCCTCCTCAACGCTTCGGACCGGTTCGTGATTCAGGGCCCCGCAGGGAAGAACAAGCGCCTTTGCCCCGGTGGCGGCCGTGAGGGTGAGCAGCGCCGTCAGGTGCCGTTCGCGGTCCGCCTCCCCGGCGGCGTCGAGACCGGCGTTGAGGTCCCCGATGTCTCCGTTGACCGAGCGCACCCGGAGGCCGGAGGCTGCGACCTCAGCCGCAACAACCGCGACCGCGGCCAGATCGAGTTCATAGGGGACGTGGTCACAGACCCCCGGGAGGGCTCCAAGGTCAATTTCCTCGAAGCCGAGGCCGGCCATGGTGCGGAGCGCCGTGGACAGGTCCTGGTGCCGGAAACTTATGGACGAGCAGCCAAGTCGGGAGTTGAACATCGTCGTTGATCCTCTGGTAGCGCCCGGGGGCGGTGGTGATGCAGACCACACTACGGAAGTCTACTGTCAACAGTCAACCTTTGAAGTTGACTGTTGACATTGATGTGGGGCGTGGGTCACACTGGCGTATCATTTGTTAACAGTCGACAGTGATGGCGCCGAGGCGTCAGCCGCTATTCGAAAGGGATCCAGTATGAGCAACGAAGCTCTAAACATGAGGGGGCCGGTCCACGGCACCAAGGACGCGAAGCGGGTCGCCATCGGCTCCGGCGTCGGCGCAGTGATCGAGACCTACGACTTCATCGGTTTCGGCACGGCGGCTGCCCTGTACTTCGGCACGGCGTTCTTCCCCACCGGAGACCCGGTCACGGGAACCCTTGCCGCCTTCGCCACCCTGGGCGTCGGCTTCGCCGCCCGGCCCATCGGCGGCATCATCGGCGGCCACCTTGGCGACAAGCTCGGCCGCAAACCCGTCCTCGTCGCATCGCTGATCCTCATGGGCATCGCAACGTTCATGATCGGCCTGCTCCCCACCTACAGCCAGGTCGGCCTGCTGGCCCCGGCTCTGCTCGTCTTCGTCCGCATCGTCCAGGGCCTGGCCTTCGGTGCAGAGTGGGGCGGCGCGATCCTGATGAGTTACGAACACGCTCCGTGGAAGTCCAAGGGCAGGTACACCGGCATCGTCCAGGCCGGCTTCCCGGTCGGGCTCCTGCTGGCCAACCTCGTCTTCCTCTTCAGCGTCCATCTCGGCGGCGAACTGGCCTGGCGGATCCCGTTCCTTGCCAGCATCGTGCTCGTCGCCGTCGGCCTGATCATCCGCTCCAAGGTCCCCGAGTCCCCTGTCTTTGACGAGGTCAAGGACAGCGGCGCCATCGTGAAGTCCCCAATCGTCGAGGTCATCAAGACCGACTGGCGCAACATCGTCAAGGGAATCGGCCTCCGCATCGCCGAGACCGCAGGCTACGCCGTATCCATCACGTACATGATTTCCTACCTCCACACCCAGCAGCTAGCGGACAAAACCCAGACCCTGGTGGCCCTCTGCATCGCTTCGGCCATCGGCATCTTTGCCACCATGGCCTGGGCCCGCCTGACGGACAGGATCGGCCGCCGCCCCCTATATATCTGGTCTTGCGCCTTCGCCCTGCTGTTCGGCATCCCCATGTTCCTGCTGGTCAATACCGGCCTGTTCATCCTGATCATCGCCACGCTCGCGATCTCCTACGCCGTGTGCCAGAACTCCCTTGCCGGCGCCCAGGGCGCCTGGTTCCCGGAGCTCTTCCAGGCGAAGACCCGCGCGTCCGGCGCCTCGCTCGCCTACCAGATCTCGGCCATGGTCTCCGGCTTCACGCCGTTTATCACCACACTGCTGTTCGTCAGCTTCGGCTGGATGGGCCCGGCATTGCTCTTCAGCTTCTACGCCGCCATCGGCCTTTGGGCCGCCTTCGCCACCCGCGAAACCTGGGGCAAGCGTGAGCGCCAGCTCGCGGACGAGGCCAGCAAAAGCACCCCCGAGTCGGTGAACGCGTGATGGCGGCAACGCAGGCACTGCACACCACCGGGAGGCTTCCTGGCGAGACCGACACTGAGCGCACGGTCCGCGTCAGCGGCGCCGCCTACCGGATCCGGCACCACGCCCTGAACATGGGCGAGGTCCAGGGCCAGGGCTACGTAGGCCAGGCCCTGGGCGCGGCGGACATGCTCGCCGCTGTGTACGCGGACCAGCTCCGGTTCCGCGCCGACAATCCCGATTGGGAGGAACGTGACCGGTTCCTGCTCTCCACCGGCCACTACGCTATCGGGCACTACGCGGCCCTCGCCGAGGCCGGGATCATCCCGGTCGAGGAACTGGACACCTACGGCTCGGACAACTCCCGACTGCCGATGTCCGGGATGTCCACCTACACCCCCGGGATGGAAATCTCCGGCGGCTCCCTGGGGCACGGGCTCTCCATCGCTGTGGGCATCGCCCTGGGCCTGCGCCACCAGGGCTCCGCGGCGAGGGTCTACAACTTCCTCTCCGACGGCGAACTCGACGAAGGCTCCACCTGGGAGGCCGCGATGGGCGCGCACCACCACCAGCTCGGCAACCTGACCGCGATGGTGGACATCAACGCCCTGCAGGCCGACGGCAAGACGGACACTGTGCTCCGCACCGAACCCGTCACCGAAAAGTGGGAGGCTTTCGGCTGGTACACCCAGCGTGTGGACGGCAACGACGTCGGCGCGCTGCTGGAAGCGTTCGATAACGCCGCAGCCCAAGCCGCCGCCACGGGACGGCCGTCCGTGATCCTGTGCGATACCAAGGTCGGCCGCGGCGTGACGCTCCTGGAGGATCGCGAAAAGGCCCACTTCATGCGGATCGAAGAACACGAATGGAAGACCTGCCGCGAGCAACTGACCGCAGGATTTGAAGGGACGGCCGGCCGATGAGCACCACCACAGCAGTGAAGGGCACAGCACCCAAGCTCAAAACCTCCGCCATGATCGCGTCTTTCGCGGACCCCGGGCAGAAGACCGTGTCGGCACCGTTTGGGCATGCCCTGGTCCAGGCGGTCCAGGAGAACGACAGGATCGTTGGCCTGACCGCGGACCTGGGCAAGTACACCGATATGCACATCTTCGCCCAGGCCTACCCGGAACGGTTCTTCCAGATGGGCATGGCCGAGCAGCTGCTCTTCGGCGCCGCCGCCGGCCTGGCCGAAACCGGTCTGGTGCCGTTCGCGTCCACCTATTCCGTGTTCGCCGCGCGGCGCGCCTACGACTTCCTTTGCCTGGACGCAGCCGAGCCCAACCTCAATGTCAACATCGTGGGAGGACTTCCCGGCCTGACCACCGGCTACGGACCAAGCCACCAGGCCACCGAGGACATGGCGATCTTCCGCGGCATGCCCAACCTCACCATCGTGGACCCGTGCGACGCGCTGGACATCGAGCAGGCGGTTCCGCAGCTCGCGGCGAGTCCGGGGCCCAGCTACCTTCGTCTGCTGCGCGGCAACGTTCCCACCGTCCTGGACGAGTACGACTACAGCTTCGAACTCGGCAAGGCTAAAGTCCTGCGCGGCGGTGCCGACGTCGTATTTATCTCCAGCGGGCTCATGACCATGCGGGCGTTGCAGGCGGCAGAAGCCCTCGCAGCCCACCACGTCGATGTCGCCGTCGTGCACACCCCCACGATCAAGCCTTTCGACGCCGCGACCGTGCTGGCCCAGCTGGACACCGACCGCCTCGCGGTGACGCTGGAGAACCACAGCGTGGTGGGCGGCCTCTTCGAAACCGTCGCCTCCGCCGTCGTCACGGCCGGACTGGGCAAGCGGGTGGTGCCGGTGGCATTGCCCGACGAGTTCCTCGCTGCCGGAGCCCTGCCCACGCTCCACGACCGTTACGGACTAACCGTGCAGAAAATTGTTGCGAAAGTCCTCTCTGAACTGGGATAGCCCCAGAACCGGCAGAAGCGCGGCACGGGCACGGGCCTGTTCCGCGCTTCTCCCGTAAGATCAACAGTTAACACACCTACGGTTGACAGTAATTTGTTAACCGTCAACCCGATATTGAGGACCCACGTCATGGCCGGAGCTACAGCACCCTTGCTGGGACTCGAGAAGAAGAGTCTCCGCGAGCAGGCCCTGTCCGCGCTGCGCATCGCCATCACCAGTGGCGAACTTGAGCCCGGTCGGCACCTGGTGGAAACCGAATTGTCGGACATGCTGCAGATCAGTCGCGGCACCCTGCGGGAGGCTCTTCGCCAGCTGGAGCAGGAGGGGCTGCTTTCTGCCGGGCCCCGGGGCAGGCTGTCGGTGCGCCACCTGGATGCCAAGGAGATCCGCGACATCTTCGCGGTGCGGGCCGCGCTCGAATCGCTGGCCGCGCGGACACTGTGCGAGCTGCCGGACCGCGTGCAGGTGACCGCGTCGCTGCGCACCGCGGTCGAAGCCATGGCCGCGGCAGCCAAGGGCACACTGGAAGAGCGGATCGAATCCGACCTCGAGTTCCACCGGACGATGTGCCGCCTGACGGGCAACGAGACCCTTTTGCACTCATGGGAGTCCCTGGAAGGATCCATCAGGATGTCGATCATGTTCGCGGGGGTGGAGCGGGCTGTCAGCAACATGAGCGTCGACAGACACTTCGATATCGTCACCGCGATCGAGTCCGGCGACGCCCAGCTCTCCCGGCAGACCATCCTCGAGCACATGGACGGCGCTGCTGCGAACCTGGTGGCGTAGCCCCTAATAGTCCACGATCGCGCCGGCGGAGATGTTGACCGTGGCATCGGTGATGGCCCCGGCCCTGTCCGAGGCCACAAAGCAGGCGACGTTTCCGACGTCGTCCAGCGTTGCGGTGCGGTTCAGGTGGGCTGCCCTGGCGATCTCCAGAATGATCTCCTCCCGGCTCTCCGTCTGCCACGGGATCGTCTCGATGATGCCTCCGGACACCATCGTGACCACGCGGATGCCGTGCTTGCCCAGTTCCAGGGCCCACTGCCGGCGCAACCCCTCCATCGCATCCAGTGCGACCTTGAACCCGCCGAGCCCGGGCAACGTCTGGGGTCCGGAGCCGCCGAACATCAGCACCACCCCGGAGCGTTGTTTGATCATCTGGGTCGCAGCGGCCCGGGTGGTGAGGAAATGGGTGCGGGTGGCGAGGCTGATGGGCCGGGTGAAGTCGTTGACGTCGATCTCCATCAGCGGCTGCTGGATGTCGCCGAAGGAGATGACGTTGAAGGAGATGTCAATCCGTTTGTTCTTTCTGGCCACCCGGTCCACGAACGCGTCGACCTGTTCCTCGTCGAGGGCATCGACAACGGCTGTTTCCGCTTTGCCGCCCTTTTCCTGAATATCCCGGGCTACTTTCTCCAGCGGCAACTCAGTGCGTCCGGCGAGGTAGACGAAGGCACCCTCCGCCGCGAAAGCACGGGCCACCGCGCCGCCGATGGAACCGCCCGCACCGTAGATCAGCGCGGTCTTGCCGTCCAGGAGTGCTCTTCCCGGTACCTCGTTGTTCGGCATGGTCGCCTGCTTCCCCCGGTGAAGTGGTAAATTCCCTCCACTATGTTCTCGCCCGGAGCCGCTGGCAAGAGGCGCGCATCAGTTCAGGAGGCGAGGGTTCCGCGGACAATGCTCACGCTGGAGTGTGCGGGATTGCCGTCGACCGGCTCGTCGGATACGTCCACGATCGGGAATTCACCAAGATCCAGGCCCGCCGGCACCGCAAATGTTCCGGACTCGGAGGTCATGACTCCCAGGCTCACCAGCCGTGACAGGTCCGGCGCGATCAGCCATACCTCCTGGTAACCGCGGGCCTCGACCTTGTCCACCCGGACCTCAAGGGTGCGTTGCCCGTCCTTGGCCTCGACGATCCGGGCGGAGCCGGTGGCGGAATGCTGGTCCACCGGCGCAAGTTCAGCCTGGGCCAGCGGGGTCACCGCAGGCTGGTTCTGCTGCACGGACCAGAAGACACCTGCCGCCAGCAGCGCCGTGGCCGCGGCCGCCGCCAGCCACATCCGTGGGCTCCGGAGCCAGCCGGACCCTCCGCCAGGTTCCTGCCTCCGCTCGGCCCTGTCCTCCCTGGCCGGGAGCGGCGTCACGGAACCGGACGGCGGCGGCGGCGGGGGGCTGCCCAACGCCGTCGGGGAACCAAGCGGGTCAGCCGCGACGGCGGTGGAAAGCCCCAGGGCGCTGTGAATTCCTGCCCACACCTGCGGCCCCGGCGGCTCCAGTGCGCCGGCCGCCGCTCCTGGCTTCGCCGCCACCACGGCGCGTCTGAGTCCCGTGTAGTCCGCTGCGCAGCTGGCACAGGAACGGAGGTGGTCCGCGGCGTCGTCTCCGAGCTCTTCGCCGAGGGCCAGCAGGCTCAAGGACTCCGGATCAAGATGTTGCACGGTCTACCTCCAATCGGCTTCTGAGCTGGGACAGGCTACGGCGGATGTGGCTTTTGACCGTACCAAGCGGCAGGTCCAGTTTCTGTGAAATCTGCGAATGCGTCAGGTCATCGTAAAAGGCGAGCTTGAGGATGGATCCTTGCGGCTCTCCCAGCCTTTCCAGTTCCCCGTCCAGCAGCAGGCGGTCGGCCAGCACCTCCGCGGTTGCGTGCCCGGCGGCCTGTTCCGGGTCCGGGGAGAGCTCGACGGCGGCCAGCACCTTCCGGGTTTCCCGCGTTGAGGCTGCCTGCGCGTCCGTAATCACGTTCCGGGTGATGCCCACGATCCACGCCGGCAGCCGCGCTTTCCCCGGGTCGAACGCAGCACGCGAGCGCCACACGCGGATGAAGACTTCCTGGGTGACGTCGTCGGCCGCGGAATTGTCACGCAGCGAGCGCAGCGCCAACGTGTGCACCAGGGGCGAGAACTGCCGATACGCCTCGGCCAACGCGGTTTCGTCACCTGCGGCGAAAGACTCGTTCAGGCCCGAGTCCCACTCGGAGGAGGCCTCGAACGGTGCCAAGCCCGGCTCCTTCCCCCTGCTCGTGGCGACGGCGGTGCCTGCGTGCTGCGTCATGCAGGCACCGCCGTGACAATGACATTGTCGCCGTAGTCCTGTTGTTCGTCCAGCCATCGTCCGCCGCAGGTCACGAGCTTCAGCTGGGGCGGTCCGTCGCGCCGGAAGATCGACGCGCCGTCGAACGCGTCCTTGGCCATGAGTTCCACCCCGGTCACGCGGAAAGTCAGCGGCGCGGCCGCTTCGCGCTGGACCCTCACGAGCGTCCCCGGCGCGAGCGACTTCAGCTGGGAGAACGGCGCCGAATCGGACGTTGTGTCCACGTGCGCCGCGACCACCGCGGTGCCGGCGGCAGCTCCGGGAGCCGGTCCGAAGCGGTACCAGCCGGCCTCGTTGAAGGGCTCCGGGATCTCCATGGCACCGTTCGGGCTCACCCCCACCTCCACGATCGCCATGTTGATAATGCTGGTGCCTTCCACCGTGAGGAGGCGTGGGGGCGGGTCCGTGGGCGCCTGGGCCTGTGGGGCTGCCGGCCTGACCGGGATAACGGACGCCGGGACGGGGCCGGGCGAAGCCGGCGGCGGGCTCTGTTCCGCCCCCGGGGTCTGCGGCGGCTCTGGCCTGGTTCGCCGTGTGTCCGGGGCTGCTGTCTCCGTGGCCGGGGGCTGGGCGGAGGTGGTTCCCTGCGGTGCAGTGCAACCGGCGATCAGCAGCGCCATCGCGACGACGGCGGCCGCGATCCAGGCGCCGGAGGCTTGTGCGGCCGTCCGTGGACCTGGAACCGGGTGGCGCCCCGCTGCGTCCGACGTCGAGCGCTTCATGTCCGTTCTCCTGCCGTGCTGGAACTCAGGTGCCGGCCGCCCGGCGGGTAACCGGGCGGCCGGTGGTTGCGGCCTCGGCCTAGCGGATGCGGCGGACCGCCGGCTGCCTGCGGGACACAGCGACCCCAGCGGCAAGGAGCAGGAGGACCGCCGCTCCGATGCCTACCGTGGCTGCTGTCTGACTGCCTGACATGGTGCCGGGGTCAGAGGCTCCGTTGCGGGCGCCGGGAACGCCGGCAGGAGCGGAGTGCAGCCCCTCAATGTTCTGCACGGCCAGTTGCAGATTGTTGTCCGCGAGGCTGCCCCACGCGTACACCACCGTGTGCGTGCCTTCCGCGACAGTCACATCGGCCGGGCCGAGGACCGGGGTTGTGGTGCCGGCCGCGGCCACCGCGACCGACAGGGTGCCGGGATCCAGCGTGAGCGTCTCCTCCTTGGGGTTGGCCAGGCCGGAGATGACGGGGGTACCGCCCGCGAGCACGTCCACGGCCGGGGCCGCCGCCGTGTGGCGGACAGTGAGCTTGCCCTTGCCGGGTTCGAGCCGCGAAACGTCGTTTGTGAAGAAGTTTGCCGTCGGCTTGCCCTCTGCATCGAGGTTGGCCACGGCCGTGTAGTTGCCGCTGGCGGCGAGAGTGACCTTAACGGGCCCGATAACCGGGGCGGAAGCATCCGCGGCATCGGCGGCAGTGATGGCAAGGTCATAATCCCCGGCCGGAAGGGCCAGCGGACCGGCCAGGGTGCCGGGGGCGAAATCGTCCAGGGTGCGTTCGCCGTTGACCCAGACGTCAACGGTCAGTCCGGGCACTCCGTGGAGAACGGAAAGCTGGGAGTCGGATTCAGCTGCCTGGGCGGGGCCGGCCAAGGTGAGAGCTGCCGCAATCGCCAGGGCGCCTGCGGTGAAAAGGCTGGTGCGCATTTACATCTCCTTCAACGGCCCGCCAGGCGGGCGATTTTTTGCTTACACCCCTACTACTGGCGTACGGCCCCGTTTGGATGCACCTGCATGGAAAAAGTTCTTGGAGGAGCGTGCGGCAGGGAAGCCGGGGATAGCGAAGCGCGGGAGGCACATGCGCAGCGGGCACGACGAAGCGGCCGGGGCGGCTGCGGTGAGCTGCCCCGGCCGTGACGGGTGACGTTCCGGGCCAGCTAGATGCGGGGCGGGTTATCCGGACCAGTAGGGGCTTCCGGGCCGCTACGCGCTTCCGACCTGTCCGGGCCGGAGGGTGCCGGCCCGCCGATACCGTAGAAGCCCGCCTGGCCGTCGGCAGGCACGGCCGTTGCCGGGCGTGCCCCACCCGGACCGCCGGCAGCGGCGGGACCTGTTCCGCCAGGATGGGACTGGCCGTAGAGCGGCGGTTCACCGCCGGGAACTGACGCGTATCCGGGCCCGGAAGGAGGGACCGCAGCCGGAATCGCAGGCGCGTCTCCCGGATCCCGCGGCCCCATGTCCAGATGGAACGGCGGGTACTCGTCGCGCATCAGTCCCACGTAGGTTGAGACGCGATAAATCCAGCGGTTCAGGCCCATCAGGAAGTCGAACATACCCCGCGGGTAGACCCCGGTGAACAGCAGGATGACCCCGGCGATGAGGACCAGCAGGCCGAACAGCGAGAGTCCCATACCGACCTGCACCCAATTGCCGTCGCGGTACACCCAGGTCTGGGCGGTCCCGGTGAGCAGCGCAATGATCAGCAGGTGCGGGATGGCCAGCAGCCAGGACTTGACGAGCACCAAACCCCGGGACAGCTTCTCGGGATAGTCGACGTCGAAATCGGCGGGATAGTCGGTGCGTTCCAGGGTGAACGGCGGATAGATGTCCGTGCCGATGGCCGAGTATGCGTAAAACGACACGCGCCAGCTCCAGCGGAGCACCCCGACGTTGAAGTTGAACAGCGAGCGCGGGTACCGCCCGGTGAAGAGGATCGCGAACCACGCAACGATGGTGACCACAACGAAGGCAAACCAGAGGAAGAAGAGGACGATGAAGTGCGGGATCGCCAGCAGCCACTTGAACAGCCACTTCCAGCGGGACAGGTTCGGGTCCAGGAAGCCGCTGAGCCGGGCAGGATAAACAATGCCGGAACCCGGTACGGCGCCCGGCACGGCGCCCGCTGGATAGAGCTGCGGCGCGGAGCCGGTGGCCAGAGGCTGCCCAGCCACTGGTTGGCCGTAACTAGGTTGGCCGGACACGGGCTGCCCGGGAAGGGGATGCCCGTTCTTGCCGCGCCCCAGCCCTGCGGCGCCAAGCACGATCAGCGGAACACCAATGAGCAGGAGCACGATTCCGCTGATCAGCAGCCCGATGAAGACGGGCCACAGCAGGTTGGAACGGGCTCCGGCTTTCATGTCCACGGCCACCGGGGCACTGGCGTCAGCGTTCATGATTACTACAGCCCAGCTGCCGGACCGCAGGTCCCATTCGAGCTGCTGCTCCCCCGCGCCGGTGGCGGACGCTGCCCAGAAGTTCTGGTCCGCGGGCCTGGCAGGAATCCTGGCACCGGCCACATCCTGGTACTCCACGCGGAACGGGTTGAAACGGACCTCGGTAATCTCGGAATGGCTGACGCCGTCAAGGTACGCCGCCACGTCGTTCCTGGGTCCCACCCCGATGAAGATTTCCTTCCCGGAAACCGCCGACCCGCCCAGCATGACGCTTCCGACCACGCCGACCGGCGCCGTGTCCGGGACTCCGCCTTCGGTCATGATGTCGAGGCGGGGTGTGGTCAGTGCGTAGGAGTTCGTGGAATAGCGCTCCGATGGGGTCGTGAAGTACCCGTTGTCGCGCTGCAGATAGTTGGCGAAGCCCGCGGCCCCGGCGGCCGCCAGCAAGCCCAGCCCGAGGAGGGCGCTGAGGGTTCCCAGCACCAGCATGACAATCCGGCCTGTTCGCATGGCCGCCGTCCTTTCAATGGCTCAGATCAGCTGGCTCATCTCGTGAGGGAGGTGAGTAGGGTGTGCGCCCAGGCCTTCGCTTTCTCGATTTCGCCGTCACGGAGGGGACCCTCGCTGCCCTTGACGTAGAAGGGCATGGGCTGGGCGATGATGTCTGCCCCACCGGCCTTCAGGGCGTGCGTGATCTTCTTGGCGGCGTCGCCGTGCATGAACATCCGAACGCGGGTATCGAACGCGGCGGCCTTCACACCTTTGAGGTAGCCCTTCCCCAGAGCCGAGAGCATCGCAGTGATCTTCGGTGTCGGGCGCCATCCGTTGATCGGACTTCCGACCACGAGGAGGTCCCCCGCGGCGAGCGTCCCGGGCGTGAAGTCTCCGACCGGGACGGAATCCGCCGGCATCCCGTCGAGCGCGCCAGAGATCGCCTCGGCTACCGATCTGGTGTTGCCGTACGCCGAATCGTAGACAACCAGGGCCCTCATGCCGTGATCACGACCTTCAGCGCCTTGGTTTCTGCGGCCCGCGCGAAAGTGTCGTAGGCCTCCAGGAACTGATCAAAGCTGAAGTGGTGGGTGGCGAACTTCTCCGCCGGAACCTTTTTCTGGGCCACGAGCTTGAGCAGCATCGGGGTGGTGTTGGCATTGACCAGCCCCATGCTGATGTTGATGTTCTGGATCCAGAGGTTCTCCACATGCAGCTCCACGGACTTGCCGTGCACCCCCACGTTGGCTACGTTTCCCCCGGGGCGCACGATGTCCGTGCACATGCTGAAGGTCGCCGGAATGCCGACCGCCTCGATTGCCACGTCCACACCCTGCCCGTCTGTCAGCGCGAGCACCTGTTCCTTCCAGTCGGCGTCGCCGGAGAGGACGACGTCGGTGGCGCCGAACTCCCGGGACTTGTCCAACCGGTTCGCGTCAAGGTCGACGGCGATGATGGTTGCGGCCCCGTAGAGTCCGGCGGTGGCGATGGCGGCGAGGCCCACCGGACCCGCGCCGATGACGGCGACGGTGTCGCCAGGCTTGACGCGGCCGTACTGCACCCCGATTTCGAAGCCGGTGGGGAGAATGTCGGAGAGCATGACGGCCTGTTCGTCGGTGACGCCCTCGGGGAGCAGGTGCAGGGAGTTCTCGGCGTACGGGACGCGGACATACTCGGCCTGGGTGCCGTCGATCAGGTGCCCGAAGACCCATCCGATGCCGGACGCCCCTTCCTCGCCCATGCAGTGCGAGTAAAGCCCGGTCTTGCAGTTGGCGCAGTGGCCGCAGGACTTGATACAGGAGATGATGACGCGGTCGCCCACTTTCAGGCTGGTGACCGAGGAGCCGACCTCGGTAATGGTCCCGACACCTTCATGGCCCAGGATCCGGCCCTTGGTCACCGCGGGAACATCCCCCTTGAGGATATGGAGGTCCGTGCCGCAGATTGTGGTGGTATCCACTTTGACGATCACGTCGCTGGGATTCTGGATCTTGGGATCGGGGACGTCCGTCCAGGACTTTTCTCCGGGACCGCCATAGACGAGGGCTTTCATGCGTTCTCCTTGATTCCGAGGGCTTTCATGCGTTCTCCTTGATTCTGAGGATGGCGGGCGGATCCACGATGCGCAGACGGCACGGGGTGACGGAGGCGTCAATGCCGGAGGACAGAACTGAGCGACGGGCATGCTCGTGGAGTTCCTCCATGGCATCGGCCGTCACGCGTGCGTGGGCCAGGTCCACGACGATTTCGTATCCGTGAAGTTTCGCTGCCACGCGGCGGCAGACGACGTAGAGGGCACGGATATTTGCGGGCGTAACGACGCCCCGCACGACGACTCTCGCCGACGCCTCGACTGCGTCGATCCGGATGAGAACTTTGATGCGGGGATCCCCATGGGAGGGGTGAGCGTAGTAGGAGCTGGATCGGTTTCCGTATTGCCTGTGTGTCACGGGGCATCAGAGCTCCCGCGCCGCCCGTGAGCGGACTCAAAACTACAAAAATCGCTGATGACAGTCATTTTGGCGGCGGTCTCCTGCCGGGATCCCGCTGACGCGGAAGCCTGCAGAATGCCTTTTCCTTCCCCAGGGTTCGAGCGAGACCGTGCAACTGACGAGCAAGCGGTTCATCCCCCAATGGCCGTGCAGAAACCGCCCCAAATCCAGCATGGCCGTGGCCTGTGTCCGGGGCAAGGGGCGAAAGTCCCTTGCCGGGCGTCGGCGCCCGGAATCCGGCGGGTTAGGCGGGTCCGGATTGGCGCATGGCGCTCCGGACCATAGCCTGTTTCCTATGCCTGCGACCCCAACCAAAGCCGTGAACGACCTCGTGCTCGCCTCCGCGCGCGTCCCGGGCGGGACTGCGCTGTACGACCTGCACGTGACCAACGGCGTCGTTTCGGGGATCAGTGCGGCCGGGACTCCCGGCAACACCGGTTCCCGGGTGGTTGACCTGGACGGCCGCTACGTCATCCCGGGGTTGTGGGATGAGCATGTCCACATGACCCAATGGGCCCTCGCCGCCAACCGGATCGACCTCTCCGGCGCCACCTCGGCGCGTGAGGCGGCCGACGTCGTCCGCTCCTCCCTCTCCGGCCGCAACGACGCCGCACGGACGGCCGTGGGTGTCGGTTTCCGGGACGCCGGCTGGCCGGATGTTCCGACCCTGGCGCTGCTCGACGGCGCCACGCAGGGCCTGCCGACGGCGCTGCTGAGCCATGACCTGCACTGCGTGTGGCTCAACAGCGCGGCGGCACACCGCTACGGCGTGGCGGTGGAGGCCTCCGGGCTGCTGCGCGAGGAACCGGCCTTTGACCTGACCCGCGAGCTGGGCCGGCTGCCTGATGCCGTGGTGGATGCCTGGGTGCGGGAATCCGGTCAGGCGGCGGCGGCACGCGGGATCGTGGGGATTGTCGATTTCGAAATGACCTGGAACCGGGACGTGTGGCTGCGCCGCGTGGCGGGCGGGTTTGATTCCTTCCGGGTGGACGCCGGCGTTTACCCGCAGGACTTGGCGAGGGCCATTGCGGAGGGGATGCGGACCGGACAACAGCTCGACGGCGGGGCGTTCGACGGCGGGGCGGCGCTGCTGCGGGTCGGCCCGCTCAAGGTACTGATCGACGGCTCACTGAACACACGCACGGCGTTCTGCGTGGACCCGTATCCGCACGGCGGCCGGGGGCTGCTGACCGTGAGCGAGGCGGAACTGCTGGAATTGCTGGTCCAGGCCCGGGAATCCGGCTTCGTTCCGGCGGTGCACGCCATCGGCGACGGCGCCAACGAGGTGGCCCTGAATGCCTTCGCGGCGGCCGGGATCGCCGGGAGGATTGAGCATGCCCAGTTTGTCCGCGGCCAGGACTTCGCCCGCTTCGGCGAGCTGGGCCTGACGGCGAGCGTCCAGCCGGCCCACGCCCTGGATGACCGCGATGCTGCCGATTCCAACTGGGCCGGGCGCACGGACCGGGCGTTCCCGCTGCGGTCGCTGCTGGCTGCCGGGGCGACCCTGGCGCTGGGCTCCGACGCGCCGGTGGCGCCACTGGAACCGTGGACCGCCATGTCTGCCGCCACCACCAGGGCCCGTCAGGACGGGCGGGAACCGTGGCACCCGGAGCAGGCACTCAGCCGGCAGGAGGCCCTTACGGCGTCATCGCGCGGGCGGGGCCGGATCCGGGTGGGCGATCCGGCGGATCTCGCCGTGCTCGACGGCGACCCGCTGGCGGTATCCGACGCTGTCTTTGCGGCCATGCCAGTGGCCGCGACGCTAGTAGCCGGGCGGTTCACTTTCCGAGGCGGCGTCTGACCGGCGGCAGCTAGCTTCCCTTGACGCGGCTCTGGACCAGGTTGGCGTAGGGCAGGCTGCCATACTCGTCCACGAACGCGGAGTGATACCCAGCCTCGGCCTCGTTGAGCTCCTCGACGGGCAGCTCCTTCCACGCGACGATCAGCGAGCCGGCGGCAGCAAGCTGCCAGATCAGCCGACCGTCCCAATGGCCGGGCGGCTTTCCGGCGCCAAAGTCGACAAATTCCTGGATCTGCCGGCGCAGGCCGCGGTTGCCTTTGCTTCCGGGGCCGGCCTTTCCCACGTAGAGCACGTCCGCACCGTCGACCCATTCGGCGTCGAGCGCTTCCGGCTTCAGGGTCGGGTCCTTCTTCTTGAAAATACCGGCCGTGCTCTTCGCCAGGAACTGCGGCCGGAAGCCCTCGGGCCGCAGCACCGCGAAGATCCCGGGTTTCTGCGGGATCCGGTTGATGTCAAGGTCCCCGAGCGGCCGGAACCCGGTGAACCCGTCCTGTTTAAGTGAGTGTCTGTTGATTGGCATGGGTTCCTCGAGTCGGGGCGCTGCGTTCATTCAAAGCTTACGGATGCGCAGCTTCCGTGGCCGCCCTTAATGTCTGAGGTGCCCGATAGTTTGGATTCCATGGACGGCAATCAGGGACCCGACGAGGCTCAGCCAGAACAGGTGACGGTCACCGAGGTGGCCCGTTCCCTGGAGGTCGTCCGGCCTTCCGCTAACGACGGCGGCGGCGGCGCCGGGCTGATCGGGCAGCTCCGTGAACGGGAGGAGCTGCCGTCCGCCGCAGCTGCCGTTTCCACCCCATGCAGGGGTGATCTTATGGTCGGAGCCCCGCTGTTGAATAGGGATGTGAACGGCAATCAGGGGCCCGAAGTGGCTCCGGAAGCAGCGGGCAGGGGCACAAGCGGTGGCACGGTCACCGAGGTGGCCCGTTCCCTGGCCGCGGTCCGGCCCGCCTCCGACGGCGCCGGGCTGATCGGCCAGCTCCGTGAACTGGAGGACCTGAAATCCGCCGCGGCCGCGCAGCAGGCCCAGCTCGCGGTGGCCTTCGATCTGCTCCAGCGCCGCGAACAGGCCGCGGCCGGGGTGCCCGCGGCCGAACAGGGCACCGGGGTCGGCGCGCAGATCGCCCTCGCCCGGCGGGAATCCCCGGCCCGCGGCGGGAGGCTCCTGGGCCTGGCCAAGGCGCTCGTGACCGAGATGCCGCACACTCTCGCCGCGTTGAAGTCCGGGCAGCTCAACGAATGGCGCGCGACCCTGCTGGTGAGGGAAACCGCGCGCCTGCCCGCGGCGGACCGCTGCGCCGTCGACGCCGAACTCGCCCCCGACACCGGAACCTTCAACGGCGCCGGGGACCGGCAGATCATCGCCGCGGCCCGTGCCGCCGCCTACCGGCGGGACCCCCGCTCCGTGACCCAGCGCGCCAGCCACGCCGCCACCGAACGGCACGTCAGCCTCCGCCCGGCCCCGGACACCATGTGCTACCTCACCGCCCTGCTCCCGGTCTCGGCCGGCGTCGCCGCCTACGCCGCACTGACCCGGCACGCCGACACCCTGCGCTCCGGCGGGGACACCCGCACCCGCGGCCAACTCATGGCCGACGCTCTGGTCGAACGCAGCACCGGAAAAGCCGGCGGGATCAACGGCATCGAGATCCAGCTCGTCATGACCGACCGGACCCTCTTCCAGGGCGACAGCGAACCCGCCCGACTCCCCGGCTACGGCATCGTCCCCGCCGGCTGGGCCCGCGACCTACTCACGACCGCTGGAACGGACGAAACGGAGACGGGCGCTGCCGGGGCCGGGGACCCCAACGGGGAGCGGGCTCTTAACGTCTGGCTCCGCCGGCTCTACACCGCCCCCGGCACCGGCACCCTCACCGCACTGGACTCCCGCGCCCGGCTCTTCCCGCCCGGGCTCCGCCGCTTCCTGACGGCCCGCGACGACACCTGCCGCACCCCGTACTGCGACGCCCCCATCCGCCACTACGACCACATCATCCCCTGGCACCACGGCGGCACCACGACCCAGAGCAACGGCGCCGGACTCTGCGAAGCCTGCAACCACACCAAAGAAGCACCCGGCTGGACCGCACGCCCACGCCCCGGCCCCCGACACACCCTCGAAACCACCACCCCCACCGGCCACAGCTACCAATCCACCGCACCACCACTCCCGGGAACCCCGTTACCGGGGACACCGCAACTCGAATCACTTGGCTTCCGGCAGCGGCGCGAACTCCGGCACGCCGCCAAGGTCCTCAGGCACTCCAGACCGCGGGCCGGGGTCAAGGCATCATCCGCGGCCTGAGACACCGCCGTGTTGGCCGAGCGGCTTCCGCCCGAACCACGACTCGGCCAGGGGCACGTCGGCCTCCAAGGTGTAGTTGCCGGCAGAGTGCCCCAGCGCCAGTCGGTAGCTGCCGCCGGGGGAATGCCATTGCCCGGCATCCTGGTCGTAGGACGCCAGCAGCCGCGGATCAACGGTCAGCGAGACGGTCCGTGATTCGCCGGGGTCGAGTTCCACCCGCTCGAAGCCGATCAGCCGCATCCGGGGCCCGGCCGGCTCCTCCAGAAGGTACAGCTGCGGGACGTCGGCACCGCGCCGGGGCCCCGCATTGGTGACGGTGAACTCGGCGCGGACCCCGCCCCGGTCCTGCACCGTCAGGTCCGCGTAGTCGAACCGGGTGTAGCTGAGCCCGTGGCCGAACGCGAATAGGGGTTCCTGCCCGGTCTTCGCGAACCAGCGGTAGCCGACGTCGGATCCTTCGTTGTAGTGGACCGTAGTTGGGGTCCCCCACGGCGTGCCGAGGCCGGGGAGTTCAGGTCGCGGCGTCTGCACGAGGCCGGTCGGGAAGGTCAGCGGGAGCTTCCCGGAAGGGTTCGTGACGCCGGCGAGGATTTCGGCGATTGCCTGGCCGCCGCACTGGCCGGGGTACCAGGCTGCCAGTACGGCCCTGACCTTAGGCAGCCACGGCATTGCCACCGGGTTTCCAGTCTCGAGGACGACAACGGTGTTCGGGTTGGCATCCGCGACGGCCTCGATCACGGCGTCCTGGCCCCACGGCAGGGTCAGGTCCGCATTGTCGTAGCCTTCGCCCTCGACCCGGATGCCAAAAACGATGGCGACGTCGGAGCGGCGCGCCAGCATCGCAGCCTCGGCCGGGCTCATCCCGGGATCGAAGTCGATCGCGGCGTCGGGCAGCAGTTTCTGCAGTTCCGCCAGCGGGGAGGAGGGCATCAGATACAGGTTCCGCATGACGCCCATAATTCCCGGGCCGCCGATCGAGTGGACCTCGGCCCACCCGCCGGGCGGGGTGACGGCGCTGGAGCCGCAGCCCGTGACCACGCCCAGCTGGGCATGTCCCCCGATGACCGCGATCCTGAACGGCGCCCCGGTATCGGACGGCGCCGCCAGCGGCAGCACGCCATCGTTCTTGAGCAGGACGATGCCCTGCCGGGCCGTCTCCAGGGCGATGCCGGCATGGGCGGCGGGGTCGACGTCGGGCGTTCCCTCCCAGCGGTCGATCCCGACGTCGAAGATGGCATAAAGAATGCGGCGCACCATCCCAGAGAGGCGTTCCCTGGGGAGGTCGCCGGCCTCGAAGGCTTCGCGCAGCGGTGCTGTGAAGGTCTCCTGGCCCCACATCATCACATCGATCTGGGCGCCTGATTCCTGGTCCTGGCCGCGCAGCGCGAAGTCCCAGCTGGGCGTTGCGCCCCAGTCGGACATCACCCAGCCGGGGAAGCCCCAATCGCCTTTGAGGATGCCCTGCAGCAGGTCCTCGTTGCCGCCCACGTAGATGCCGTTGATCTTGTTGTAGCCGGTCATGACCGAGCCCGGGCAGGCGCGTTCGATCGCGATTTCGAAGGCGAGCAGGTCGGATTCCCGGTGCGCAGCCGGGTCGATGACGGCGTCCAGCCAGTGCCGGTTGGTTTCGTTGCAGTTCAGCGAAAAGTGTTTGACCGTGGAGATTACCTTCTCGCCCTGGATGCCTTTGACCGATTCCGCGCCGAGGACGCCGGTGAGCCACGGGTCCTCGGACAGGTACTCGAAGTTTCGGCCGTTGCGGGGATCGCGGTGCAGGTTGAGCCCGCCGGCCAGCAGGACGTTGAGCCCTTTGCTGCGGGCTTCCCGGCCCACCATTTGCCCGGATCTGCGGGCGAGATCGGGGTTGAAGCTGGCCCCCAGGGCGATCGAGGCCGGGAGCGCGGTCGCGGTGTCGCCCTCCCGGTAGCCCGGGTTGGTCACGCCCAGGCTCGCGTCGCTCATCAGCAGTGCGGGGATGCCAAGCCGCGGGATCCCGGGGGTGTAGCCGGCGCTCATCGGAACGCCGTCAGGGATGCGCGGGTCCTTTTCCGTCAGCACGCCGTTTGTGCCCTGGACGCTGATCAGGAGGGAGAACCGCTCCTCATCCGTCAGCTGCACCTCGACTTCCCGGGCCCGTTCCATCGCTTCACGGTTCACGCGTTGCCTGCTTTCGGGTTCGTCCCGGCGGGGCATCGGGCGCCACTGCGGGTTGGGGAGCTACGGACGAGTTCCATCATGCCCTCGGTGGTGAGGAGGGCCCAGAGGCTCGCGGAAACGTCCCCGGACGGTTCGATCCGGGGACGGATCGCCACACTCAGGACAGGCAGCGGACGCAACCGGCAACGGCAGGGAAGGAACCGGGAAGCCGGAACCGCTCAAACACGGCTTCCACGGCTCCTGGTCACGCCGCATCACCGGTGAGCATCGGCTGGTCACCAGCTCGTTCGGCAGCCGCCAAGATTTGGCGTTTCGCCAGCATGCAAAGGCCTGCAGGTACCTTCGCGATCTCGCTATGAGATGGCTCGGACATTTTCATGTCCTGAACGGCCCGGCTCAATCTGATGGATACCTGCAGGCGGTTTAAGCGTACGCCCGGCTCTCGGGCCTTGACTAGGGGTTTACGGACCGGCCGGCGGCGCCGGAGTGGGACCCGCGGCGACCCACAAAAACGCCCCAGCGCTCAAAAGCGTAGAGTGGAACAAGACGCCTGATTCTGGACGCCGAGCGCTGAGGGAGAAATCGTGACGATTGACTGGGACGAAAAGAAGACCCTGCTGCAGGAACCGAACATCGCCGCCGTAACGCAGCTTTGTGACGAACTGATGGAAAAGAAGCCGGGGTCTGTCGTCCCCTACATCGATCCCGTCCACGACGAGGACGAGTGCCGCATCGTCAGCCTCCACATCGCCCCGGGCAAGGGCACCGAATCGGGCTTCGTGTCCCACTTCAACGATGACGAGGCGGCCCGCCGCGCCACCTCCATCTACGAGGCCGTCGAGCTTGACCCCCGCTACGTGATGCCGTGGAACGCCTACCCCTGGGTGCGCGACCCCGAGCTGCCGTCCGCACTCAACGTCCAGGAGAAGACGGACGGCCTGCGGCCGTTCCGCCAGTTCCTCAAGATAAACAAGCGCGTGTCCGCCGTTATCGCCCACGGCGCCGACGCCCACGCCTTCCTGACGCTCTTCGAGAAGACCTACCACTCGTCCCTGAAGAACCGCGGCGTCAAGATCTACAAGGCCACTGCCCTGGGCGGCCGCGCGTTCGCCGTCTCGGCAACCAAGCAGGATGAACTCCTGAGCAAGAACATCGAGGTTTACAAGGACGCCATGCAGCGGGCAGGCATCCAGCACCTCTAGCGGAGCAGCCTGCGCGGGAAAGAGGAAGCCGTGTCCGGATCAAAACTCGCAATTGTGGGGGCCGGCAGCGTCGGCACCTCCTTGGCCTACGCCGCCTTGATCCGCGGCTCGGCCAGTAACGTCGCCCTCTTCGACGTCAACGCAACCAAGGCTGAGGCCGAGGTGCTGGACCTTGCCCACGGCACCCAATTTGCCGCCGCCGCGGTCACCATCACCGGTGGCGGTGACATCACCGCGACAGCAGGGGCCGACGTCGTCGTCATCACCGCCGGCGCGAAACAGGCGCCGGGCCAGACGCGGCTGGACCTGGCCGGCACCAACGTCCGCATCCTCGAACAGCTCATGCCTCAGCTGCTCACGCACTCCCCCGAGGCCGTCTACGTGCTGGTGACCAACCCCTGCGATGTTCTGACCGTCGCGGCACAGAAAATCTCCGGGCTCCCGTCCTCGCGCATCTTCTCCTCCGGCAGGTGCTCGATACGTCCCGGCTGCGCTGGCTGCTGGCGCGGAAGGCCGGAGTCTCCCTCACCAGCGTGCACGCCAGCATGGTGGGCGAGCACGGCGACACCGAGTTCCCCATCTGGTCCGGCGCGACGATCGGCCCGGTCCCGATTCGTAACTGGGAGGTCGACGGCGACCGCGTCTTCACGTCCGACTACCTCGCCGGAACCGCGCAGGAAGTAAAGCAAGCGGCTTACAAGGTGATCGCCGGGAAAGGCGCCACAAACTACGCGATCGGGCTGTCCGGCGCGCGTATCGTGGAGGCCCTGCTGCGTGCGGAAAACGCTGTCCTGCCGGTGTCCACCGTGCTGGACGGCCAGTACGGAATCACCGGAGTGGCACTGTCCCTGCCCAGCGTCGTTGGGCGCGGCGGGGTCCATCAGATCCTGGACACGCCGATGGACGACGGCGAACTTGCCGCCCTGAACCACTCGGCGGAGACCCTTCAACGGAGTCTCGCCACGCTCGGGATCTAGGGTGAAAGGGGCCGCTCGATCGTGGCGAAAACTGGCACCACGGTCACCGCGCCGACGTGCGGCAGCGCCCGCCGAACCCCGTGCTCCAGATTGGCCGTCACCGAGGAGAGTTCCACCAGGTGCGCATCCGTGGCGATTGGGACCATGATCTCGACGTGCAGCCTGTGGCCGGACCAGCGCAGCCGTGGCGTGCCGCCGGCCCGGGAGTGTTCCGCGATAACGGCCTCAACCCGCTCCGTCAGTCCAGGGTCGACGCCGTCCATCAGCCGCCGCCCGACGTCGCGCACCGTGCCCCACAGAAGGACGACGATGGCGGCGGAGATCAGCAGGCCCACGATCGGATCCGCTAGCGGGAAGCCGAGCCAGACGCCGATGACTCCCGCGACGACCGCCAGCGAGGTGAAGCCGTCCGTCCGGGCGTGGATGCCGTCGGCCACCAACGCCGCGGAACCGATCCGCCGGCCGACCCGGATCCGGTAGACGGCGACGAGTTCGTTGCCGGCGAAGCCCACCAGTCCGGCGACGAGCACCCAGCCGAGGTTGTGCACGGGCTGGGGCTCGAAGAAACGGCGGATGGATTCGACGGCAGCCACCACCGCGGACAGCGCGATCATCGCCACGATGAACAGCCCGGCGAGGTCCTCCGCCCGGCCGAATCCGTAGGTGTAGGTCCGGGTGGCCTTGCGGCGGCCCAGCAGGAACGCGATCCAGAGCGGGACCGCGGTCAGCGCGTCGGAGAAGTTGTGCACGGTGTCGGCCAGCAGGGCCACGGAGCCGCTGATCAGCACTATCACGAGCTGGAAGAGTGAGGTGGCGCCGAGACCGAGCAGGGAGATCTTGACCGCTCGGATTCCCTGGGAGCTGGCTTCGAGGGCCTCGTCGATGGAGTCCGCGGCGTCGTGCGAGTGCGGGACAAAGACCGACTGCAGCCAACCTTTCAGACCCTTGGCGTGGGTGTGCGTGTGGGGGTGCTCATGGTCATGCGAGAGATCGTGGTCATGCGCGTGCGCGTGATCATGCTGGGGCTCGTGTTTATGCGGGTGCTCGTGGCCGGCGTGGTGAACGTGCTCCTTACCCTCGTTGTGGCTCTGTTCGTCCACAGCGTCCGACGGGCGGTTCACGCCTCGTGTCCTGGGGCCGTGCCGAGCGCGTGCTCCGCCTGATGGATTGCATCCATCACAAGTTGACGGGCGTGATCATTCTGCAGCCGGTAAAAGACCTTCGTGCCTTCTTGCCGTGTGGCGACCATGCCGGCCAGCCGCATCTTCGCCAGATGCTGGGAAACGGCAGAAGCCGGCTTCCCCACCCGCTCAGCCAAGACATTGACCGGCAACTCACCCTCCCCCAAGGCAAGGATCAACCGGACCCGCGTGGCATCGGCCAGCATGGAAAATACCTCGACGGCGAGCTCAACATGAGGACTGTCGATCTCTACCCGCATATCTGCATTCATACGCAGATAATGTCACCGATGCCTCCGCCAGGCAATTTGGTCTTGCTCCGCGGCGGAACACTCCCCGGTAGGAGACGTTGAAGACAGGTAGCCTGAAGGCTTCGTGCAACCGTCCGAAACCATGATTGAGGAAGGAGATCTCCATGAAAAAGACTCTCCGTATTTCCGCCGCCGCCCTCGCCACCGTTCTTACCTTGGCGGGCTGCGCTACCGGTTCCGGTTCCGGGGGCAGCACCATGCCCGGGATGGACCACAGCACCGCGGCCACGAGCCCGGCCGCGGCCGCCGTCCATAACGGTACGGATGCGATGTTTGCCCAGGGCATGATTCCGCACCACACCCAGGCCGTCGAGATGAGCGACATGATCCTGAAGAAGCAGGGCATCGACGCCGGGATCATCACGCTGGCGACGAAGATCAAAGCGGCCCAGGCGCCCGAGATTGAGACGATGACCGGCTGGCTCAGGGACTGGAACGAACCCACGCAGGCGCCCGGCGGCCACTCGATGACCGGGATGATGAGCGGCGACGACCTCGCCAGGCTCGACGCCGCCCAGGGTACCGAGGCGGCGAAGCTGTTCCTCAGCCAGATGATCGCGCATCACGAGGGCGCCGTGGAGATGGCCAACGCCGAGGTCCGGAGCGGTAAGAACGCCGAAGCCATCCAGCTGGGCAAGAACATTGCGGCCTCCCAGACCGCAGAGATCGCCGACATGAAGCAACTGCTGGCCGCGCTCTAGACGGACTTCAGGGCCTCACGATGCCGGCGGCCTCCGATCCCGGGGCCGCCGTCACAGTTGACACCCCGGTGTGATCCCTGCCATATTTGAAGCGTGAACCTGTCAGACAGCCGGACAGCAGGACAGCCTTTAGCCCGCCTCAGCGCGGCCGAAGCAGTCTTCAATGTCCTCCGCTCCGAAATCGAATCCGGCAAGCTTGGCGTGGGCGCCAAGCTTAGCTCCGAGGCCACCCTTGCCCAGCAATACGGCGTGAGCCGATCCGTGGTCCGCGAGGCCTTGCGTTCCTGCACCGCCCTGGGGCTGACCGTCACCAGGACCGGGCGGGGAACGTTCGTCGTCGCGGACCGCGTGGCCAAGGACCTGGTCCTCGGCCAATACTCGGCGCGCGACCTCACCGAAGCACGTCCCCACATCGAGGTCCCGGCCGCCGGGCTGGCTGCAGAACGCCGTACGCCCGAGGAGCTGGAGACCATGCGGGACATCGTCGCCGCGATGACCGCCGAGGACGATCCCGAAGTGTGGGTGGGCCTGGATTCGAGCTTCCACGCGCTGATCGCGCGGGCCAGCCGGAACAAGGTGTTCGAAAACGTTGTCGCGGACATTCGGGAGGCCCTGGCCCACCAGTCGGAGACCCTGAACATGGTGGCGGACCGCCAGCATTCCTCGGATGCGGAGCATCGGCGTATCCTGTCCGCCATCGAGGCTGAAGATGCGGCAACGGCGCGCATCGCCATGAGCCAGCACCTGCATGCCGTTGGCATTGCCCTCGACTCGATTCTCAACCCTTGACGGCACCCTCCTGACTCTTGCCCTCAGCTTGACTGGCTTCAACCAACACCACCGGCAAAGGACGCAATGATTTCTCCTGCCCTCGCGCACCTCCCGACTCCGCGGGCTCCGGGGCTCCCGGAACACGTCCCCCTGGCGGTACAGACCCGCGACGATGTGGTCGAGAGCATCCACTACGGCTCGGCAATCGCCACGGCGACGGACGGCCGCGTCCTCCTGGCCGCCGGGCAGCCCCTCGCCGCGTTCTACCCGCGCTCCGCCCTCAAGCCCCTACAGGCCGTTGCCATGGTTCGTGCCGGCCTGGACCTCCCGGACGAACTCCTCGCCCTCGCGTCCGCCAGCCACTCCGGGGCGGCCGCCCACCGCGACGGCGCGCTGCGCATCCTGGAACTGCATGGACTGACCCCTGAAGACCTCGAGAACAGTACCGACCTCCCTTATGGCATGCGCGAGCGCGAGGAATGGCTCGGCGGCGGCGGGCAGGCCACCCAACTGGCGCAGAACTGCTCCGGAAAGCACGCCGCGATGGCGGCCACCTGCGTGATCAACGGCTGGCCGGTCCGGGGTTACCTGGACCCGGCGCATCCGCTCCAGCAACTTGTGGCCCGGACCGTGGCGGACCTGACCGGCGAGAACCCGGAACACAGGTCCATCGATGGCTGCGGGACCCCGCTCTTCGCCCTTACCCTGCTGGGCATGGCCCGCGCCTTTGGCCGGCTGGCCTCGGCAACGGAATCCGGCAGCGCGGAAGCCGCCGTCGCCGACGCCATGCGCCGCCACCCTGAGATGGCGGCTGGCCAAGACCGGGATGTCACCGCGCTGATGCGGCTGGTCCCCGGCCTCCTGGCCAAGGACGGCTTCGAGGGCGTCCAGCTGGTGGGCCTGCCCGACGGCCGCGGCGTCGCCGTGAAGATCTCCGACGGCGGGGACCGCGCCAGGATGCCCGTCACCGTGCGCCTCCTGGCCGCCCTCGACGTCGACACCTCTCCCCTGGCTAGCATCGCCGCGGCACCGGTGATGGGCGGCGGCCGCCCGGTCGGGCTGCTGCAGGCCACCGATTTCCTCGCTTCCCCTGAAACCTCAAACGCACCCGACGCCCCGTAAGGACCGCCATGACCTCGCTCGACGAACGCGCAGAATTCCGTTCCGAACATGACCTGCTGGGCGACCGGGAGGTTCCCGCCGACGCCTACTGGGGTGTCCACACCCTGCGGGCCGTGGAGAACTTCCCAATCACGGGCCAGCCGCTCGCCTCCAACATGCACCTGGTCCGCGGGCTGGCCGCCGTCAAACTGGCCGCCGCCCGCACCAACCACGAGCTAGGGCTGCTCGACGCCGGGCGCGCCCGTGCCATCGAGGATGCCTGCACCGACGTCATGAACGGCAAGCTCAGCGAGCAGTTCGTGGTGGACGTGATCCAGGGCGGCGCCGGGACGTCGTCGAACATGAACGCCAACGAAGTGATCGCCAACCGAGCCCTGGAAATCCTCGGACACCCCAAGGGCGACTACGCGCGGCTGCACCCCAACGACCACGTCAACCTCAGCCAGTCCACCAACGACGTCTACCCCACCGCCGTGAAACTCGGCACGATCTTCGCCGCCCGCGAGCTGCTCGAAGCCCTCACCGAACTCGAAGACGCCTTCGCCGCCAAGGCCCTGGAATTCCGCACCGTGGTGAAGATGGGCCGCACTCAGCTGCAGGACGCCGTCCCCATGACGCTCGGCCAGGAATTCGGCACCTACGCCGTCACGATCGGCGAGGACCGGCTCCGCCTGGCCGAAGCCGACCTGCTGATCCACGAAATCAACCTCGGCGCCACGGCGATCGGAACCAGCCTCAACGCACCGGCCGGTTACGGCGAGGCCGCCTGCCGGCACCTGGCCGAAATCACCGGCCTGCCGCTCGTAACGGCGGTGGACCTGATCGAGGCCACGCAGGACGTCGGCGCCTTCGTGCACCTCTCCGGCGTGCTCAAGCGCGTCGCGGTGAAACTGTCCAAGATCTGCAACGACCTCCGGCTGCTTTCCTCCGGCCCGCGTGCCGGCTTCGGCGAAATCAACCTCCCCGCCGTGCAGTCCGGCTCCTCGATCATGCCCGGCAAGATCAACCCGGTCATCCCGGAAGTGGTCAGCCAGGTGGCCTACGAGGTCATCGGCAACGACGTCACCATCACCATGGCCGCCGAGGCCGGGCAGCTCCAGCTCAATGCCTTCGAACCGATCATCGTCCACAGCCTCCACAAGAGCATCTCCCACCTCGAAGCCGCCTGCCGCACCCTCACGGCCCGCTGCGTCCGGGGCATCACCGCCAACACCGAACACCTCCGGCTCACGGTGGAACAGTCAATCGGCCTCGTCACCGCACTCAACCCGCACCTGGGCTACGCCACGGCCACGGCCATCGCGCAGGAAGCCCTCGCCACCGGCAAGGGCGTCGCGGAACTCGTTCTCGAACACGGACTGCTCACCGCCGAGCAGCTCACCGACCTCCTCAGCCCTCAGCGCCTCGCCAACTTGAGCAAATAGCGCACCCTCGAACCCCGAAGGACCCCCATGACTTATCCCGAAACTGCCCGCGCCCAAAAACAACCCGCCCAACAGCAGCCGGCCGTCTCCGACCACACCATTCCCGTGCATTCCCATGCCTCGGAGGCAGCGCTCCACGCCGAGGACCAGGGCTACCGCAAGGGTCTGAAACCCCGGCAGGTACAGATGATCGCGATCGGCGGCGCCATCGGCACCGGCCTGTTCATGGGCGCTGGCGGCCGTCTCGCCACCGCCGGCCCTGCCCTGATCATCAGCTATGCCGTCTGCGGGTTTTTCGCCTTCATGATCCTGCGAGCGCTCGGCGAACTCGTGATGCACCGGCCGTCGTCGGGCTCGTTCGTCTCCTACGCCCGCGAATTCTTCGGCGAGAAAGCCGCGTTCGTCACCGGCTGGCTGTACTGGCTGAACTGGGCCATGACAGCGATCGTGGACATCACTGCCGTCGCGCTGTACATGAACTTCTTCAAGAAGTACTGGGCGCCGATCGCGGACGTACCGCAGTGGGCGTGGGCCCTGGCCGCCCTGATCCTGGTCCTGGGCCTCAACCTCATCAGCGTCAAGGTGTTCGGCGAGCTCGAATTCTGGTTCGCGCTGATCAAGGTGGTGGCGCTCGTGTCCTTCCTGATCGTCGGCATCTACTTCGTCGTCTTCGGCACCCCCGTCGCCGGCCAGGAGGTCGGATTCAGCCTGATCGCGGACAACGGCGGCATGTTCCCCAACGGCCTGCTGCCCGCAATCGTGGTGATGCAGGGTGTCGTGTTCGCCTACGCCTCGATCGAGCTGATCGGTACCGCCGCCGGCGAGACGGAAAACCCGGAAAAAATCATGCCGCGGGCCATCAACACGGTGATAGTCCGGATCGCGGTGTTCTACGTCGGCTCGCTCGTGCTGCTCTCGCTGCTGCTGCCCTATAGCTCCTACAAGGCCGGCGAAAGCCCGTTCGTGACGTTCTTCGGCTCTATCGGCGTCGACGGCGTGGACGCCATCATGAACCTCGTGGTCCTGACCGCGGCACTGTCATCGCTCAACGCTGGCCTCTACTCCACCGGCCGGATCATGCGTTCAATGTCCGTTTCAGGTTCCGCGCCGAAATTCGCCGCCCGGATGAACAAGTCCGGTGTCCCCTACGGCGGCATCGCCCTCACCGCCGGCGTGGCCGGCCTGGGCGTCATCCTCAACGCCCTGGTCCCGGCCGAAGCCTTCGAGATCGTCCTGAACGTCGCATCGCTGGGCATCATCTGCACCTGGGCCATGATCGTCCTGTGCCAGATGCAGCTTGCCCGGCTCGCAGCCCGCGGGGAACTGCTCCGGCCCGCTTTCCGGATGCCCGGCGCACCCGTAACGGGCTGGATCACGCTGGTTTTCCTCCTGGCGGTGCTGGTTCTCATGGCATTCGACTCGCCCGTGGGAACGTGGACCATCGCGTCCGTCGTGGTCATCGTTCCGGTCCTGATGCTCGGCTGGCGCCTCTGCCGGCACCGCATCCTCGAAATCGCCGCCGTCCGTGACGGTTTCACCGGCCCGTATCCGCTAGTGGCCGGCCGGTCTGCAGGGCGCGCCGGCGGGGATCCTCAGTAGCCTTCCGGCATTCCGCCTCCGCGTAACGCAACGTACCCGCAACCCTGCGCGGAGGAGGTTCGCATATGCTCAGCAGACGAACGCACACTGGCTCAGCGACGAACCACCCCGGGAGACATCTTATGACCAACTGGCGAATCAGGGATTTCCACTCCGCCGACCTTGACGGCATCCTGCACCTTTGGGAGTCGCTCAAGGCCACCGACGTCGAACCGGTCTACGCACTCTCCGAGGTGCTGGCCTCCTGCGAGAAGGACCACGCCGTCGTCGCGGTGCAGGGCGATCAGGTGGTAGGCGCCGCCGTCGGCCGCGCCGCCCACGACCAGGGCTGGATCGTCTTCCTGGCCACCCTCCCCGAGTACCGGGGCCGCGGGATCGGCACCTCGCTGCTGGCCGCCGTCGAGAACCGGATGGCGCCGCACGGGCTGAACAAGCTTTCCGCACTTATGCCGGAAGCCGAGACCCGGGTTGAGGCGTTTCTGGGCCGCGGTTTTGTGCTGAAGAAAAACCTGCGCTATTTCGAGCGGAAGATCCCGGTGCAGCGCCAGGAACTGGAACCCCTTGGCCTGCTCGGCGGCCGGATCCTGGCCCGCGACCTCTGGGAAAATGTCGCAGGCATGCGGAATGAGAAGGAGCTGCTGGAACGCCGTCTGGTCCTGCCGCTGGCCGAGGCCGACCTCGCCGACGAGTACGGTGTGGTGCCCCCGCGCGCCGTCGTCCTCTTTGGCCCGCCCGGCACCGGCAAGACCACGTTCGCCAAGGCCATCGCCTCCCGCCTCGAGTGGCCGTTCGTGGAGGTCTTCCCCTCCCGCCTCGCCGCCGATCCCAAGGGCCTCGCCGGTGCGCTGCGCGAGACGTTCCTGGAGATCGCCGAACTGGAACACGCCGTCGTGTTCATCGACGAGGTGGAGGAAATCGCCTCCCAGCGTTCCGGCGAGCCGCCGTCGCCGCTGCAGGGCGTCACCAACGAACTCCTCAAGATCATTCCGGCCTTCCGCGAGCAGCCCGGCCGGTTGCTGGTGTGCGCCACCAACTTCATCCGGGCCCTGGACACCGCGTTCCTCCGCCACGGACGCTTCGACTACGTCATCCCCATCGGCCTGCCCGACCGCCAGGCCCGGGAGGCCATGTGGCAGCGCTTCATTCCCGCCACGGTCGTGGACGACGTCGACGTGGAGCTCCTAGTGGAACGGACCGAAGGCTTCTCCCCTGCGGACATTGAATACGCGGCCCGGAGCGCGTCCCAGCGGGCGCTGGAGAAGGCCGTGTACGACGACGGCGGGCTGGCTTCCAGCGGCAGCCCCGCTGCCCGCGACGCGGTCCGGAAAGGCCCGGCGACCCAGGATTACCTCGACGCGATCGCCGACACCCGGACCACCGTGAGCGAGGAGGTCCACCAGCAATTCCTCGAAGACATCGACGCCCTGGGCCGGGTCTAGCCACAGCAACGCGGGGGTCAACCGCAACGCGGAGTCAGATAGCGCCGAAGTGAGGACCCGGGATGGGCGCGATGTGGCCCCGCGTTGCTGTCAGCGGGCGGCCATGATGCCAACTTGGCGGGGACCGGCCACGGCGGCGGCGGGCTCAGTCCCGGTGCGGTCCTGAGCCGGCGGCCGACGCCGGGGCGTCCCCCGGCTCCACCGCCGACGAAGCGCCAGCCGCGGCGTCGTCGTAGGTGAGGTTTTCGTAGTCCGTGTCGTCCGCTTCGTCGAGCAGATCGTCGAGCTCGTCCAAGAGCCACGGGTTGATCCGGGCGAGGATCTTCCGGGTTTCCTCCACCGGAACCGCGGCGTAGAGCACGGGACGCGCCTCGTCGTAGCGCGTGACCGGAGGCTTGTCCGGCCACTTCTCGGCCAGCGCCTTCACTCGCTCCGGCAGGGAATTGTGTGCGTTGTCCGCGATTTTCACCAGGGCGGCGTCGTGGTCTTCGGCGATGTAGCGGATGCCGGCCTGGTAGTCGTCCGGGTTTTCGTGAAGCCGCTTGGTGACGCGCTCGATGATGTCGGCCGCCCGCTCCGAGACACCCATATCCAGCAGCGCCTGCCGGGTCATCGGGGTGTCCTCCGCGATGTCGTGCAGGTATCCGGCGATCCGGATGTCGTCGTCGAAGTCCGCCAGGGCATCCCCGACTGCAATCACGTGTTCGCGGTAGGGCCGCTTGAGCTTGTCCTTCTGGCGGCTGTGCGCCACTTCGGCGAGGACCTTGGCGGTCTCGACGGTGAAACTCGGCTGCGGGCTGCGCGCTTCCCTGAACTCTGGTTCTGACATGCCTCCAGCCTACGCGTCGCGCCCGGCCAATCCGGGCCAAATCCATGGTGCCCTGGGCAGCGCAGGGGGGTCGAACACGGCCAGGGCGTGGCGCAGAGTCCCGGGCGGCAGCCCCACGGATGCCAGCAGGGTGTCCCGCACCTCGGCCACCGGAACGCCGGCGGCCGAAAGGTCGGCGAGCGTGACGGCACCGTCGCGCTTGGCCAGCCGGGCGCCGTCGGCGTTCAGTACGAGCGGAACGTGCGCATATTCCGGGACGGGAATATTTAACAGCGACGCCAGGTAGGCCTGCCGGGGCGTGGAGGGCAGCAGGTCATCGCCGCGGACCACCTGGTCGATGCCTTGAGCGGAGTCGTCCACGACGACTGCGAGGTTGTAGGCGGTCACGCCGTCGTTGCGGCGGAGCACAAAGTCATCAACCACGCCCGTATAGGTGCCATGCAGCACGTCCCGTATGGCCACTTCCGTGACAGCTGAGCGGAGCCGGATCGCTGCGGGCCGGAGGGCCCGCCTGGCCTCGCGATCCGCCGGGGAGAGATCACGGCAGGTGCCCGGGTAGGCTCCCTGCGGAGCGTGCGGCGCGGACGGCGCCTCCTGGATCTCGCGGCGAGTGCAGAAGCATTCGTAGGTGAGGCCGGCGTCGGTCAGCTGGGCGATTGCCGCCGCGTAAAGCGGCCCGCGGTCGGTCTGGCGGACGACGCCGCCGTCCCAGGTGATGCCGATCGCAGCAAGATCCCGGAGCTGCTCCGCCTCGGCGCCGGACCGGGCCCGGTCGAGGTCCTCCACCCGCATCAGGAACCGCCTGCCCGTGGACCGGGCGAAAAGCCAGGCCAGGATGGCCGTGCGGAGGTTGCCAACATGCAGTTCGCCGGAGGGGCTAGGGGCGAAGCGGCCGGCAGAGGTCATGGCACCAGCCTATGCCGCCCACGCCCGAGCCCAACAAACACCAACGCGGGGTCACGTCCGGCCCATGGTGGGCCGGAACACCGGCTGGAAGGATCCCCGCGTTGCTCGGTGGCGCACACACACAAGAGCCCCTCAGCTACCGAGGACTTCGGGAAAACCGACGTCGGTGGCTCAGGGGCTCTTGCCGTGCCGGGCCCGGGCGTTGCTCCGGGCCGTGGCACTGCGAAATGCGGAGTTTTGTGCGGAATGACGATGGTGTGAACAAGAGTCAATCAGCGGGCGGGTTCCTTGCGGGAGCCTCATCCAAGGTCCGGGTGGTGTGCCGGGGTGCTTGTAGCCTGGGGGATCCGGCGGTGGCCTGCGTCCCTTTGTTGTCACTATTTCAACAGAAGTCCTACAGTTGGTGCAACGGGCTCCGTATACGCTGGTCAATCTGATCAAGTTGGGCCGTAACTACGTGCAGGGAGTGGTCACATTGCAGGAACTCGACGCCACGGACCGGCGGATCCTCCTCGCTCTAGATGAAGATCCCCGGCTGCCGATCATGGTACTGGCCCAGAAATTGGCCCTGGCGCGCGGCACCGTGCAGTCGCGCCTGGAACGGATGACGGCGTCCGGTGCCCTGCGCGCCAACAGCAGCCGGGTCCTGCCCTCGGCGCTGGGCCGGGGCGTGGCCGCGTCGGTCAGTGCGGAACTGGACCAGAGCCACCTGAACGAGGCGATTGCCGCGCTGAGGAACATCCCCGAAGTGCTCGAATGCCACGCCCCCGCGGGCGAGACCGACCTGCTGATCCGGGTAGTGGCGAAAAGCCCTGACGATCTGTACCGCGTCTCCGAGGAAATCCGGCTCTGCCCCGGCATCGTCCGAACCTCTACAAGCATGTTCCTCCGCGAGGTAATCCCCTACCGGACCACGGGTCTGCTGGGCGCCTGAGCCCGGCCGGGAGGGGACTACACCGGAGGCCCGGTATTGGTTTTCAGGTTCTTCATCACCAAGGTTGACGTCAGCCGCTCCACGCCGGGCAGCGAAGTCAGTTCGGCGTCGTAGAAACGCTGGTAGGCCGGCAAGTCCTCCGCGATGACTTTGAGCAGGTAGTCAGGAGACCCGAACAGACGCTGGGCCTCCACGATGTTCGGGTTGTCCGCCACGCGGTTCTCAAAAATCTCCATCGTTGCCCGGTCCACCTGCCGCAGCGTGACGAAGACAATCGCCTCAAAGCCGAGCCCGACGGCGGCCGGATCGATGTCCGCCCGGTAGCCGCGGATGACTCCGGTGGCCTCCAGGTCGCGCAGCCGCCGGTGGCAGGGCGCAACCGTCAGTCCCACCTTTGCGGCGAGCGCCGTGGCCGTCATCCTGCCATCCATTTTGAGGTAGCGCAAAATACTTCTGTCCAAATGGTCAATCACGCAATAATCTTACCGCCTGCCGGCAATTTGCCGCGAAAACAGGGAACACTTCTGGCGGCAAATTCCCTAGAGTTTTCCTGTACCCCCAACCCTAGGAGACCGCGATGAACCCCCAGCTATTTCTCGCCTTCCTGGTTGTCGCCGGCGCCCTTGCCTGCACTCCGGGAGTGGACTGGGCGTACTCGATTACGGCGGGCCTGAAACAACGCAGCTTCGTGCCCGCGGTGGCCGGACTCTGCGGCGGCTACGTCCTTCATACGGTGCTGCTGGTGGCGGGCCTGGCGGCCCTGCTCACCGGGATTCCGGGCGTGCTGGGGTGGCTGACGGTAGCCGGCGCGGGCTACCTTCTCTGGCTCGGGCTCACGACCATCCGTTCCTGGCGTGGCGCGAGTTTCGGCAGCACCGAGGTGCGGGCACCGGCGAACCAATTCCGGACTTTCCTGCAGGGCATGGGCACCAGCGGCATCAATCCGAAGGGCCTGCTGTTCTATCTGGCCCTGGTACCGCAATTTGTGAGTACGGAAGCACCGCTGCCCGTCCCCGTGCAGTCCGGCCTCCTGGGACTGACCTTCGTGCTGCTGGTCGCGGTGGTCTACAGCTGCGTCGCACTGCTGGCACGCAGACTGCTGTCCTCCCGGCCCGGCGCGGCGCGGAGGGTGACGCTCGCCAGCGGCATCATCATGGTGGCGCTGGGCGCTGTCCTGCTCTCGGAGCAGATCATGCCGCTCGTGGGCCAGGTCCTGTCGCGAGGCTGAGGCCAGGGCGTGAGGTAGGGGCTCTGCCGCGGAGTGCCGCGGTCACTTGCGGGGCATGTACCACTCGGTGAACGCCGTGGCGCGGCCGTCCCCCGTCAGCTGAATGATCCAGAGGTTGTCGTAGCTGCGGCTGTCTCCGCGGTAGTCGGTACGGCCCTGCACGAACGCCCTGCCGCCGTCGACGCCCAGGAGTGTCCATTCGAACGTCCAGTCCCCCGGCTCATCACGCCCGGCCAGCCAGCGCTCGACGATCTCCTCGCGCCCGGTCCACGCCTCCGGATCGTCCGGGCGCGTGGCGTACACGGCGTCTTCGGTGAAGAGCGCCCGGATGTCCTCCGGCTCGTTCGACGTCCAGGCCGTGATGTAGTGCTGCATCCAGCGCGCGGCGGCATCTCTCATGCCTCGTTTCTACTACCTCCGTCCGCGCGCCCGCAAGGGTCACGGTAACGAAATGAAAGCTGTGGTTCAGTCGCTGTCGGCCCGGCCGTACTCGCGGTCCCAGAGCTCATGCAGCTCAGCGTCCTTGCGGATGGCCCTGACCGTCTCGAGTTCAGCGGGCTGGCGGTGCTGCCACTCCCGCCGGTTCAGAGCTTTTCGTCCGTTGTCCAACAACAGCAGGGCCCGGTCTGTCAGGGCATCGCTGCGGAGGGTGAAGTCGGTCTTGCGTCGGCGCTGGACCTCCTGCAGGGCGGCCCGGGCGGCCACATGGTGACCGAGCTTCCGCAGCGATCGCGCCCGCACCAGGAGCAGCGCCGCCGAGAGGTCGTCTCCATTGAGCAGCCCTTCAGTGTCGGCCACCACGTCCTCGTGCCGGCCGAGCGCGGAGGACAGCGAGCAGCGGGCAAGGGCCATCGGCAACGACGGCGGCAGCCCGGTCAGCGCCGCGAGTGCAGCCTCACCCTGGCCCGTCTCGCGCAGCGAGTGGGACAGCGCCAGGAACACCCCCTCCTCGCTGAAGAGGACCGGAACCTCGACCCGCTCGGCCACGGTCACCCGGGTGACGACACGCGTCAGGTAGGAGGAGGCATAAAGGTTCGCATCGTCGTCGTTCCTGGTCAGCATCCCGCGCTGGAGCAGTTCGGAGGCGCGCAGGTAGCCTCCGTTGGTATAGCTCAGCAACCCAGCCACCAGGTAACACAGCCCGGCCCACCCCGGATAGGCGTGCGCAAGGGCAATCAGCCGGTCCGGGTCCGAGCTTCCGAAAATGGCGGCGTGCACGGTTTTGGCGGCCTTACCCGGTGTCCTTCCGCCCACTTTGGTGAGCCGGGGCGCGCCGCCCTCCACCGGCAAGGTGCCGCGGATCCGTCCCGACAGGACTCCGGACACAGCCCCGCCCACGCCGTTGGCCAGGCCCCGGACCGGCGTCCGGATGACCGGGGTGCGGAACGGCGTCAGGTCGCGGTGGTCCCGGTATACGACAGGGCGGGGTGCTGATGCTGCTGGTCCGGCGCTCATGCCTCCATGCTAGTTCGCAGCGGAAGGCAACCGGCAGCCTAGGCGGCTGCCGAGATCCACAGGCCGATCACCCAGGTGCTGCCGGCGAGGCAGGCGAGTCCGAACTCCGCGATCATTCCCAGCCCGGTGGCTTTCAGGGCGGCCCCACTGGTTGTCACGGCGGTGCCGAAGTCGCGCGTGCGGTGCAGTTCGCTCAGCAGCAGGCCGGCGGCGAAACCAACGAAGAGGCCCACCACGGGGATGATGAACATTCCCACGACGCCGAGGACCAGCCCGGCCATCACCGAGCGGCCGGGGATGCTGTGCTGTTTGAGTTTCCGACCGGTCAGGACCGCGCTGGCGGCCATCCCTGCCAGGACGAACACCAGGCCGATCCCGAACACCACCCAGCCGGTAGTTCCGGCGCCGCCCCAGATGGCCCAGGCCAGCAGGCTCAGACCGATCAGGAAGCTGCCGGGAAGCACGGGGATGACGGTGCCGGCAATGCCCACCAGGATGGCGAGGCCGCAGAGGATCGTCACAACTGTCTCAGGGTTCATTGACCCAGTCTATGGCGCCGCCGCGCAACGTCCCCGGCGCTCCACGTCGACGGCGGTCCCCCGCGGGAACGCGGGGACGGCGGAACTCGACGACGGTCCACTGCGGTAACGCGATTGCGGCGGAGCGCAAAACGACGGCGGCGGCGCCTCCGGAAGGAAGCGCCGCCGCCGTCGTTTGTTTGGTTCTGGGTTCTGGCTACTCGGCTTCAACCGCCGCCGCGACGGCGGCGGCAACGGCCGGGGCCACGCGCGGGTCCAACGGGCTGGGGACGATGTAGTCGGCGGAGAGGTCAGCTTCGGCCAGTGCCGCGATGGCACGGGCCGCAGCCAGCTTCATGGCCGGCGTAATCCGGCGGGCGCCGGCGTCGAGCGCACCGCGGAAGATGCCGGGGAAGGCCAAGACGTTGTTGATTTGGTTCGGGAAGTCGCTGCGGCCGGTGGCGACGACGGACGCGTACTTGTGTGCGACCTCCGGCAGGACTTCAGGGTCCGGGTTGGACAGCGCGAACACGATCGAGCCCTCGCTCATCAGCTTCAGGTGGTCCTCGGCCAGCTTGGAGGAGGAAACGCCGATGAACACGTCGGCGTCCAGCAGGGCTTCGGCGGGTCCGCCGGAGACGCCGCGCGGGTTTCCGCTCCGGGCCAGCTGGGCCTTCTTGCTGGCGGAATGGGTGGCGATGTCCGCGCGTTCGCTGTTCAGGACCCCGCGGGAGTCCAGCAGCACAACGTCGGAGATCCCGGCGGTGAGCAGCATCTGAGCGACGGCGATGCCGGCGGCACCGGCGCCCGAGACGACAACCCGCAGCTTCTCGAGTTCGCGTCCGGTCACCTTGGCGGCGCCGGTCAGGGCCGCGAGGACGACGATGGCGGTGCCATGCTGGTCATCGTGCATGACCGGGCAGTCGAGGGCCTCGATGAGCTTTTCCTCGAGTTCGAAGCAACGCGGCGCCGAAACGTCCTCGAGGTTGACGGCACCGAAGCTGGGACGCAGGCGGACCAGCGTCTCAACAATCTCGTCGACGTTGGTGGTGTTGAGCACCAGCGGAATGGAGTCGAGCTCGCCGAAGGCCTTGAACAGGGCCGACTTGCCTTCCATCACGGGCAGCGAGGCGCTGGCACCGATGTCGCCGAGGCCCAGGACGGCCGTGCCGTCGCTGACAACGACGACCAGGCGCTGCGCCCAGGTGAGGGTCTTGGCGAGTTCCGGGTTGGTGGCGATGGCACGGCTGACTTGCGCAACGCCCGGCGTGTAGGCGATGGAGAGGTCGCGCTTGCTGGCGAGCGGCACGGTGCTGGCAATGGAAAGCTTGCCGCCGTGGTGGGCTGCGAAGATTTCCTCGTCGCTGAGCGCGGCTACGGGCTCTTCGGGGGACGTGGAGTCGGCGGGAATAATCGTTTCAATGGACACTACGTTGTCTCCTGGGGCTCACCGTGGGCGTACGGCTCATGGAAGCTCAAGCACAGGGATGCTCAAGATGGTCTGGGGAACGTCGGCAGCGGCCCGAGGTTGGTGGGCTGCGGCGAAGCTCGGGGCAATGCGGGCGGCTGGGGCCACCCCGGTTCTGCAATAGTAAACAAAGCGGGCCGGGTGTGATGTGTCACGCGACACATGCTTGGCCGCGGTGAAACGTTTATCCAACCCTTTTGGTGAGTCGAATCACGAAAAATGGCCGCTACCGGGCGGTAGAACCAAGGATTGGTCTAGACCAGTTACGCCGCCTGACGGCTGGATGTCAGCAGGGAACAGGCCTTTTTGAGGTCTTCCTCGGCCTCGAAGAGGGACAAACGGCGGCAGCGGACGGACTGGACCAGTCCAGTGACGGTCAGCAGCAGCACGCGGGAGATGGCGACGTCGGCGCTGACGGCCGTGACGGCCTTTTCCGCAGTGGCATCGATCTCGCGGAGCAGCTTCGTGGTGTCGGTGTCCTGGGCGTAGACAACCCGGTTCAGGCACTGCTCCACGGCAGGCTGCATCAGGCGCATGTGGAAAATCTCCATCACCACGCCGACGAGGGTATGGGCCGCGAGGTCGCCCTTGGCGTTCGGTGCGGCAGGTCTCGCGCAGCGTCCGGCGCCGGACCTTGGCTCGGCCGGGAAGTTGGCCGCCTCCAGTTCCGTCAGCTGCTTGCGGTACAGAGCGAGCATCAGCTGGGTGGCGGAGGGGAAATAGCGGTACAGGGTGCCCAGCGGAACGTCGGCCCGCGCGGCGACTTCGGACAGCACCACGGAGTCAAGGCCCTTGCGGGCGAAGCCAGCGGCAACGTCGAGGATCCGGGTGTAACGGAGCCGTTGCCGGGGCAGGGTGGGCGGAGGGGCCATCGGGGGAAGGTCCGGGTGAAATTCAGGCATCAGCAGCGTTCCGGGGTCGGTTCTTCTCGGCACCCGGGAGGATCCCCCCACAACAGTGCCGCGGCAATTCCCGTCCACTATACGCCACGCTCCCGGGCCGTCAGCGGGTCACAGACAGTGCCGTAGATTGGCCTCCCGGCCTGCCGCCGCGGCCGGTCCTGGCTTAGTCGACACCCTTGATTTTGACCACGAAGACGGCACCCAGCAGCCCGATCACCGCCGCCGCCACGTACAGCGAAACGTAGCCTCCCCACATCGTCACGAACGGGAACGCGATGAGCGGCGCGAGGACCTGGGGCAGGGAATTGGCGATGTTGAGGACGCCCAGGTCCTTTCCGCGGTTCAGTGCCGTCGGGAGCACCTGGGTGAGAAGGGCAAAGTCCACCGCGAGGTAGCAGCCAAAGCCGATCCCCAGCACCGACGCCCCCAGGAGCGCCCCGGGCCAGTTCGGCGCGAACGCCAGGATCAGCGAAGCCACCGCGATAACGACCGAGGAGATGATCACGAGCGGTTTACGCTTCCCCATCCGGTCGCTCAGCCGGCCGCCGATCACACTGGTGATGAGTACCATCACCGCATAAAGCCCGGTCAGGATCAGCACGCCGAACTCCGGCGCGATGCCCTGCGTCGCCTCAAGCTGGACCGCATCCTTGAGGAAGAAGAGCAGATAGAGGGTGACCATGTGGTTGCCGACATTCACCAGGAGCCGGGTCAGCCAGGCCCACGCGAAGTCAGGATAGCGCACCGGGGAAATCCAGAAACCCCGGGCGAAGCCGGCCAGGCTGAACGGCGGACGCGCTTCCTCGGGCAGCGGGACGTCGTCGCTTGTGAAGAAATACAGCACGACGCCGGCGAGCAGCGCGACGGCGCAGACCACATAGGCGACGGCGAAGCTCCCGGTCACCGCCGCGGCGATCACCGCGCCGATAAGGATTCCCAGGGTCTGTCCCATCGCTGCCAGGCCGCCCACCGCGCCGCGCTGGACCACCGGCACCCGGTCCGGGATGGCCGCGGTGATGGCGGCATAGGCCCCGTTGCAGCCGGCCTGGACGAGGCACCAGAGCAGCGTCATGATGGCGACGCTGGGCGCTCCGGCGAGTGCGATCAGGGCCGCGGCGCCGAGGATTGCCCCGAAGAGGACCCACGGCACCCGGCGGCCCAATCGTGAGGTCGTGCGGTCGCTGAACGCACCGAACAAGGGATTGGCAACCAAAGAAACCGCGGCTCCGGCTCCGGTCACGAGGGCGAGGATGGCCTCTTTGTCGCCTTCGCTGAACGCTGCCGCCTGCTGGCCGAGGAGCACCTGGAGCGGGGCAAAGAACGCCACGTTGATGCCCACGTTGACGAGGACCAGGCCGGTGATCCAGACGGGCCGGACCGCCCGCTCTGGCTCGGCGAGCGCCACCGCCGTCGGGCTTCCTTCGGTGATGCCGCCACTGGCTGGGTCCGGAGCGGCCCCGGGTCGATCGGACAGGCTCATGTAATTCGGTTCCCCCGGAAACTGAAAAGGCGCACTGAAGTGGTTGTGCAGCCAGACTATCGTGGGGAGCACTGTCCGACCGCTATTTCCAGCACAGGAGAACCAATGGCCGCATCCGACGTACATACCGCCGACCTCTACGACGAACGGGGTGAGGAGCTCGACTCCGTGGCCCTGCAGTTCCAGTCGCTCGGCGGGCACACGCACTTCAGCGGCCCGGTCCGCACCATCCGCTGCTTCGAGGACAACGCCCTGGTCAAGTCCACCCTGGCCGCCCCCGGCAATGGCGCCGTTCTGGTGGTGGACGGTGGCGGCTCGCTGCGCACGGCCCTGATGGGGGACCTGATCGCGGCCAGCGCCGTCGCCAACGGCTGGGCCGGCGTCGTCATCAACGGCGCCATCCGGGACCGGATGGCCATCGCCGGGCTGCCGCTGGGCGTGAAGGCACTGGGCAGCAACCCGCGGAAGAGCGCCAAGACGGGCGCCGGCGAATCCGACGTGGCACTGGAGATCGACGGCGTCATGTTCCGGCCCGGCGCGCTGATCTGGTGCGACCCTGACGGGATCCTGGTCGAGCGCTGAGTTTTCCTCCGGCGGTCCGTCACGGCGGGCAGACTTTCGGCGCGCCTGCCGCTGCAAATTCGCGCAACCCGGGGGCATAAGAGCCGCAACTGACAGCGCAGCGGGGGCGGCAGCTGACGCAAACGCCGACGCCGGAACTCGGGTGAGCTCCGGCGTCGGCGTTGCGCTTCGGCGCTGGAAAACGGACTAGACGGCGGCTTTGGCCTCGTCGACCAGGGCGGAGACGGCCGGGAACAGTGGATGGTCCGGTGCAAGGCCAGTGATTTTCGCGGTCGCCTCGTCGGCGGTCGAGGAAGCCAGGATCTGCGCAAGCTCCACCGCCTCGGCGTCTGCCGGGTCGTTGAAGCGCAGGGCGGCTGCGATCGCGCCGAGCAGCGACTCCGGCACGATCCCACGCTCGGCCAGCTCGGCCGCCGGACCGATGAAGCGTTCGTGCCGGCTGAGCTTGCGCAACGGCGCCCGTCCCACCCGGTTCACGGTGTCCGGCAGGTGCGGGTTGGAGAAGCGGCCGAGGATCTTCTCGACGTATGCCTCCTGCTCGCCGCGGTTGAACCCGTGCTTGGCCACCAGCAGCTCCTTGGTTTCGTCCAGGACGGCGCGCACATCGGCGGCGACGTCCTGGTCGGCCATGGCCTCGGAAATCTTCACCAGGCCGGCCTCAAAACCGAAGTACGCTGCCGCGGCGTGCCCGGTGTTCACGGTGAACAGTTTCCGCTCGATGTACGGCTCCAGGTTGTCTACAAACGTGGCACCCGGAATGACCGGCGCCGCGTCACCGAACGGCGTCCGGTCGATGACCCACTCATAGAATGTCTCCACCGTAACGTCCAGTCCCTGCCCAGCCTCCTGGTTGGGCACGATCCGGTCGACCGCGGTGTTCGCGAACACCGCCTTCTCCTCGAGCGACCCCGCGGCCGCGTCCCACTGGGCCGCCACCTCGGATTTCAGGATGTCCGTGGCGTTGATGGCGTTTTCACAGGCCATCACCTGCAGCGGCGGAAGCCCGGCGGCCCGGGCGGCGATCCCCCGGGCGATCACCGGGGCCACGAACTTGAGGATGTGCGGCCCGACGGCGGTAGTGACGACGTCCGCCCTCGCGATCTCCGTGATGACGTCCGCCTCCTGGCTGCTGGAGTTCAGGGCACGGAAGTTCTCCACGGTGCGGACGCTGGGGTTCTCCCCCACCTCATGGACCTGGTAGCTGTCCGCGGCGGCCAGCTGGGTGATCAGGGCCTCCGCGACATCCGCGAACACCACCTCATACCCCGCCTCGTGCAGCAGCAGCCCCACGAATCCGCGGCCAATATTTCCGGCTCCGAAATGAACAGCCTTCACTAGGAATTGACCTTTCTGAAGAGGTCCAGAACTTCGTCGACTGTGGTGGCCGCCTCGAGTTGCGCCACCTGCGCCTTGTTCGTGAAGACCTTGGCGATCGAGGACAGGATCTGGAGGTGTTCGTTGTTGATGCCGGCGACGCCGACGACAAACTTCACTTCCTTGCCGTTCCAGTCGATGCCGTTCGGGTACCGCACCACGGAAACCGCAGACTTCATGATGTGGTCCTTGGCGGCGTTGGTGCCGTGCGGGATGGCGAGGAAGCTGCCCATATAAGTGGAGACGGATTCCTCGCGTTCGTGCATGGCGTCGAGGTAGCCGGCGTCGACGGCGCCCCGGTCCAGCAGGAGCCGTCCGGCCTCGTCGATGGCGGCGTCGCGGCTCGTAGCCGTGCCGTTGAGCACGACGCTTTCCGCCACGAGGATTCCGGACGGGCCTGCATCGGCTTCCGGCTCCGGTTCCGCCACGGTGGTGGCGCCACCGGCCGCGGCAACAGCGGCACCGCCGGTCGAAGCGTTGCTGCTCCGGACCAGTTCGACGATCTCGTCGTACCTTGGCGAGTTCATGAAGTTGTCCACCGAGACGTGCACGGCACTGGCCGTGACGGGCTTGGCCCGCTCGGTCAGGTCCTGGTGCGTGATGACCACATCGTAAGTGTCGCTCAGGTTCGCGATCGCGGAGTTGGTGACCTTGACGTCCGGGTAGCCGGCCGCCTTGATCTTGTTCCGCAGCACGGAGGCGCCCATGGCGCTGGAGCCCATGCCGGCGTCGCAGGCAAAGACGATGTTCTTGACCGGTCCGGCGAGCACGGCGACGCTTCCCGCACCGGCACCGGCACCGGCACCGGCACCGGCGAGGGTGGAGGAAACCGAGCTCTTCTTGCCCTTCATGGTCTCCATCCGGGTGGTGGCGGCGCCGAGCTCATCCTCGTCGGGGGTCTTGCTGGACTTCAGGATCACCGAGGCAATCAGGAAGGACACGGTGGCTGCCAGCAGCACGGACAGCGCCACGCCCACGAAACTGTCCGGCGGGGTCGCGGCAAAGACGGCGATGATGCTGCCCGGGGCAGCCGGGGAGCGCAGGCCTGCGCCGGTCACGACGAGGGTGAAGATGCCGGTCATGCCGCCGCCGATCGCAGCGAGGATGATGATGGGCTTCATCAGCACGAACGGGAAGTAGATTTCATGGATGCCGCCGACGAACTGGATCAGGGCGGCCCCGGGAGCTGACGCCTTGGCCAGGCCCTTGCCGAAAATCGTGTAGGCCAGCAGAATGCCTACACCGGGACCGGGGTTGGCTTCGAGCAGGAACAGGATGGACTTGCCCTGGGCGAGCGCCTGCTCCGTTCCCAGGGGTGTCAGGATGCCGTGGTTGACGGCGTTGTTCAGGAACAACACCTTGGCCGGTTCAATGAAAATGCTGGTGAAGGGCAACAGACCGTTGGTGACCAGGAATTCGACCACGGAGCTGGCGCCGTCACTGAAGGCCTTGACCACCGGGCCGATCACCAGCATGCCGACAATGGCCATAACAGCTGCCACGATGCCCGCGGTGAAGTTGTCGATCAGCATCTCGAAGCCGGGCTTGACCTTGTTCTCCCAGAGGCTTTCGATCTTTTTCATGATCCACGCCGTCAGCGGCCCCATGATCATGGCGCCGATGAACATCGGGATGTCCGTTCCGACGATTACGCCCATGGTGGCGGCCGCACCGACGACGCCGCCGCGGACGCCGTAGACCATCCGGCCACCCGTGTAGCCGATCAGGAGCGGAAGGAGATAGGTGATCATCGGGCCGACCAGTTGGGCCAGGTTTGCGTTGGGGGTGAAGCCCGCCGGGATGAAGAAAGCCGTGATGATGCCCCAGGCGATGAACGCGCCGATGTTGGGCATGATCATTCCGGACAGGAACGTCCCGAACTTCTGGACGCCAACGCGCACGCTGGTGCGGGGTTTCGCAACTGTCTCTGTTGCCATGTGATTTCCTAACCGTCGTTCCTGCTGCACCGCAGGATGGTCCGATAATTTCGCGAAAGCTAGCTGGTGGAGCTGGTGGAGATCCGGTGGAGCCATTCGAGGAAGAGCTTGAGTTCCGAGCTGGAGAGCTGGTCCGAGTGCGATGCCTGCAGTGCCGCGTTCAGGGCGATCGCCGCCACAACCACTGATGATTTCCCCGAATCTTCCGCGCTGCTGGTCTTGGCCTGCTCCGAAGACACCGCAAAAATCATGGCATCGCGGGTCATGGCGGACAGCTCGAGATTGCGCTCGGGCGCCTTTTCCGTGATCAGCATGAGCGTCACCCCGACGTTGGCAGCCAGGATGCTCCTGGCCGCTTCCCGCGGGGGGACGTTGAGTTGGCCGGCGACGGCGGCCTTGTTCAGCATTTCCTCCATCAGTGCCTCAGAGTCGGCGACGACGGCGGGGCGGCTCTCCGGGCGGATATTGCCAAACATGACCAGGTACAGTTCCGGCTGCTTGAGCCCAAACTGCACATGGTTGTCCCACATCCGCCGGATATCCTCCAGCGGCTGTCCGGACGGCGCGAAGTCGCGTTCGCCCGCCACGTACTCCTCAAAACCCGCCGCGACGACGGCGTCGAACAGCCCTTCCTTGTCACCGAAGTGGTGATACAGGGTGGGGGCCGTGACTCCGGCTAGCTGGGTGATCTGGCGGGTGGAAACCGCGCCCCCGGCGGAGTTGGCCAGCAACTCAGCGGCCGCACGCAACAGTCGCGTCTTTGGCGGAAGCTGGCCATCGAAACTCATAACCGCTACCCTAGCACCTATAGCAACGCTATATGAAGTCCATCACATACAATTTTTCCAAGTACCGGACCCGTCCGCTGACGTTGCCGTCGGCGGACCGCCGGACGGACCGGGCCGGAGCGTCCGGCCCGGATCGGACGGCCGGTTTCCGGCGCTACCTGAATTACCGGCTTACCGGCCCACGGCAGAGAATGAGGACCTTCAGTGCAGAACTTCCCAGGAGTAGGCGTCAGCCCCGGCCGCATCATCGGAACGATCCGCCAGATGCCCAAACCCGTCAGCGAACCGCCCGCCGGGGAACAACTGCCGGCCGGCGTCACGGCCGAGGAGGCGACGGCGGCATTGAAGACCGCCGCGAAGGCGGTCCACGATGAGCTGAAGGCCCGGGCCGGGACGGTCAGCGGCGACGGCAAGGCCGTCCTGGAGGCCACCGCGCTCATGGCGACGGACACGATGCTGCTGAAGTCGGCTGCCAAACTGATCGGCCGGGGCACCTCGAACCAGCGCGCCATCTGGGAAGCCGGTGCCTCCGTCTCGGAAATGCTGCACAACCTGGGCGGCTACATGGCGGAACGCGCCACCGACGTCCTGGACGTCCGGGCCCGGATCGTGGCCGAGCTGCGCGGCGTCCCGGCGCCGGGCATCCCCTCCTCCCCCACCCCGTTCATCCTGATCGCCGAGGATCTGGCCCCGGCCGACACCGCCACGCTGGATCCGGAGAAGATCCTGGCGCTGCTCACCGCCGGCGGCGGACCGCAGTCCCACACCGCCATCATTGCCCGCTCACTGGGCCTGCCCGCCGTTATGGCGGCCACCGGCGTCGACCAGCTTCCGGACGGATCCGAGGTATACGTGGACGGCGCCGCCGGCCTGATCACCCTGGACCCCGACGACTCGCAGCGGGCCGCCGCCGAACACTGGGCCGCCACCGCCTCGCTGCTGGCCGAATTCGACGGCACCGGCGCGACGGCGGACGGGCACCTGGTGCCGCTGCTTGCGAACGTGGGCGGGGCCAAGGACGCCCTGGCCGCCGCTAAGCTCAACGCGCAGGGTGTGGGGCTGTTCCGGACCGAGTTCTGCTTCCTGGAGCGGGACACCGAACCTACCGTGGACGAACAGGCAGCCGCGTACAAGGGCGTCTTCGACGCCTTCCCGGGCAAGAAGGTAGTGCTCCGGACGCTCGACGCCGGCGCGGACAAGCCGCTCCCGTTCCTCACCGACGCCACGGAGCCCAACCCCGCCCTCGGTGTCCGCGGGTACCGCACCGACTTCACCACGCCTGGTGTTCTGGAACGCCAGCTGCAGGCCATCGCCCGTGCCGAGCAGGAATCCGGAGCGGACGTCTGGGTGATGGCACCGATGATCTCCACCGCGGAGGAGGCCGCCCGCTTCGCCACCCTGTGCGCCGAGGCCGGAATCAAGACCCCCGGCGTCATGGTGGAAGTCCCGTCCGCGGCGCTCACCGCCGAGGCCATCCTCCGGGAGGTCGCCTTCGCGAGCCTGGGCACCAACGACCTCACCCAGTACGCCATGGCGGCCGACCGCCAGCTCGGCCCGCTCGCCGGGCTGAACACCCCGTGGCAGCCCGCCGTGCTCCGGCTGGTCGGCCTGACGGTGGAGGGTTCCGCCGCGGAGGGCCACCACAAACCGGTCGGCGTCTGCGGCGAGGCCGCCGCGGACCCGGCACTCGCCGTCGTCCTGACCGGGCTCGGCGTTACCACCCTGTCCATGACCGCCCGGTCCCTGGCCGCGGTGGCCGCCGTGCTGAAGACCGTTACGCTGGCCGAGGCGCAGGAACTGGCCAAGCTCGCCCTGTCCGCGCCCAGCGCCACCGAGGCCCGCGCCTGGGTCCGGGCGAAGCTGCCGGTCCTCGAGGAGCTGGGGCTGTAGCGCCGCGGCAGGGCAGCGGCAGTGTCAGGCTCAACCGCGGGGCGCTAGGATGCACTCCATGACACTGATTGCTCCCCGGATGACGGCCGCCCTCCCGGCAGAGGACGCGCAGAAACTCCGGTACGCCCTCCACGGCAGCGACGACATCACGGTGTTTGTCGACGGCACCGTCCACCGGCTGCCAACGCAGGCCCGGGACGCCGTCGTCGACCTGCTGGCACGCTTCGGCCGCGGCGAGGCCGTAACCGTCAGCAGCGTCGAGGAAATGCTCACCACGTCCCGGGCCGCGGAGCTGGCCGGAATCTCGCACACCTACCTGCGGAACATGACAGACCGGGGCGAAATCCCGGTGGAATACCGGGGCACGCACCGGCGGATCCGGCTCGCCGACATCATGGCCTGGCTGGAAAAACAGAAGAAGAACAGTACCGCCGAGGATGCTCCGGACCACGCGGATGACGGTGCCCCCGATGCTTCGTGACGGCGTGATAAGGATCAAACAACGATCCCGGCCCTGCGCGGAAACGCCGAGAAGGCCGGGGTTACGCTTGGATTGTGGGTAAGTTCAGAGGGTGGCACATCGTGGCAGGCATTGCCGCCATGGTGCTCACTGGCATTCTCGGAACGGCCATGGGCCTGAACAATACCGCCGCCTTCATGTCCAGCTGCGTGGCCTTTGTGGCCGTTTCCATGTGGACGGACAGCCGGATTTCGCGCCGTAGGGCCGCGCAGCGGGCAGCGCACGAGGCAGCGCATGCAAAAACCCATGAAACCCAGCTTGAGTCCGCGCTTGAACCGGACCGGCCGCTGGGAGCCGAGCAGCCCAAACGCGAGGGCCTCGGCACTTAGAGCCGGGCCGGCTCGATAGGCGGGCAGCCAGAGACAAGCCCGGCCGGATCAATCGCCGGCCTAGATCCTGGGGCGCTCCGCCCAGCGGCGCGCCTTCAGTGCCGCGTGGAGTTCCAGACGCACCAGCCCCTTGAGCGGGTCGACGCCGAGCAGCTGGCGGATCCGGCCCAGGCGATTGTAGATGCTGCTCCGGTGCAGGTGCAGTTTGTCCGCCACTTCCTGGACCGAGCCGTCGTTGTCATAGAACAGCTCCAGCACCGGCAGCAGTTCGTGGTTCCGGTCGTGGTCCGCGAGAATGCGGAAGTAGACCGAGCCCGCGTCAGCCCACGCCCCTGCTCCGCCGCCGGCCGAGGCCAGCAGCTGGTAAATCCCGGTGGCGCGGCAGTCCACGAGTTCACCGAGCTGGGGATCCACCGCCGCGGCCTGCGCGGCCTGCCTGGACTGACGGTAGGCGTCCGCGAGTTCCCGCGGCCTCGCGAAGCCCTCGGAGGTTCCGAGGATAATCCGGTGGACCGGGCGGCCGGACCGCTTGGCGAGCTCCAGCTGGTAATGGACCAGCACCTGGGCGTGGTTCGCCCGTCCGGTCGATTCCTTAAACAGGACGACAGCGTGCGTCTCCGTTCCGGCGCTGAACAGGGTTGCGTCCACCCCGATGGTGGCCTGCAGCGCCGCGGAGCGGTGGATCAGCGTGGAAGCGATCGGGTCCGAGCCTTCCGCCCACCCGTCGGCATCCAGCACCGTCACGAGTTGCCACGGTCCCCGTCCCTGGACTTCCTTCCAGCCCGCGACGGCGGCGACGGCGTTGGACTCGCCCCGGCAGGCGGCCAGGAATTCCTGCTCACGGCGGCGGCGGAACTCGGATTCGGCCGTATTCGATTCCAGCAACAGGGCGGAGAGCTGCTCCAGCTCACCGGCCACGCCGGGCAGCTGCGCGAGAACCGACGTCCCGTTCGGCTCCTCGGCGTCCAGCTGGACCCAGAGGTAGCCGACCCGGAAGCCCCGCACCAGCAGGGGCACGCAGACCCGGCCCAGCATCCCGAGCTCCTCGTTGGCGGGGACGACGACGGGGCGGACCGCCGTCGCGATCCCGTGCGAGAGCTGCCAGGCGCTGACGTCGACCGGGACGCGCTTGCTGAGCAGGAAGTTCACCCGTACCCGGTCCGCGTGGGACTGGTTGGAGCTGTAGGCGAGCAGCAGGCCGTCCAGATCCTCGAGCGAGAGGCCGCGGCCCAGTTTCAGCGCGACCTGCTCCACAAGCTGTTCGACATCCTGCTGCTGCATGCTGCCACCCTACTGCCGATGCCGCCGCCCCCGGAAACGCCGCCGCCAACGCCCAAGTGAACGCCCCGGACAACAACCCGCAGCGGACAGCAGGCGACACCTGACGCCCGCCGGGTCGACAACCGTTGAGCCAGCTCCCTGGAAACGCGCGGATTTCCGCGGAATGCCCGCGCTGCCGGGAAGCTGCGTCTGTAGCTTGCGTCACAGCCGGATTTATTCTGGAAGTACGACTTCCCGCACAAACCCAGGCCCACAAGGCCGCCAGCACTGGAGCCCACAAATGATCATCGGTGTCCCCAAAGAGATCAAAAACAACGAATTCCGCGTCGCCATCACGGCCGCCGGCGTACACGAGTTCCGCACCCAAGGCCACGCGGTCCTGGTGGAGCGCGGTGCTGGCCTGGGCTCGGGCATCACGGACGAGGAATACGCCATCGCGGGGGCCGAGATCGTCGCCGACGCCGATGACGTCTGGGGCCGCGCGGACATGGTCATGAAGGTCAAAGAGCCGATCAAGGCCGAATACCACCGCTTCCGCAAGGGACTGATCCTCTTCACCTACCTGCACCTCGCTGCGGAGCCGGAACTGACGCAGGAGCTCATCAACACCGGCGTCACCGCCATCGCCTACGAGACAGTCCAGGAGGGCCGGACCCTGCCGCTGCTCGCCCCGATGTCCGAGGTCGCCGGCCGCCTGTCCGTCCAGGTCGGCGCCGCCTCGCTGATGGCTCCGGCCGGCGGCAAGGGTGTGCTGCTCGGCGGCGTGCCGGGCGTCCGCCCTGCCAAGGTCGTTGTCCTCGGCGCCGGTGTTGCCGGCACGAACGCAGCCGCGATGGCCCTCGGTCTCGGCGCGGATGTCACCATCCTGGACATCAACATCAACCGCCTGCGCGAACTGGATGCCCAGTACCAGGGCCGCTTGAAGACCGTCGCCTCCAACGCCTACGAGATCGAGAAGACCGTGGTCGACGCCGATCTGGTGATCGGCTCCGTGCTGATTCCCGGGGCCAAGGCACCGAAACTGGTCACCAATGAACTGGTCGCCCGGATGAAGCCCGGCTCCGTGCTGGTCGACATCGCCGTGGACCAGGGTGGCTGCTTCGAAGACACGCACCCCACCACGCACCAGGAACCGACGTACAAGGTCCACAACACGATCTTCTACTGCGTTGCCAACATGCCGGGGGCCGTGCCCAACACCTCCACCTACGCGCTGACCAACGTCACGCTGCGCTACGCCGTCTCGCTCGCCAACCTGGGTGTCAAGGCCGCGTTTGAGCGCGACGCCGCCCTGGCCGCCGGCCTCAACATCGCCGGCGGCAAGGTCGCGCACCGCTCGGTCTCCGAGGCGCACAACCTGCCCCTCGTCACCGACTGGCACGAACTCGTCTCCGCGTAAGCAGCCGATCTCGGCATAGCCCGTACCGCATCGACTGCTCCGATACCGCCCTTTTGGACCCCCAAAACGGCGGTTTCGGAGCAGTCGATTGTGGTTTAAGCCAGGGCCCGGACCTGCTCGATCAGCCTGAGCACTTCCACCGGGCCGGCGGGATCCACCGGGACCGCCAGCGCCGAGGCGGCCCCGCCGTCGAGGATCTTCGCCGCGAGGGTGCGGTAGAACTCCGGATAGGCGCCACGCTCGGTAGGCAGCCGGTCCAGGTGGCCGTCGCGGCCGAGCAGCCCGGCCCAGTCCCGGCCCTCGACGCCGTAGTCCGGGTCCAGCGGGCTGCCGCCGGCCACAATGAAGGGCTCCTGCGGGTCAACGCCGTGTTTGGTGAAGCCGCCCGCGCTGCCCAGCAGCCGGAAGCGCGGTCCCTGCTGGGCGCAGAGCATGTTCATCCAAAGGTGGCTCGTCACCCCTGATTCGTGCCGCAGGGCCAGGAACACGTCGTCGTCGGTCCGCTCCCCCGGCCGCCGCGCCGCCAGTTCCGCGTGGGTGACCGTGGCGGGACCGAACAGCTGCACGGCCTGGTCCAGCAGGTGCGTGCCGAGGTCGAACAGCACCCCGCCGCCGTCGTCCGCCGTCGCGGCCGCCTTCCAGGCCTTGGCGCCGTCCGGGGACCAGCGCTCGAAGCGGGATTCGAACCGCGTGACGGTGCCGAGCACACCGCTCTCCAGCAGGCCGCGGACGGTCAGGTAGTCGCCGTCCCAGCGCCGGTTCTGGAAGACGGTAAGCACCCGCCCCAGCCGCGCCGCGAGCTGGATGAGCTCCTCGCCGTCGGCGCTGCGCACGGCAAACGGCTTGTCGACGACGACGTCGAGCCCGGCTTCCAGCGCGGCCTTTGCGAGCGGGTAGTGCGTGGCCGGCGGGGTTCCAAGAACCAGCAGGTCCAGCTCGCCCGCAAGCTCGAAGAGGTCCGCCGGGGTGTCCACAATGCGTGCCCCGGGGTACCGGGCGGAGGCGTCCGCCTGCCTGTCGACGTCGGAGGTGGAAATGGCTTCGATTGAAAACGCGGGGTCGGCAGCGAGCAGCGGGGCATGGAAGACGCTGCCGGAGAGGCCGAAGCCGGCGACGGCCGTGCGGATGGTCCGGGTGGGGTCTGGTGTCATGGCTCCACGCTACCCCCGCACGCCGCGGCAGTCCCCGGATTAAACAGCGGACGCCGGCACTCCGTGAGGTTCCAGGGAGTGCCGGCGCTGCTTGAAGTGCTGCCTAGCTCGGGGCTACTTCTTTTCCCAGCCGAGGGTGGTCCAGTCCGGAACCTGGGACAGGCTCTTGAACAGGGACGGCCCGTAGTTGGCCAGACCGGTGCGCACGAAGGAGATCTGCGGACCGTTCATCACAACGCCCATGGAGAAGTACTTGTCCATGTGCTTCTTTTCAACTTCCATGGCTGCCTTGTTGCGCTCTGCGTTGTCGGCGATGGTGGAGAGCTTCTTGATCTCGGCGTCCAGTTCGGCGTCGCCCAGTTCGTTCTCGTTCGTCTTGGAATCGTAGAACTGCTTGACGGCGTCGGTCGCGTCGGCGCCGACGGTGTAGCCGGAGACGCTCATAAAGAAGTCGCGGCTGCCCAGGACCTTGCCGAAGTCGGCCGAGGCGCGCTGGTCGATGCCGACATCCATGCCGCCGGCCTTGAGCTGGTTCTGCAGGGTCTGCGCGAAGGCCAGGGTGGTGGGGTCGTCACCGAAGTTGCTGATCTTGAAGGCGGCGGGGACGCCGTCCTTTTCCATGATGCCTGCGGCGTTGGCCGTGTAGCCGGCGTCGGTGAGTACCTTCTTGGCGGCCTCGGCGCCGGTTTCCTTGACCGGGTAGTTGTCCTGGTAGTACTTGGAGAACGGCAGCAGCATCATCGATCCGGAGCTGGTTTCTTCCCAGTTCAGGCCGTTGAAGCGGACCTTGCGCAGTGCCTCGCGGTCGACGGCGGTGAAGATCGCCTTGCGGATGGCGACGTCGGTCATCGGCGCCTTCTGCGCGTTGAGGTTCAGTCCGCCGGCGAAGAGCCGCTGGCCGCGGCGGATCTCGGAGTCCTTGGTGCCGTCGAGCTGCTTGTAGGGGGTGATGGTGTTGGCGGACACACCGTCGATTTCACCGTTTTTGAACGCGGCGATGGCGGCGCTGCTCTCAAGCTGGCGGAAGACGACCTTTTCCAGGACCGGCTTGGTGCCCCACCACTTATCGTTCTGGGCGAGCGTGACGGTCTTGGCGGCGCTGTCGTACTGGTCCAGCTTGAACGGCCCGGCCATCCATTCCGGGTGCATGTCGCCGGTGAAACCTTCGTTGAAGATCGCCGGGGTGTTCACGGCCGGGTGGACGAGGCCGGTGAAGAGTGCGTCCAGCGGGAAGACCGGCTGGGTGGTGGTGACAACAACTTCCTTGTCGCTGGAACCGGCCTTGACGGATTCAACGAACTCGTACGCGCCGGAGCTGACGATGTCGATGTCCTTGTTCTCACCCTTGAGCATGTTCCAGGTGTTCTCAAAGGTCTTCACGTCGATCGGGGTGCCGTCGTTGTAGCTGGCCTTGTCGTTCACCTTGATGGTGATGGTCTGCTTGCCGTCCTTGACCTCGCTCTTGACGTCCTCGCAGAAGTCCTTGTTCGGCGTGGCGGTGCCGTCGAAGTCGAAGTTCCAGCAGCCCCAGGTGCCGGCCTGGTCGATCGGGCGGTGCAGGGCGGTGTTGTCCGCGCTGTTGCCGTTGTTGGAGAAACCGTTGAAGTCCGGACCGATGTTGCCCAGCGGCAGGGTGACGGTGCCGCCCGGCTGCAGGTCTTTGGCGTCCTTCGCGTTGATGCTGACCAGCTTGGCCAGATCACTTCCCGCGTCCTGGCCCTTGGCGGCCTCGGGACCCTTTGCGGCGCCGCCGCCGCCGCAGGCGGTGAGCGCAAGCGCTGCAGCGACGGCGGTAACGCCGCCGATCTTGGTCAGATTCTTCATGTGTTCCCCTTCATTCTTTTTTGGTGCGAGTGGTGGTGCGTGTAACGGGTAGGTCAGTTCGTTTCGTGGACAACGAGCATGTCCGCGTCCAGTTCGCCGTCCGGGTAGAAGCAGGCGAATTGCTGGTCTGTGGGGGCCGGATCCAGGCCCGGTTCCTGGGCCGGTTCCTGGGCCGGTTCCGGGGCCGATTCCAGCGCCGGTTCCAGTGTCGGTTCCTGGGTCAGGCACTTCTCCTGCCTGGCGGGCGGCAGGGCCGCGAAGACCGGACAGCGGGTGGCGAAGTTGCAGCCCTTGGGAGCTTCCAGCGGTGAGGGCAGGTCGCCCTGCAGGATGATCCGTTCGCGGGTGCGTTCCAGGACGGGGTCCGGCACCGGAATCGCGGACAGCAGTGCCCGGGTGTAGGGGTGGCGCGGATTGTCGAAGACCCTGTCCACCGCGCCGATCTCCACGATTTTGCCCAGGTACATCACGGCCACGCGGTTGGAGATGTGCCGGACCACGGACAGGTCGTGGGCCACCATCAGGTAGCTCAGCCCGAGTTCCGCGCGAAGCTTATCCAGCAGGTTGATCACGCCGGCCTGGACGGACACGTCCAGGGCGGAGACCGGCTCGTCCAGAACCACCAGCTTGGGGTTTACGGCCAGGGCGCGGGCAATGCCGATGCGCTGGCGCTGGCCGCCGGAGAACTGGTTGGGGAAGCGGTTGACGTGGTCCGGCTGCAGCCCCACGAGTTCCATCAGCTCCAGAATCCGCTTCCGGATCTGGGGCTTGGCCATTCCGGCGTTCTCCAGCGGTTCGGACAGCACCTCAAAGACGGTGAAGCGCGGGTCGAGGGCGCCGGTGGGGTCTTGGAACACCATCTGGAGTTCCTTGCGCATGGCGCTTTTGGTCCTGGCGTCGGAGGCTTCCTTGTTGCTGAGGCCGCCGATGATCACCTCACCGTCCTGGTCCTTGTGGAACTCCATGATTTCCAGCAGGGTAGTGGTCTTGCCGCAGCCGGATTCCCCGACGATCGAGAAGCACTCGCCCTCGCGGATGTCGAAGCTCAGCCCGTCCACGGCCTTGACGGTGCCGATCCGGCGCTTGATCAGGGCGCCCTTCAGCAGCGGGAAGTGCTTCCTGACGTCCCTGAGTTCCAGCACGGTCCTGCGCTCGGTGCGCGGGACCGCGTCAAAGCGTGACACCGGGACGGCCGGGGCCCGGAAGATCTCCCGGACGTCCACTTCGAGGCCGAGGGAGTCGGTCTTGATGCACGCGGCCTGGTGCGGCAGGCCGCCGTCGACGTTCTCCCCCCCGACGGGCCACAGCTCCGGCTCGCCCTGCAGGCAGGAGTCGCTGGCCAGCGGGCAGCGCGGCGCGAAGGAACACCCGGTGGGGGTGTGGATGAGGTTCGGCGGGATGCCCTCGATCGGGACCAGGGAGCTCTTCTCTGCCACGTCGACGCGCGGCACGGCGCCGAGCAGGCCCATCGTGTACGGCATCCGCGGGTTGTAGTAGATATCGTCGACGCTGCCGGTTTCCACCGGCTTTCCGGCGTACATCACCATGATGTCGTCCGCCATGCCGGCGACGACGCCGAGGTCGTGGGTGATCATCACGACGGCTGCGCCGGTTTCCTCCTGCGCGGTGTGCAGCACCTCGAGGACCTGCGCCTGGATGGTGACGTCCAGCGCCGTCGTCGGCTCGTCGGCGATCAGCACGCGAGGGTTGTTGGCAATGGCGATGGCGATCATCACACGCTGGCGCATGCCACCGGAGAACTCGTGCGGGAAGGCTTTGAGCCGGTCCTTCGGGCTGGGGATGCCCACCATGCCAAGAAGCTCGACGGCGCGCGCTGCTTTGGCCTGCTTGCTCATGGTGGGGTTGTGGACGGTGAGCGCCTCGATGATCTGGTTGCCGACCGTGTACACCGGGGTGAGGGAGGACAGCGGATCCTGGAAGACCATGGCGATGTCGCTGCCGCGGAACCGGCACATGGCCTTGTCGCTGAGCCCCAGCAGTTCCGTGCCCTGCAGCCGGACCGAACCGGTGATCTCCGCCGTCGGGGGCAAGAGTCCCATGATGGCCATAGAGGTGACGGACTTCCCGGAGCCTGACTCGCCCACGATGCCCAGTGTTTTGCCGGCGCGGAGGTCGAAGTCGATGCCGCGGACCGCGTGCACCACCCCGTTCTCGGTGTTGAACCGGACGTTCAGGTCCCGGACGGAGAGCACTGCATCCGAGGGCAGGTGCAGCCCCGCGACGTGCAGTCGCTCGGCGGCGGCAGGGGCGGTAGGGGCGGCAGGGGCGGCAGAAACATTTGCGGGGTTCGTGCCGGCGGTCATTTCGTGGCTCATCTGGTCTTCTTCCCTGCGGGCTTGCGTGTCGTGCCCGAGCTACTCTTGCCGGCGTCGTCCTTCTTGGCGCGGCCGACGGAACTGGAGCTGGGATCGAATGCGTCACGCAGGCCGTCGTTCATCATGGCGAGCGAACCGGTCAGCAGGAACATGACCGCCAGCGGGACCCAGAACATCCACGGGAAGGTGGAGACCTGGGAGGTGGCCTGGCCGATCAGCACCCCCAAACTGACGTCGGGAACCTTGATGCCGATCCCGATGAAGGAAAACGCAACCTCGGCCAGGATGGCGCCGGTGATGCCGCGGGTGATGTCCAGGACCAGCAGTGAGCCGATGTTCGGGACGAGATGCCGCCAGACGATCCGCCGCGGCGGGACTCCCATGTACTGGGCGGCCTTGACGAAGTCGCGCGACATCAGCGACATCGAGAGCGAGCGGATGAGACGGGCGGTGCCCATCCAGCTGAAGACCAGCAGGACGATGATCAGCAGGAGCCAGCTGGGCAGTGACTTCTGCAGGCCGTTGCCGCCGCCGCTTGTGGCCACCGCGACGACCAGCAGCGCCGGCATCATGATCAGGGCTTCGAGGATGAACAGCATGACCTTGTCCACCTTCCCGCCGAAGTAAGCCATGGTGCAGCCGTACACGGCCGCGATCAGCACCGAGACGAGGCCCACGACGAGGCCGATCAGGATGGAGATCCGGGTGCCTTCCACGGTCAGGGCATAGAGGTCGATCCCGGCCTGGGAGGTGCCGAGCAGGTGCTCGGACGACGGCGGCATGCCGATGTTGAACGGGTCGATCGTCTCCTTGTTCCAACTGGTGAAAAAGCCGCCCACAAAGGAGAACAGGGTCAGCCCCAGGAAGAGGACCAGCCCGACGACGGCTGTCCGGTTGCGCAGGAAGCGGCGGAGGATGATCGATGACTTTGCGATGACGACGTCGTTGTTCTCGAGTCTGGCCTCGCCGGCGACGGCGGCCGGGTCGACCGTGTTGAGGTTTGTCATGCTTACTGCACCCGCACTCTCGGGTCGACCAGCGTGGTGGCGAAGTCGGCGAGGATCGCGCCGATCGCGAAGATCACGGAGCCGTAGGCGAGGGTCGCCGTCGCGGCATTGACGTCCTGCAGGGCAATCGCGTCAATGCTCCAGGAGCCGACGCCGTGCCAGGCGAAGATTTTTTCGGCGAAGAAGCCGCCGGCGAAGATTGCCGGGATGGTGAAGGCGATGCTCTGAGCGACGGGGATAAACGACACCCGCAGGGCATGCCGGCTGATGGCCTGGTTGCGGGTTAGTCCCTTGGCCCGCGCGGTCCGGACGAAGTCGGCGTTGACATTGTCCAGGAGGTACTGGCGCTGGGCGATCTGGTACGTGCCCCAGCCCACGATCGTGATCGCGAAGGTCGGCACCGCGTAGTGCGCCAGCATGTCGATGAATTGAATCCAGCCGCCGCCCTCCAGCCCCGGCGTGGAGATGCCGGTGACAAAGAAGATGCGTTCGCCGACCGTCTCGTTGACGTTGATGGCACCGAGCTGGACGAGGAAGTAGGCGATCGGCGCGGGCACGATGTAGACGAGGTAGCTGTATGAGGTGATGACCCGGTCCGAGGCTTTGTACTGCCGCGCCGCCGTGTACACGCCCAGGGCGACGCCGATGATCAGCGTCAGGATGATGGAGGCCAGGAACAGCCGGGTTGAGATCCAGACCCGGTCACCGAATTCGGCGTTGATGACCGCGCCGTTGGGGCTGCGTCCCCAGTCCCAGCGGGTGACGATCGCGGTGAGCCACTCCACGTAACGGTCCCAGGCGCTGAGCTCCGGATCGAGGCCCTTGAGCCGGAAGGAGTTGGCCACCTGCTCGGGGGTGGGCCGCGGGATCCGCTCCTGCTCCAGCAGCGCCGGCTTCAGGGTGTTCACGGCCAGGAAGTACCCGGCCGTCGTGGTCAGGAAGATCATGAAGGCATACGTAATAGCGCGCTTGGCGAGGTATCGGATCATTTGGCGATTAGTTCTGGAAGGCCGTTGCCTGTGCGGTGCCCGCCGCTGCCGGACCGGCTATTCCAGCCTCGCAGCTCGCAGGATTCCTGACAAGATTCACGACTCGATCCTTCCGTAGTCCCCGGCCGGCAGGGGGTTACCGCCGCCGATCCGGGATCTGGGCCCGCGGGTAGCTGGCCGCCCGCGGGACGCCAGTCCTTGTGGACTATGTCGCGGGTCACATTCCAGAGGAAACTATCACATGAGCCCCGCCGCCCCTACGCCCGCTCCTCCGGCGTTCCGCGCGTCGGGTACCAGATCGGTATGAATAAGTCCCGGGAATTGATTTGGTACGGCCCAGCCGGGATCCGGTTGGGCTAGACCCGGCGCGCGACGCGCGAGACGAGCTCACGCCAGGACGCGGCGAGCCGCTCAGGGGCCACCCCGTGCACCCGGACGGCGTGCATGATCCGTTCCGGCTCCAGGACGGCGCTCAGCGAAGTGGCCATCAGCCAGGGTTCACCCGTCACGCCCGCCTCCCGCAGGAGCATCTCCAGATGGCGGTGCCACAACACGGCCGCCGGGACGTCGAACCGGTTGTAGGCCGAGACGTCTGCGGCACGCGCAAGCTCGCCGTATTCCAGCACCCAGGCGATGCGCTCCGCGCCGAAAGCAATGAGCCGCTCCAGCGGCGGGGCGCCGGGGCCCAGCGGCGGCGGCCCGAAGATAAATCGCTCCTGGAATTCAGCCTCGGCGTCGCTGAGCAGCGTCATCATGAGTCCTGCCCTGCTGCCGAAGCGGCGGAACACCGTCCCTTTGCCCACGCCGGCCCGGTCCGCCAGGGAGGCCATGGTCAGGCCGTCCGCGCCGCATTCGTCAATGAGTTCGCGGGCAGCCCGGAGCAGCAGCTCGCGGTTGCGGGCGGCGTCACGGCGCTCAGGCTCCACTGCCGGGCGGATTGGGATCAAGCTCACACCGCACAGTCTAGCTCCGGGGAAATAGAACCGGACCGCAGTCCGTTTAGATCTGTGAAGGCCGGCAAAGCCTCCATAATCAGCCAGCCGCAGTTCCGTCCGCGGCGCCACATTTAGGAGTACCCATGACGAACACCGTTCTCACCCTGGTCGGCAGCCTGCGCGCCGACTCCACTAACCAGAAGCTCGCCGAAGCGATCCAGCTGAACGCTCCCGAGCACGTTGAGGTTCTCATCCACGAGAGCCTCGGCAACATCCCGTTCTACAACGAGGACATCGACGTCGAGGGCCAGGTCCCCGCCGCCGCAGCCGCCCTGCGCGCCGCCGCCAACGACGCCGACACCCTGCTCCTGGTCACCCCGGAGCACAACGGCACCGTCCCCGCCTCGCTGAAGAACGCGATCGACTGGCTGTCCCGCCCGTACGGTGCCGGCGCCCTCTCCGGCAAGCCGACCGCCGTCGTCGGCACCGCCTTCGGCCAGTTCGGCGGAGTCTGGGCCCAGGACGAGGCCCGCAAGGCCGTCGGCATCGCCGGCGCCCAGGTCCTCGAGGACGTCAAGCTCGCCGTCCCAGGCTCCATGGTCCGCTTCGCCGAGGTCCACCCGAAGGACGACGCCGAGGTTGTCGAGCAGATCAAGGGCGTCTTCGCCGCCCTGGAAGAATCCCGCACGGTCGCCGCAGCCTAGTTTCCAGCTGAACCCTGAACACCCCCGGCGCGCGTCAGCGGCCGGGGGTGTTCTGCGTCCGGGGCAGCACTCCGTCCCGCGGCCTTCGCGCCGGGTCACGATTTCCGCAGCGGATTCCGGGCCCGGAGCCTTTTTGAAATTTTTGGCAACAAAGGTTTTCTATATGACAACACGGGTTGTAGGCTGGGAGATGTGACCCACGAAACACTTGATGCCGCCGCAGAGGTACTCCCGGCAGAGGCAATTGATGCAATCGAACGCGCGGCTACGTCCGCCCACCGCCACGAGGACCTCTTCTCGGAGCGCGCAGCAAATATCAAGCAGTCGGCAGTCCGCGATGTCTTCGACATCTCGATGCGCCCCGGCCTCGTCTCGCTGGCGGGCGGCAGCCCCTACCTCCAGTCCCTGCCACTGGAACGGCTCGGTCAGACCGCCGCGAAGATCATCGCCGAACAGGGCCTGACCGCACTGCAGTACGGCGGCGGACAGGGCACCGAGGAACTCCGCACGCAGGTTTGCGAGGTGATGGCCGCTGAGGGGATCCTGGACGCCAAGCCCGAGAATGTTGTGATCACCGCAGGCTCACAGTCGGCGCAGGATGTTGCGACGAAGGTCTTCTGCAACCCTGGCGACGTGGTGTTGGTCGAGGACCCCACCTACGTCGGCGCCCTCAACACCTTTGAGGCCTACCAGGTCGAGGTCGCCACGGTGCCGATGGACGGCGACGGCATCATCCCGGACCTGCTCGAGGCCAGGATCGCCGAACTGCAGGCGGCCGGCAAGAACATCAAGTTCCTTTACACCATCCCGAGCTTCAACAACCCCTCGGGCATTACTCTGTCCGTGGAGCGGCGGCAGCAGGTCGTCGATATATGCCGCAATGCGAATATCTTGGTGCTGGAGGACAACCCCTACGGGCTGCTGCGTTTCGACGGCAAGCCGCTCACCACGCTGAGGGCCGCCAACCCGAACGACGTCATCTACATGGGATCCTTCTCGAAGATTTTCGCGCCCGGCCTTCGCATCGGCTGGGCCCTCGTCCCGGCTCACCTGCAGCGCCGCTACTACCTGGCCTCGGAGGCCGTCACCCTGTGTCCGCCGACCCTCAACCAGATGCTGGTCTCCGCGTACCTGCGCGACTACGACTGGCGCGGCCAGATCGAGACGTACCGGGGGCTGTACAAGGAGCGCTGCGATGCGATGTTGGCCGCACTCGACGAGTACATGCCGCCGGGCCTGAGCTGGACCCGCCCGGAGGGAGGTTTCTTCGTCTGGGTCACGCTGCCCGAGGGCGTGGACACCTACCCGCTCCTGAAGAAGGCGATCGACGCCGGGGTGGTCTTCATTCCCGGTGCAGCATTTACCCATTCCGACAATCCGTCCAACAAGATCCGGCTGGCCTTCAGCGCCGTCCCGCCGGAGTCCATCCGCGAAGGAGTACGACGGCTGGCGCCGGTCCTGCGCGAAGCCATCGCGGCGCTGTAGCCTGAGTCATTGGTGCATGGCCGAAGTCGTTCGTCGAGCTCAAGGAGCATTTCATGACCGGAATTATTGTTGTCGGCGTTGACGGCAGCGAGACTGCCCTGAAGGCCGCGCACACAGCCCGCGACCTGGCTGCCTCGCTCGGGGCCACCCTGCATGTGGTCAGCGCGTTCGACAGCGACAGGACCGAGGTCTACGGCAGCGGCAGCGACAAGTGGATCGTCTCCGACGCCGGGGACGCCGAAAAGGTTGCCCGGAGCGTCGCGGACAGCCTCCGCACCCCGGCACTGCACGTTACCTATGCCGCTGCCCGCGGCAAGCCGGCCGAGGCCCTGATCGACGAGGCGGCACGTTCCGGGGCCCAGCTGATCGTGGTCGGGAACCGGAGGATGCAGGGACTCGGCCGGGTGCTCGGCAGTGTCGCGAACTCCGTGGCCCACAACGCCCCGTGCGACGTGTATATCGCGAAGACCGACGCTTCCGAGTAGGTGCTCCCCCGGACGCGCCGGGGGCGCTGCAGCCCTCATCCCATGCTGTTAAGGGCGACATGCACCACGGAGGGGACGAGCATGTTTCTGGTCCGCTCGAACAGGACACCGAGCGCCAGCCCGATAAGTGACTGGTGAACGATGGTGCTGGCAATCGCCGGCACCAGCCCGGCGTGCCCGGTGTTGGTAAAGCCCAAGCCAAGATGCCAGACGCCGAAGACCAGCGCCTGGAGCACCAGCGCCCACCCCGCGCCCGCCAGGAGGCGCAGCCGTGTCTGCAGCACGCCCCTGAAGAGGAACTCCTCAACGAAGCCGCTCTGGATAAAATCTGATCCGAGGTTTCCCAGCAGCCTGAGAACTGTCGACTGCCCGGTTGCCAGGACAAAGACGAACCACGCGAACGGCAGGGCGCAGCAGATCAGCAGCGCCCGACCCACCCGGTGGCCCGGCCCGAAGCCCAGGCCGGGCAGACGGGCGCCCGCGAGCAGCAGCAGCGCCAGCGGTATCGCGACGTACGTCACCGGGTTGACCACAAAGGTCCCCAGACCAGCGCCGAACCATTGCTCCCCGAGCCGTCGGAGCCAGTCAACCAGCGCCGTCCACCCCGGCAGGCCCGAGTCTTGCGGCAGAACATGGTGGAAGGCAAGGTTGTTCCACCCGGTCAGGACGACGAACGCCAGCCCGATTCCGAGCTGCAGCCAAACGCGGCGGCGTTTCCCTCTGGTGGTGACTCCGGTGCGGGCAACCACTGCTGGTACCGGCTGGGTGGCTCCGACCACCAGCAGGCTGAGCAGCAGCAAAATGCAACCTACCAGCAGGCTCACCAGCACCGACAAGCCGGCACCTCCGATGGCGAGCACGAGCGCGCTGGCGGACCACAGCGCGGTATAGAACCAGGCGGACGGCGATGCAGCGACCCGCTTCAGCGTGTGGGTAATGTTGGTGCGAAAATCCGACGTTGGGCGTGTCGTGAGAACCATGCTGTACCTAACCTCTCATCGATCTGTCGGCCGGTATTCCCGCCGGATGACACGGTGCTCCGCCGCAGCTTCCGGCTGCTCGTTCAGCGGAGGAACTGCCGCAGTGCGTCGCCCATTTCCCGGGAGTGTGTCCAGTGCAGGTAGTGATCGCCCGGGAGCACGACGAGCTGGGATCGTTCAAGCGACTCCAGCTGCCGTTCGTGGGCGGGATACCACTCGGAGTTGGCGGTGACGAGCTGTTGGGAGAGGAACGCCAGCACGGGAAGATCCGACGGATAGCCCAGGGCGGACACCGCTGCGAAGTTCCCCGCCATCTGGTTGTTCTCGTCGATGACCGCCGGGTTGGCATAATTCCAGACCGTCATCGACCGGATCGCCCCGATCGCGGCCTCCGGATACACCCCGGCGGGGGCGGCCGGTGCGGTGAGGGCAGGATTCAGAGCCGTCATCCACCGCACCCAGCCGCTGACCGACAGGAGGCGTTCCCACGGACTTCTCCGGGGTGCCAGAGCGAAGTCCTCAGGGACCGTCGCATCGATCGTCACGAGGGCCGAGACCTCACCGGGGAAGCGATTGACGTAGTCCAGGCTGTAGATTCCGGCCAGCGAGTGGGACACCAGCACGTACGACCCCTGGATTTTCAGCCCCGCCAGGGTGTCGTGGAGCTCGGTCGAGATGTTCTCGACGGTGCGGGCGGTGACATCCAGGTCACTGTAGCCGTACCCGAACCGCTCGATGACCACGACCGTGAAGTCCTCATCCAGTTCATCGATGAGTGGCTTAAAGTCCAGCGCCGGCGAGGCCGCGCCATAGCCGCCGAGCAACACCAGGGTCCGGTCCGAGTCCCCTGCCACCAGGACGTTGACCTCGCCGCCGCCAATGCTGATTTTCTCGCCGTAGGGACGGGTGTTCGCTTTCTCGAGCGCACCAATGGCCAGGTTGGTCACTGCGGAGGCCGCAACCAGCACAACCAGCGCGAGACCGACGGCGCCGAGAACCCGCAATACCCTGCGCGTTCCGCGAGCCACGTTCTTCGGAGCAGAGGAGGTCTTCAAGGACTGGGTCCACTTTCACTAGAACGCGCAGGTCCGGACGTCGGCTGGTCCTAACCTAGTCGACGACTCCACGTCGGCGCTGTGGCGTGCGCCACCCTCGGAGCGGACTGTCTGGTCCGCCGTGGCGCCCGCGGGCCCCGGTCACTATCGTCCGGTGCCCGCGGGGCTCAGGCCTGCCCCGCCGCCGCCCCGGCAGTCTTCAGCATCCGCCGCAGGATCTTGCCGGAGGAGGACTTCGGCACTGCGTCGATGAATTCGACCCGGCGGATCTTCTTGAAGGGCGCCACTTTGGCGGCCACGTAGTCCATCACCGCGGCCTCATCGAGCCGCCCGCCGTCGTCCCCTGGCTGGCGCACTACGAACGCCATCGGAACTTCCTGGCCGTCGGCGTCGGAAGTTCCGATCACCGCGGCGTCGGCGATGCCTGGGTGGGTGAGGAGCAGCGCCTCAAGCTCCGCCGGTGCGATCTGATAGCCCTTGTACTTAATCAGTTCCTTGAGCCGGTCCACGATTGTCACCACGCCGTCGGCGCGCACGGTGGCAATATCCCCGGTGCGCAGGAAGCCGTCGGCGTCGAGGGTATCCGCCGTTTCCTCGGGCCGGTTGAGGTAGCCCAGCATGACGTTCGGTCCGCGGCACAGCAGGTGTCCGGGCGCGCTGGTGCCCTCGTCCGGGAAGCCGATTTCCTCCCCGGTGGCAGGATCCAGCAGCCGGCAGTCCATGTTGGGGACGGTGAATCCGACCGAGCTGACGGGCGGTTCGGTGGCGTCCAGCGGAATCAGGTGGGACACCGGGCTCATCTCGGTCATGCCGTAGCCCTGCAGCACCCGGCAGCCGAGGCGTTCGGCCAGCCGGCTGCCCAGTTCGCCGTCGAGCGGCGCGGCACCGGACAGGGTGGTGTGCACGGAGCTGAGGTCATAATCGGAAACCAGCGGGTGCTTGGCCAGGGCCACAGCAACCGGCGGGGCGATGAACAGATAGCTGCATTTCTGGTCCTGGATGATCCGCAGGAACTCGGCCAGCTCGAATTTCGGCATGGTGACCAGGCAGGCACGCTGGCGCAGGGCGAGGTTCAGCAGCACGGTCAGGCCGTAGATGTGGAAGAACGGCAGCAGTGCCAGCAGCCGGTCGTCCGGGGTGACTCTGAGCAGCCCGCGGGACTGCTCCGCGTTGGCCACGAGGTTCCGGTGGCTGAGCATGACGCCCTTGGGCCGGCCGGTGGTTCCGGAGGAGTACGGCAGCACGGCCACGTGCGTAGCCGGATCGAAGCTGACGTCCGGGGCCGGGGCGCCGGCACTGAGCAGGTCCTGCAGCGAGGGGTGGCCGGCGGCGCCGTCGAGGACAACGAGCCGGTCGGCCGGGATTCCGGCCCGCGCCGCCGCTTCCTGGGCAGCGGGGAGTAAGGCGGAGACGGTGAACAGCCAGTCCGCGCCGGCGTCGTCGAGTTGAAGGGCGATCTCGTCCGCCGTGTACAGGGAGTTGACGGTGGTGACTGTCGCACCGGCCCGCAGCAGTCCGTGGAAAACGACGGCGAACGCCGGGACGTTGGGGCACAGGATGGCTGCGACGCCGTGGAGGCCCAGTCCCTGGGCCGCGACGGCTCCGGCCACGGCGTCAATCTGCGCCACCAGGGCCCGGTAGCTGATTCCCGCGCCGGTTGTGCCGTCGACGACGGCGATCCGGTCCAGGTCCGCCTCGGCCAGGCCGCCAAAGAGGTAGTCGTACAGGCTGAGGTCGGGAATTTCCACATCGGGGAACGGGCTAGAAAACACGCAACATCTCCTTTGATCCGCGTCCGCCCAGCTGGCGGCGGCTGGTGCCACTCTAGTGCCGCCAAGCCCTGCTGGACAGGACCGGCGCCGGGCCGCGTCACCCCGTCCAGTGGGCAGCCTCACGCCGATCTTGGCCCGCCGCAGCCCGTGGCCGGCGGTAAAATTGAGAGTGCCCCCAACGGCGTGGACATCCTAGATTTCTTACTTTTCAGGGGATGAAAATGCCTACTCTTCAGCGCCGCCAACTCGTTGGTCACGACATTCTCCTGGCCCGCCATGGCAATCACATCTGCTCCCTGCGTGTGGACCGCCACTCCGGCAGGGTGGTCGCTTTGCTGGACGACGGTTCCACGGACAGTGCCCCCAACGTGATCACGCCGAGCCTGCGGATGCCCGAAACGATTCGGAGCGTGCTCCGCGACGACTGGAAGTTCTTTGCCGTGGTAACCGCGGTCAGCACGGGCTTCGCCGGCGCGTTGTTCGCAGCCGCTGTCGCCCTCGCCGGGATCAGCAGCGACCCCGAGATCACCGCCCTGTTGACGAGTTACACGGGAAGCTAGCCCTAGCGTCGTACGCGTTCCCGCCCAGTTACTGGCGGTGCGAAGGCGATTTTGCGACGGACCAGCGCGGAAATCCGGGGGCGCTGCATGGTTCGGGCCGAAGCACGCCGAAGCAACTGGGCGTGAGCGTCGCTTCGGAGTCCATCCGGGCTCGACTGGGCTCCCGGACCGGGCGTCGGCTAGACCGGGCGTCGGCTACAGCGGTCTGGGGCCGTGAGGCGGTTTGAAGGAACTGGAGCCGGCGAACCAGCCCGACCCGGTGGCCGTCCCGGGGTGATTCCTCCCGGTGTCTTCGACTCGGCGTCCGATCAGGTGGAACCCGCCGCCAAGGGACAGGAGGGGTTCACGCTCGGTGACGTTGATTCCGATGACCTCGCCGACGACGATGATGTGGTCGCCTCCGTCGTAGATGTTCCACGGCCGGCATTCGAGCGTGGCGGCGTTCCGGGTCAGCACCGGGACGTTGCCCTCCAGGGTCCACTCCGGTTCCTCCTCAGGGGCCTTGCCGGCAAAGAAAAGTGCCGCCGGCAGCTGGTCGAGGGACAGGACGTTGATCGCGAACGGGGCCCCTTCAAGGTAGCGGGCGGCGCGCGAGCTGCGGGTCAGGGTTACCTGGGCCAGCGGCGGGTCCAGGGATATTGCGGTGAAGGCGCTGACGGCGGCCCCCTGCGGCGCACCGTCATCCCCCCGGGTAGTGACCACGGTGACACCGCTGGCGAATGAACCGAAGGCCTGGCGCAGATCGCGGGGATCAATGGCCCGCATAACTTTCTGATCCATGGGCCCCTCCTGTCTGCTGGTGTCAGTGCGTGCTGTCCAGTGAGTGTTGTCCGGTGCGTGCTGTCCGGTGACTAACTCAGCGCTGACCGCCCCTTATTGTGGGCGGACGGCAGTACGGCGTGTGCCGGCGTGATCTGCGTCGGGCCCGGGGGCGCTTGGGTGCCGCCCGGGCCCGACGCAGAGGCTTAGTCCTGGGGGTCGAGGACGAAGTTGTAGGTGACTTCGCGGCCCTTGCTGTCGGCGCGCTCGGTCGGGGCGAGGATGAGCTCCGGCTTCACAGCCGAGGCAATGTCGTCTGCGACGTGCTCGTCACCCTGGAAGTACAGCTGGGTGGTGATGAGCTGGTGCTCCGGCGCTGAAACCTTCAGGTGGAGGTGGGCGGGGCGCCACGCGTGCCAGCCTGCCGCGGCGATGAGGGCACCACATGCGCCGTCGGTGGGGATCTGGTACGGCGCGGGCTGCATGGTGTTGATCTGGAAGTTTCCCTGGGCGTCGGCGACGATGGAGCCGCGGAGATTCCATTCGGGCAGTCCGGGAGCGAACTGGGAGTAGAAGCCGAGGTCATCGGCGTGCCACAGTTCGATCAGGGCGCCGGCGAGCGGCTCGCCCGCGACGTTCGTGACCTGGCCCTGGAACAGCAGCGGGGTGCCCGGTTCGTCGTCGCGCATCGGCAGGGTGGCCGGGGTGTTGAGCGTCGGTGCGTCCGGGATGTAGTACGGTCCTTCGATGCTGCCCTTGGAACCATGGCGGTTGGAGTTGGCGACCTCCTCGACGGAGTGCTCCACCCAGACGTCCAGGAACAGCGGCCATTCGCCGTCCTCACCGACCTGGATCAGCCAGGCCTTGAAGGCGTTGTACTCGTCGTAGGTGACTTTTTCGTCGAGGACGATGTCATTGACGGCCTTGACCAGCCGGCCGGCCAGGGCGCTGACCCGCTCCTGGCTGGTGCTGGCGGCGATGTGCTTGTTCTCGCGGAAGCGGGCGGTTGCGCCTGCGCCCGAGGAGGCTGCTGTGGCTTCGGTTTCCAGTGTCATGGTGACTCCCTTGTCAGTAAGAACGATGGTAAAGGCGGGTGCCGGCGGGTTCCCGAGTGGCAGTTGCGCTGCGCGCCGTGCCGCGGATCACATCAGGTGTTGTGTCCACGGTAGGCCCGCAATTGAGCGATGGGAAATACCTATTTCCGCCCTATTGAAAGCTGTTCGATATGAATGCGCGTGGGCCAGTCGACGTGCGCTGAGGCTATTCGACCGCGGAAGGGTGCTTGGCCAGCGGCGTGACCTTGATGTCCATGTAGGGGAAGAGCGGCAGCCCGGAGAGCAGGGTGTGCAGTTCGTCGTTGTCCGCGACGTCGAACACCGAGTAGTTGGAATATTCGCCGACGACCCGCCACAAATGCGCCCAGCGGCCGTCGCGCTGGAGCTGCTGGGAATACTCCCGTTCCTCGGATTTGATGGCATCTGCCCGTTCTTTGGGCATGTCCAGCGGAATGTTAACGTCCATGCGGACCAGGTACATCATGCGGTTCTCCTTGCTGTGGGGATGGCTGTCTGGCCGGGTTTGTTAGTCCTGCCGGTACTGCTGCAGCTTGTCGACGTCGATGGCTGCGCCGACGCCGGGCACGTCGCGGACCCGGATGGCGCCGCCGGTGATTTCGAGCGGTTCCGCGAGCAGGTCATCCGTCATGTCCAGGTAGTTGGAGAGCTCGCCAGCCCGCCGGGAGCTGGCTTCGAAGGCCGCGCCGAAGGTGACTGTGGCGAGGCTGCCGACCTGGGTGTCGATCTGGTTGCCCATCGTGACGTCGACGCCGAGTCCCACGCAGAGGCCGAGGATCTGTTGGGCCTCAGTGAAGCCGCTGCGTGCGGTCTTGATGCAGATCGCATTGCTCCCGCCGGAGAGCAGTTCCCGGGAGACGTCGCCGAGTGTGGGGACGCTTTCGTCGCCCACGATCGGGATACTGGAGCTCTGTACCAGCCGGCGTCGGCCCAGAGCCTCCCCGGCGTCGCACGGCTCCTCCAGCATGGACAGGCCCAGGCCTTCGGTCCGGCGGAGGACCTCCATGGCCTCGTTCGCCGTCCAGCCGCGGTTGGCGTCGAGATAGATCTCGGTGTCCTCACCGAGTCCTTCGCGCAGCACATGGCAGGCCTCGACGTCGAGGGAGAGCGGCCGCCGTTCGGTCTTGAGCTTGAAGGTGTTGATGCCGTACATTTCGCGGAACCGCAGCGCTTCTTCCAGCAGTTCGGCGGCCGGTTTGAATCCCAGCATGTGCGAGACCCGCATGCTGTCGGTGAAACCTCCCAGCAGTTTGTGCACCGGGGTGCCCAACGAGATTCCGATGACGTCCCAGAGCGCAATGTCCAGCGCACCCTTGGCCGTGGGATTATTGACCGTCCTGCGGAGCAACTGCTGGACCTTGGAGCGGTCCAGGGGATCCAGCCCAATCAGCTGCGGGGCAAAGACCTTGGTCACGACCGAGAGGATCGAATCCTGGGTTTCGCCATAGGTGTAGGGCCGTGGTGGAGTGTCCGCGACCCCACAGATGCCGGTGTCCGTGTAGATCCGGACCAGCACGTGTTCGGCGGAGGTTACCTCGCCGCTGGCGAATTTCAGCGGCCGCGCGTACGGGATCGAATAGGGGATGGCCTCAATGCGTTCAATTTTCACTGCGGAATTCCTTTTGCGGCGGCTGTGGGCTGTGGTTCTGACGTTGATGGTGCTGGTGGCTCCGACGGCGGGAGCGGGTTTTGCTGCCGGCCCGGGTCTGCCGCGGGCAGGGAATCGAAGAGCTGCAGAAAGCTGCGCAGCAGGGGGGTCTCGGAGTCGCGGATCCAGGCGACGGCGAGGTCGACCGGCGGCGGGTTGCGAAGGGGGCGGAAAACCACACCCTGAAACGAAAACATCCGCGACGTCATCGGCACCAGGGCGATGCCGATCCCCGCCGCGACAAGGGAGAGCAGGGTGGAGGTTTCCCGCGCTTCCTGCACCAGCCGGGGCTGGAACCCGGCTTTCCGGCAGGCGTCCACGACGATGCTGCTTACTGCGGAGTAGCTCGGGTAGCCGATGAAGTCCTGGCCGGTGAGCTCCGCCAGTTCCAGGGTCCCTTTTTCGGCCAGCGGCGAGTCCGCCGGGAGTGCCGCCACCAGCTGATCCTGTTCGAGCAGTTTGAGGGCCACCGTTCCGGAGGGCGGACTCCATCTGCGGCGTCAGCATTTCGCCCTGGACGGTGATGCGGAGGCCGGGAAGGGTGCGGCGGGCGGTCTGGACGATGCTGGGCATCAGCCGGTAGGTGGCGGTTCCGGTGAAGCCGACGCGGAGGACGCCGGTGGCGCCCGCGCCGACCTGCCGCACGTCCTCCTCGAGCGCGCCCAGTTCCTGTAGCAGCAGCCGTTCGCGGTCCAGCAGGACCTGCCCGGCCGGGGTGAGGTCCACCTTTCGAGTGGTGCGCACCAGCAGGGGGGTGCCGAGCTGTTCCTCCAGCTGGCGGATCTGCTGCGACAGTGGCGGCTGGGCCATGTGCAGCCGCTGGGCTGCGCGGCCAAAATGGCGTTCCTCGGCGACGGCAATGAAGTACTTGAGGTGTCGCGTCTCCATTGAGGCTCCCGGGCAGCTCCGAGCAGGCAGTATGCCGTGCTCAGACCAGCTTAGGAGAGTGGATTAGTAAGGGGAAATACATATTTCCAAGTTATTGGGACGTTTTGCATACCAATGGCGGCTTAGTCGAGCAGCAGGGCCGGCTCTTCCAGGATCGCTGCCACGTCGGCCATGAACCGTGCCGAGAGGTCACCGTCCACCACGCGGTGGTCGAAGGAGCCGCCGAGGGTGGTGATCCAGCGTGGGATCACCTCGCCGTCGAGGACCCAGGGTTTCTGCTTGATTGTGCCGAAGGCGACGATCGCCACCTCGCCGGGGTTGATGATCGGGGTGCCGGTATCAATCCCGAGAGCGCCGATGTTGGTGATCGTCAGGGTCCCGCCCTGCATCTGGGCCGGCTGGGTCTTGCCGGCGCGGGCCGTGGTGGCGAGGTCATTCAGCGCCAGCGCCAGTTCCTTGAGCGAGAGATCCTGGGCGTTCTTGATGTTCGGGACCATCAGGCCACGGGGCGTCGCGGCGGCGATTCCCAGGTTCATGAAGTGTTTGACGTGGATCTCGGCGGAGTCGCTTCCGTCCGGGTTGTCCACCCAGGTCGCGTTGACGCTGGGGTTGCGGGCTGCGGCCCAGATGACGGCCTTGGCAAGGATCAGCAGCGGGGAGACCTTGATAGCTTCGAAATCGCGTGACACCTTGAGTCGCTTGACGAACTCCATGGTCCGGCTGGCGTCGACGTCGACGAAGATGCTGACGTGCGGGGCGGCGAAGGCCGACTCGACCATGGCCCTCGCGGTGGCCTTGCGGACCCCCTTGACTGGAATCCGCTCGATCCGCTGCTCCTGCGGGCGGCCGGTCTTGCCCCAGAACGTGTCGGCCTGGTCCACCTCGGCGTCGCGCTGCGCCTGGTAACTCACGAGGTCCTCACGGGTGACTTCGCCGCGGGCTCCGGTGGGGACGACATCGGCCAGATCGATACCGAGATCCCGGGCAATCTTTCGCACGGGCGGCTTGGCAAGGACTCTGCTGACCAGGCCGCTGATGGCGCCGCCGAGCGTGGGCCGCAGGTCGATGTTGTCAGCCGGGGCCGGGCGCTCCGCCTGGGCGACGGCCTCCGGGCTGATCCAGATGTCGTGCGCCTCAACGGGCTCGGCCAGCGGAACCGGCCTGGCGACGGCGCCTGTAGAAACCGCCGGCTTCGCCGCCGGAGCGGCCACCCGCCGGCGGCGCTTGACGGCGTCGGCCTTGGGACCGGAGCCCACCAGCGGACCGCCTGCCGGGCGCCCTGCCGGTTCGCCGGCGTCGGCCGTGTCCGGCTCCAGCGTTCCGTACATCGGAGCATCGGGGGCCGGGGCGGTGCCCGGAGCCGGGCCGGTTGCCGCGCTGGACGGCGCCGCATCGCTGACGCTGATGATCGGGGTCCCGACGTCGACTGTCAGGCCCTCAGGGACGAGCAGTTCGGTGACGGTTCCGGCGAACGGGGACGGCAGTTCCACGAGGGACTTTGCCGTCTCGATTTCGCACAGGACATCATTGATGGCCACCGTGTCGCCGGGTTTGACCTTCCAGGCGACGATTTCGGCCTCGGTCAGCCCTTCGCCCACGTCGGGGAGGTTGAACTTGTGGAGAGTCATGTTGTCCTTGGTGGGAGAAGGCGCCTCAGCGGAAGCGGTCAGTAGGAAAGGGCACGGTCCAGTGCTTCAAGGATGCGGTCGATGTCCGGCAGGTAGTCTTCCTCCACCTTGGCCACCGGGTACGGCATGTGGAAGCCGCCGACGCGGATCACGGGCGCCTCGAGCGAGTGAAAGGCTCGCTCGCTGATCCGCGCCGCGATTTCCCCACCGATTCCGCCGAAAGTCGGCGCCTCGTGGGCCACAACCAGCCGGCCCGTCTTCCGGACGGAGTCCGTGACGGTGTCGAAGTCGATCGGTGAGATGGACCGCAGGTCGATGACCTCGACACTGTGGCCGTCCTCCGAGGCGGCATTGGCGGCCGCCAGGGCCACCGGCACCAGGGGGCCGTAGACCACGACCGTGGCGTCCGTTCCCTCGCGGAGCACGTGAGCCTTGAACGGATCCGCGGACGCCCCGGGGGACTCAGTGTCGACTTCACCCTTGAGCCAGTAGCGGCGCTTCGGTTCGAAGACGATCACGGGATCCTGGCAGTCGACCGCCTGCTGGATCATCCAGTAGGCGTCGTGCGGGTTGGACGGGGTGATGATCCGCAGCCCGGCCGTGTGGGCGAACAGCGCCTCCGGGGACTCCGAGTGGTGCTCGATCGATCCGATGCCGCCGCCATAGGGGATCCGGATGACGACCGGCACGGTCAGGTTGCCGTTGCTGCGGGAGTGCATCTTGGCCAGCTGAGTGGTGATCTGATTGAAACCCGGGAACACAAAGCCGTCGAACTGGATTTCACAGACCGGCAGGTAGCCGCGCAGGGACAGACCGATCGCGGTGCCGATGATGCCGGACTCGGCCAGCGGTGTATCCACCACGCGGTCGGCGCCGAACTCGGCGATCAGGCCGTCGGTGACGCGGTACACCCCGCCCAACGGGCCGATGTCCTCGCCCATCAGCAGCGCCCGGGGGTGGTTGGTCAGTGTCGCGCGGAGGCCTTCATTGATGGCCTTGGCAATGGTCATGGTGGCCATCAGTTGGCCGCCCCTTCTGCCGGGGCCGTGGCTGCAGGTGCTGCCGTGCCTGATTGTGCCTGATCGGCAGACGCGTGATCGGCGGACGCCTCCTCGGCAAATCCTGCGCTGTACTCCTCGAACCAGGCCAGCTCCTCGGCCACCAGCGGGTGCGCTTCCACGTAGGTGTTGGCGAAAGCGGTCCGGATGTCCGGAGTTTCGAGGTCGTAGGTGGTCTTGCGGACATAGGCGGCGAGTTCGTCGCCGTCGGCCCGGACCTGCTCGAAGAAAGCGTCGTCGGCCAGCCCCTGGGCGCGGAGGTACTTCTCCAGCCGCTCCAGCGGATCCTTGGCCCGCCACCGGCTTTCCTCGGCGGATTCCCGGTACTTCGTGGGATCGTCGGCCGTGGTGTGGGCCCCGACGCGGTAGGTGAAGGCCTCGATCAGCACCGGTCCCTCACCCTGGCGGGCCCGTTCCAGCGCCCACTCGGTGACGGCATGGACTGCGATCACGTCGTTTCCGTCCACCCGGATGCCCGGGAAGCCGTAGCCCTTGGCCCGGTTGGCGAGCGGGATGCGGGTCTGTACGGAGCTGGGGACGGAGATGGCCCAGTGGTTGTTCTGGCAGAAGAACACGACGGGGGCCTTGTAGGACGCGGCGAACACCATCGACTCGTGCACATCGCCTTCGGAGCTGGCGCCGTCGCCGAAGTAGACCATCACCGCCGCGTTGGGCTCTGCGGCCTGGCCCGCGGCCCCGGCCCCGTCCGCGATGGCGGCCGCGGCCGCGAATTTCTGGTCGCGCTGGATGCCCATCGCGTAGCCCACGGCGTGCGGGGTCTGGGCCGCGAGGACCAGGGTATAGAGGTGGAAGTTGGTGTCCTTGGGGTTCCAGCCACCGTTCGAGACGCCGCGGAACTGGCGCAGCAGTTCGGCAAGGTCCACGTTGCGGGTCAGGGCGACGCCGTGCTCGCGGTAGGTGGGGAAGATATAGTCCTGCGGCTGGCTTGCCCTGCCGGAGCCGATCTGGGCGGCCTCCTGGCCGGTGAGCGGCACCCACAGCGCCAGCTGGCCCTGCCGCTGGAGCGCGGTGGCCTCAACATCAAAGCGGCGGATCCTGGCCATGTCGGCATAGAATCCGCGCAGTTTCTCCGGGTCGATCCGCTCGGCGTACGCCGAGAAGACGGGATCGGAGCCGAGAGTTCCGTCCGGAGCGAGGAGCTGCACCATCGGCTCGGCAGGATCGCCCAGCCGCGCTTCGGCTTCCGCCTCAAGCCGGTCCTCAATGTCGCTTCCGTCGAACTCGGTAGCGGGCAGATGTGTGGCGCCCATACCGTCTCCTTGCTTGCCGCATCCGAATGCGCCGCAATCGCTGGGATATATGCCGGACCGGTAATACATTCCCGGTCCGGCATATATTTTGGCTTACTGGTCCTTACTTTATCCGCAGCAGCCAGGCCGCGGCCGTCATGTTAAGCGCTAGGAACGCCGGGGCGGTTTTGTATAGATCGAACAGAGTTCCAGGAAGCGGGTGTTGGCCTCCGCCTCGCCGATGCTGACCCGCACCCCCTCGTTGGCAAAGGCCCGCACGGAGAGGGCACGTTCCGCCGCAAGGGCGGCGAATTCCGCACTGTCGGCGCCCAGATCGAGCCAGACGAAGTTGCCCTGGGCTTCCGGAACGTACCAGCCGAGGTCACGCAGACCGGCGGTGACCCGGTCCCGTTCGTCCACGATGCTTTGTACCCTTTCTACAACCTCGCCGAAGTGTCCCAGTGACGTCACGGCCGCGGATTCGGCGATCTGGGAGACCGCGAACGGGGTGGCGGCGACGCGCAGGTACTGCGTGAGGTCGGGGTGGGAGACGCTGTAGCCGACCCGCAGCCCCGCCAGGCCGTGGGCCTTGGAGAACGTCCGAAGGACAACAACGTTGTTGTACTTTCGGTACATTTCGATGCCATCGACGGCGTGCTCGTCGCGGACAAACTCCTGGTAGGCCTCATCGATGACTACCACGACGTCGGAGGGGACCCGCTTGATGAAGCGCTCGGTTTCCTCGGCGGTGAGAATAGGGCCGGTGGGGTTGTTGGGCGTGCACAGCAGGATCATCCGCGTGCGCGCCGTTACTGCTTCGGCCATGGCGTCGAGATCGTGGCGGCCGTCACCGGTCAACGGGATCCGGACGCTCTCTGCCCCGGCCAGGCCCACGGAGATCGGGTACGCCTCGAAGGAGCGCCAGGCGTAGATGACCTCGTCCGGCTTGCCGTCGTCGTTCTGCCCGGCGAACGTGGCCAGCAGCTGGTTCAGGGCCCCGAGGCTTCCGGCTCCGGTGACGATGTCCTCGGCGGGAACATCGAGGAATCCGGCGAGGGCGGCGCGCAGCCTGCTGCTCAGCGGATCCGGGTAGCGGTTGAAGTCGCTTTGCGCCGCGATGGCCTGTTGCACTGCAGGGATCGGGGGGAGCGGGTTTTCGTTGGAGGAAAGCTTGTAGCTGGCCAGACCCTCGACGGGGACGGGCGGTTTGCCGGCCGCGTAGCGGGGAAGAAGGTCCATCACGGGACGGGGCCTGACGCCCCCGGCCGTGTTCTCTGATGAAGTCATGCCAACCAGCCTACTTCCCGGTCCTGCCACCGGCGGCGGGGTTATGACAGCATGGGCCCATGCGCTCATTCATCGTTCGAGTCATCATCAACGGTCTGGCCCTGGCGTTGGCATGCTGGGTCCTCAACGGCCTGGACATTTCCACGCCCGGCAACGACACGGCCAGCGTCCTCCTGGGCTACCTGTTCATCGGCTTGATTTTCGGCCTCGTCAACGCCTTCGTCAAGCCCATCGTCAGCGTGCTGTCGCTGCCGATCACCATCCTCACGCTGGGGCTGTTCACGGTGGTCATCAACGCGGCAATGCTCTACCTGACGTCCTGGATCAGCAGCTACACCACGGTGCACTTCACCATTGACAGTTTCTTCTGGACCGCCGTGTTGGCCGCCCTCATTGTCAGCGCTGTGTCCCTTGTGGCGAACCGCCTTCCCGCGCTCGAGCGTTAGGACCGACGCCGGCAGCATCTCCCCGCCCGGGCCGCGGCCCCGGCGCCTGGGGCTGTCCGGGGCGCGGCGGCATGGCGTCGCGCCGCAGGGAGAAACGGGTGACCGTGGCGGTGCCGCCGGCGCCCACGACGCCCACGAGCGCAGCGGTCGAAGCCTGGAGTGACGGGTCCGGGCTGGCTGCGGCGATCCGGGCGCTGTCGGCGTAGCGGCCCATCTCGTGGCCCGGTCCCATGCCGGGGCTCAGCCATTCGTGGCCGGGGATCGGACTGGCCGAGGTCACGGTTACCCGGTTTTTAGTGTCCGGGTTGGGCAGCCCGTCCGCCCCTGGCACCCAGTCCTGCTCATGTTCCAGATGCAGGCTGCTGGTGCCGGCAACCGGCTCGATCCCGCCCACCGGCGAACCCGCCGTGAGCACGAACTTCAGATCGTAGTCGGCCAGGAACGCCCTGTCCTGGCTGAGGTTCATGGCGTGGATACCGCCCTGGCTGAAGCCGACCGCCGCCACCTGGTCACCGGATTCGGCGCCCGCCTCAGCCAGCGCCTGTCGGATGGCCGCGGCTGTTTCCGCCGAGCCGAAGCCAAGTCCTTCCGCGATGCCGCCGGTGTCGAAGGGGTTGGTGCCCGGCGGCAGCCCCTCGAGCTGTGTGCCGGGGATGACCACCACCCAGGCGCGGCTGCTGCCCTCCCCCAGCTCGAGGACCTCGATGTCCCCGCTGTTCCGGCCGACGGCCTCGGCCCGCAGCAGCAACCCTGCCGGTGACACGTCGACCTCTTCGGTCCGGGTTTCCCGGCCGGCGATCCGGACCGGCCTGGGCCGAAGGAACTCCAGGCCCTGCCCGGCCGTCAACCCGCGGATGGCCGAGCGGACACCGGCCGCGCTTCCCGCTGTAGCCGCTGCCGCGGCCACCCCCGTCACGCCTTCCGCCCCGGCCGGCAGGCCAAGCAGGAGCGCCAGCCTCGTGGGCGCCTGGGCGATCTCGTCCTGCACCGAGTCGCGCACGGTGATGGGAGGCAGCCCGAACAGTCCCCACAGAGGCCAGAACCCGGGACCGGTCCGGGCGATCCGCAGCAGCAGGGTGTTCCCGGCTTCGGCGGACTCATACTCGTGATGGCTCGCCCGGACCTCGTTGCACAGGCGCTCGAGCTCCATCCGGACGCGGCCGACGGCGCGGCTCCCTTCCCCGACGGCGATAATCGCCTGGCTGCCACTGGAGTACGCGTCAAACTGGTAGGGGAACAGGGCCCGACGCACTCCGTCGGTCTCCGCCTCCACGGCAGCCAGCTCCCGGACGACTCCTTCCAGGACCGCAACCCCGGCAAGCAATTCCTCGAACTGGAAGCTGAGTCCGCCCACTCCCCCGCGGATCATGAGACCGTCCACGGGAGCGGCGGATACCGGCGCCCCACCGGTGCCGGCTGGTGAGGCCTCGGCCATTAGTAGCCCGGCCGTCCAGAGGATACGGCCACGAGCTGGGCATGCCGGAGCACCGCGGCAACAGCCTCCTGCAGGGCCGTTCGACTCCGACTCAGGGCCGCAGCCTGCAGCGACAGCGCCGTCCGGTACGCCCTGCCGGCCGGGGACTGCCAGCTTTGCAGTTCCGTCCGGACGAGCTGGGCCAGGACGGCGTCGGTGCGGTCTGCGCAGGCGGCCAGGCGGGCGCCCAGCTGCTGGACCTCATAGCAGCGCGAAGCGCAGGCGGCGGTGTCGGAGGCCAGCAAGGCGCCCGCCGACGCACTGCCGCCGGCGGTGCCCACGGTGCCGTTTCCGGCGGTGCTGTCTCCGGCAGCGCCATGTCCGGCAGCTCTGTATCCGGTGGTACTGGTGCTGCTGGTCCCCGAGCTCATACCACCGACGCTAGGGAAACCGGCCGGCGGACTGAAGCTCCCAGAGTGGTTATGTGGACAACGCCGGCAGAACAGCCGGACCGAAGGGCCGGCGAACCGGTCCCCAGGATCCCGGCGCACCCCGGCCGGAAGTCACATGGATCGGCGCGCTTAAGGCCCGGAGGCAGTTCGTGAAAGAATCGGCCTATGCCTGAAACTGCCGCCACAGCCGATACCCGCACGCCGTCCGGACGCCTGGCCCTCGCCGCGTCCGACCTCCAGATCGCGCTCGGCCCGCTGGACGGCCGATACCAGTCCGCCGTCGCGCCGCTGGTCGACTACCTTTCCGAGGCCGCCCTTAACCGCGACCGGGTCGCCGTCGAGGTTGAATGGCTCATCCACCTGACGGGCAACAACGTGCTGCCCGGCGCCGGGGCACTGACCGCCGAGCAGCAGGAGAAGCTGCGCGCCATCGTCACCGAATTCGACGCCGGCTCCGTGCGCGAACTGGCGGAGATCGAAGCTGTGACGGTGCACGACGTCAAAGCCGTCGAATACTACATCGGCCGCCGCCTGGCCGGCATCGGGATCGAACACCTGACCGCCCTGGTGCATTTCGGCTGCACCTCCGAGGACATCAACAACCTCTCCTACGCCCTGGGTATCAAGGGCGCCGTGGAGGACGTGTGGCTGCCCGCAGCCCGGACGCTGGTCGCACAGATCAGCGCCATGGCTGAAGCCAACCGGGCGGTGCCGATGCTTTCCCGCACGCACGGCCAGCCGGCCACCCCGACCACGCTCGGCAAGGAACTGGCCGTCATCACGCACCGCCTGACCCGCCAGCTGGACCGGATCTCCCGGACCGAGTACCTCGGCAAAATCAACGGCGCCACCGGCACCTACGCGGCCCATGTGGCCTCCGTCCCCGGCGCCGACTGGGAGCACGTCGCGAAGAGCTTCGTCGAAGGCCTGGGCCTGAACTGGAACCCGCTGACCACCCAGATCGAAAGCCACGACTGGCAGGCCGAGCTGTACGCCGACGTCGCGCGGTTCAACCGGATCCTGCACAACGTCTGCACGGACATCTGGAGCTACATCTCGATCGGCTACTTTGTGCAGATCCCGGTCGAGGGCGCCACCGGTTCCTCCACCATGCCGCACAAGGTCAACCCGATCCGTTTCGAGAACGCCGAGGCCAACCTGGAGATCTCCTCCGGGCTGCTGGATGTCCTGGGCTCCACCCTGGTTACCTCCCGGTGGCAGCGCGACCTGACCGACTCCTCCTCGCAGCGCAACATCGGGGTGGCATTCGGCCACTCACTGCTCGCCGTCTCCAACGTGGCGAAGGGACTGGACCGCCTGAAGGTGGCGGAGGACGTGCTCGCCGCGGACCTTGACACCAACTGGGAAGTCCTGGGCGAGGCCGTCCAGATGGTCATGCGCGCCGAGGCCATCGCCGGCGTCGAAGGCATGGAGAACCCGTACGAGCGGCTCAAGGACCTGACCCGCGGGCAGCGCGTCGACGCCGCCCGGATGCAGGAGTTCGTCCTCAGCCTGGGCCTGTCCACCGACGCCGAAGCCCGGCTGCTGGCGCTCACCCCCGGCAAGTACACCGGCATCGCGGACAAGCTGGTGGACCACCTCGCATGAGGCTGCTGCTCATCCGCCACGGCCAGACACCCGGAAACGTCCTGGGCCAGCTGGACACCGCGCACCCCGGACCCGGCCTGACCGACCTCGGGGAGCGGCAGGCCGCCGCCTTGGCGCGGTCGCTGGCGAATGAGCAGGTCGACCTCCTGTTCGCGTCCACGCTGATCCGTACCCAGATCACGGCGCAACCCCTGGCCACCCGGCGCGGACTCGACGTCGGCATCCTCGCGGGCCTGCGGGAAATCGAGGCGGGTTCCCTGGAAAAGCTGACAGACCATGAATCGCACCAGCGCTACTTCGGAACGGTCGCCGCCTGGACCGCCGGGGACCTGGACCGCCGGATACCGGCCGGGCCCAGCGGCCACGACTTCTTCGACCGGTTTGACGCCGCGATAGCCCGGATTGCGGGCGCAGCCGGGGGCGCCCCGGGTTCCGGCGCGGTGGCCGTGGTGAGCCACGGCGCCGCCATCAGGGTCTGGGCAGGGCTGCGTGCCGCCAACGTGGAACCCGAGTTCGCGGTCCGCCACGTCATTGCCAACACGGGCATCGTGGCGCTGGAGGGCGATCCCGACGCCGGCTGGCGGCTGATCCACTGGGACGAGAGCCCCGTGGGAGGCCTCGCCCTGGCGGATCCGACGGCGGAGGACCCCACCGGCCGTCCGGCGTAGCGCAACGCTTACCGGCAGGAAACACGGCTGAAACGGCAGGTGCCTAGCCTTAGACTGCATAACCCTTCGGCGAAACGAGGCAGTCATGCAGACCAACCCGCGGCTTAACATCCGTCAGGTCACCTGGGCCAACCCGGTGGGCGCGGATCTCCGCGCCGCCCAGCAGGCCGAACTGGACGCCCGCTTCGGCACCAACGACCACGAACCCGGGCCGCCGCCGTCGGACGCTGACACGGCCGTGTTCCTCGTCGCCCACGACAAGGCGTCCGGGCAGCCCGTGGGTTGCGGCGGGCTGCGCATCCTCGACTCGCACACGGCGGAAATCAAAAGGCTCTATGTGCTCCCGTACACCCGCGGCTCCGGGGTGGCCAGTTCCATCCTCGCGGCCCTGGAAGGACATGCCCATTCCCTCGGCATCACCTCCATCACCGCGGAGGCCGGTTCGGTGCAGACGGACGGCCGGCAGTTCTACGAGAGCTCCGGCTTTGCCCCGGTGCCGAACTTCGGACCCTACGTCGGGGTGGAGCATTCCTCCTGCTACGCGAAGGCGATCGACTCGCACAGCGCAGCGCACACCGCCATGGCCTAGCCGTCAGCGTTCGACGCCGGCGCCGCCCCGGCTGCCGGCCAGCCGCAGCAGCCGGTCGCGCAGCGGCTGGGCACCCTCCGCGAGTGCCAGCCGTGCCATCGCCGAGGACGCCACGCGCAACGCCTGGCTGCGCAGCAGTCTCCGCCGGTTGTACGCCCGCAGGGCCTCCGGGAGCGGGCGGGAGTTGAGCAGTTCCGCGAGCGTGACGGCGTCGATCAGCGCCTCGCAGGCGCCGCGGCCCAGGTTGGGGGTCATGCCGTGCGCCGCGTCGCCCACCAGCACCGCGCCGTCCCGCCCGTAGCTGCCCGGACAGAGCACCGTCCAGACCCGTTGCGCCAGCGTCCCGGCCGGCGTCGCGGCGGCCAGGACCCGGTCCATGCCGGCGGCCCGGCCGGAAAAACGCGCGCGGGTGTGGTCCAGGGCTTCTTCGACGTCGATGCCGCCGGGCCCCAGCGCCGAGCGGTACGAGGCGTACCAGTAGGTCCGGTCCCGGGACGCGGGCGCAATGCCAAACAACTGTCCGCGGCCCCAGTATTCACCGCCGCCGCCGGACGGGACCGGCTCGTCGATGATGCCGCGTAGCGCAAGATAGGGGCTGAGCCTGGCCCCGGTGCGCTCGCCCCAGACGCTCCGGCGGACAATGCTGTGCACTCCGTCGGCGCCGACCACAAGGCCCGGACCCGGCAGTGCTGCCACCTCGCCGTGGACCCTGGCAACCGAGTCGGGCACCGCCGCGTCCAGCAGCCGGAGCAGATCCGCACGGGACACCCCGATGACGCCTGATGCCCCGGCCGTGAACAAAACGTTCCCGGCTCCGTCCCGGAGCGCCAGGGCTCCGAAGCCCGATCCGGCCGCACGGACCGCCGGGAGAATGCCCAGCACGGCCAGGGCACGCTGGGCTTCCGGCCACACGGCCAGCGACGCCTCCACCGGCGGCGGCTCTGCGCGGCGCTCGTGGACGGTCACCGTAAAGCGGTGGGGGTCAAGGCAGGCGGCCAGCGCCAGGCCGGCGATGCCGCCGCCGATGACCGAGATTGCGTCCATGCCCAGAGTCTACGGCCGGCGCTAGCGCAGCGTTGGGCGGGACGTTGGGCAGGGCCGGTGGCAGTGCCGCCGCCGTCACACAGGGTCCGGCGTGCCGGCGTCGGCTAACCTCGCACTATGGAAAAGGCAGACATCACCTTCCGCACCCGAAAGTGGGTGCGCCCCGAAGACCTCAACGCGAACGGCACGCTGTTCGGCGGGAGCCTGCTGAAATGGATCGACGAGGAAGCCGCGATCTACGCCATCCTGCAGCTCGGCAACGGCCGTGCCGTCACCAAGTACATCTCCGAAATCAACTTCGTCAGCTCGGCCGTCCAGGGCGACCTGATCGAGATGGGGCTGACCGCCACCCGCTTCGGCCGGACATCGCTCACCATGCGCGCCGAGGTCCGGAACATGATCACCCGGCAGAGCATCCTCACGATCGAGGAAATCGTTTTTGTGAACCTCGATCCGCACGGCAAGCCCGCACCCCACGGCTACACCGGGATCACCTATGACCGGGACCGGATCCCGACGCACCACCTGACGGAGACGCTCGCGGAGAACTAGGGACCAGCCGGGTTCGACGACAGCCAGCGGCCGTGCCGACGCGACCGATATTCACGGCCCGTTAAGACGGGGGAAGCCAGCTGTTGCGGCAGGTCGACCAGACTCGAGGCCCCACTCCGAGTTATTTAGTCGATTTGATGGCCATTGAGCGCGGAACCGGTTCCTGCCGCTATAGGCTGGCCGGACGTTGACCTCTGGTCCCATTCAGAAATGAGTCTCCCTCGTGCGCAGATTGAAAATCATGGTCGCTGGCATTGTCGCCGTCTCCCTTCTCTCCGGTTGCGGTGCGGGCGCTGCAGCCCCCGCACCGTCCGAACCCGCCCCCGGCACCGCCGCCGCAGCCCCCTCCGGACCTCCCACCGGCGAAACACTGATCGTCTACACCAATTCCAACGGTGAGGGCCGCGGCGAATGGCTCACGCAGCAGGCCGCGGCGGCCGGCTTCAAAATCGAAATCGTAGGTGCGGGCGGCGCCGATGCCACCAACAAACTGATTGCCGAAAAGAACAACCCGATCGCCGACGTCGCGTTCGGGCTGAACAACATGTACTTCGAGCAGATCAAGGCCGCGGGCGCGATCGAGCCGATCACACCCTCCTGGTCGGCCGACGTCGACGCCGCCAAGGGCGACAAGGGTGCCAACAAGGCCTACTGGCCGCTGGTGCAGCAGGCCATCCTGCTCGGCTACAACTCCGACAAGTTCAGCAAGGACGAGGCTCCCAAGGACTGGACCGACCTGTGGACGCAGGACAAATTCAAGTCCCGCTATGAGCGCGTCACGGGCCTCGGAACCGCGACCGCACAACTGGTGTTCGCCAGCATCCTGACCCGTTACAAGGACGACAGCGGCGAGCTGGGTATCTCGGACGAGGGCTGGAAGCAGATCGAAGGCTACTTCAAGAACGGCACCCCGGCCGTCGCCAAGACCGACCTCTTCGCCCGCATCGCCTCGGGCGACACCGACATGGGCCAGATGCCGTCCTCGATCATCACCGAGCGTGAGAACTCCTTCAAGGTCAATGTTGAGACGGTCATGCCGACAGTCGGCGTCCCGCTGGCCATCGAGCAGGTTGCCCTGGTCAAGGGCACAGACAAAAAGGACGAGGCCTTGAAGTTCATCGACTGGTTCGGCAGCGCCGAGACCCAGGGCGCGTGGGCGCAGCAGTTCAATTCCATGCCGGTCAACAAGACGGCCGTCGCCAAGGCCAAGCCGGAGGTCGTCGAGTTCTTCAATACGCTCAAGCAGCAGGACATCGACTGGACGTTCGTCCAGGCGAACATGGGCGCCTGGGTGGAAAAGATCGAACTTGAATACATGAGCTAGGGGTGCGGCCCCGTGTGGCCGGCGCTGATGCCGGCCACACGGGCCCACTGCCGTACTTCGCGCCAAGCGCCCAGCCGCCAGAAAGAACAGGTTTCCGATGATCCGTTTCGAGAACATCGAAGTCACCTTCGGTGACTTCACCGCCATCCCAGAGCTGAATCTCCAGGTAAAACCAGGTGAGTTCTTTACGCTCCTGGGGCCGTCCGGCTGCGGGAAGACGACGGCGCTGCGAACCCTGGCCGGGTTCATTGAGCCGTCCGCCGGTGAAGTGTACGTCGACGGCAAGCCGGTCACCCGGCTCCCGAGCGACAAACGGCAGGTCGGCATGGTGTTCCAGAACTACGCCCTGTTCCCCAGCATGAGCGTGTGGGAAAACATCGCCTTCGGCCTCAAGGTTCGCAAGGAAAAGTCGGCCGAGAGCGACCGGCTCGTGCGCGAAATCGCCCGGCGCGTGGAGCTGTCCGACGACCAGCTGCGCAAGAATGTCACGGAGCTCTCCGGCGGGCAGCAGCAGCGCGTCGCCGTCGCCCGGGCACTCGTTCTGCAGCCCAAAATCCTGCTCCTGGACGAGCCGCTCTCGAACCTGGACGCCAAACTCCGGCACCAGTTGCGGCAGCAGCTCAAGGACCTGCAGCACGAATTCGGCATCACCACCGTCTACGTCACCCACGACCAGGACGAGGCCCTGGCGATGAGCGACCGGGTGGCCGTCTTCAATAAGGGTGTGGTGGAGCAGGTGGGCACCCCGCAGGACATCTACGAGGACTCCGCGACCGAATTCGTCTGCAATTTCATCGGCGACAGCTCGCGCCTCACCGGAGACTTCGTTGCCGAACTGAACCGGAAGTCGACCTACGCCCTCGACCCCACGGCCAATTCCTACCTGCGGGTGGAAAAGGCCTCGCTGGAACCTGACGGCGGGGACGGCTCCGCCGTTCCGATGCAGGGGACAGTCGTCTCGAAGAGTTACCACGGGCTACACAGCCGGTATGTCGTGAGCTGCCACGGATCCGAAGTCCGGCTCCTCGTCAAGGAAGACGGCGGTGACCATCCCGATACCGGCAGCCAGGCAACCGTGTACGTCCAGCCGCGGCACGTCCTGCAGTACCACGCGGAAACAGGCCAGTCACTGGGCACCCGGCTGCCGGAAGCGGCCCGGCCGTGAGCAGCGGCGGCGCCCAGAACGGTGCCAGCACCCGGAGCATGCTGCGCTCCCCCGCTGTCCTGATCGCCGGTGTCGTGCTGACCTGGTTCATCGCGGCCTTCCTCGTCTGGCCCAATGCGAACGTGCTGATCCAGACCTTCTTCCCGAACGGAAGCTTCTCGGGACGCGCCGCCGAGAAGCTCTTCTCCTCCCAGCGGGCCATGAAGTCACTCGGCAACAGCTTCCTGCTGGCGGTCGCCCTGTCCATTACCGTCAATGCAGTCGGAATCTTCATTGTGCTGGTCACCCAGTACTTCCGGATTCGCGGCTCACGGATCCTGTTCCTCGGCTACGCCTCGACCTTTATCTACGGCGGGATTGTGCTGGCGGCCGGCTATAAGTTCATCTACGGGGACAAGGGCATTGTCACCGGTTTCCTGCTGTCGCTGTTTCCCGGCATGGACCCCGGGTGGTTTTCCGGGTTCTTTGCCGTCCTTGCCGTGATGACTTTTGCCACCACCACGAACCACATGCTCTTCGTCGCCAACGCCCTCAAAGGGGTGGATTACCAGACCATCGAGGCCGCCCGGAACATGGGCGCGTCCACCTGGACGATCCTGCGGCGGATTGTCCTGCCGATGCTCAAGCCCACACTCTTTGCCGTGACCGTACTCTCGTTCCTGACCGGCCTCGGTGCCCTCAGCGCCCCGCAGGTGCTGGGTGGACGGGACTTCCAGACCATCACCCCGATGATCCTCACCTTTTCCAACAGCCCGACGTCGCGGGACCTCGCCGCGCTGCTCGCCGTTATCCTCGGCGTGGCCACCATCCTGATGCTGGCTGTCATGACCCGGCTGGAGAAGGGCGGCACCTACTTCTCGGTCTCCAAGGTCTCCTCCGGGCTGCAGAAACAGCAGATCCGCAACCCCGCCGCCAACGCCGCCGTCCACGTCATCGCGTATCTGCTGTTCGCTGTCTACACCCTGCCTGTCGTGCTGATCGTGGTGTACTCGTTTGCCGATGGCGCCGCCATCCAGACCGGACAGCTGTCGCCGGGCAGCCTGACCCTGGACAACTACGTGCGGGTGCTCACCCAGTCCTCGGGCCTCCGGCCCTTCGTGATCAGCATCGTTTACAGCGCCCTGGCTTCGCTGATTGCCGTCGGAGGGCTGCTCTTTGTGGCTCGGATGCTGCAGAAATACCGCAACTGGGTCACCACGGCGTTCGAATACCTGCTCCACATCCCGTGGATCCTGCCGTCGGCGCTGCTGGCCCTGGGCCTGATCCTGAGCTACGACCACCCCAACCCGCTGGTGGGCGGCGCGGTCCTGACCGGAACCACGGTCATCCTGCTGATCGCCTTCGTGACCGTGAAGATCCCGTTCACATTGCGGATGCTGAAGGCGTCCTTCGCGTCGGTCAACTCCTCGCTCGAAGAGGCCGCCAACATCATGGGCGCCAAGACGCTGTACATCTTCCGCCGGATCCTGCTGCCGATTGTGCTGCCGGCCGCGGCGGCAATCACGGCGCTGAACTTCAACAGCATGCTGGACGACTACGACACGGCGATCTTCCTGGCCCACCCGCTGTTCCAGCCGCTTGGCCTGGTCATCAAGGCCAATACCGACGGCGCCGAGGGCGTCGACGGGGTGTCCAACACCTTCGTCTACACGGTGCTGCTGATGGTCATCACCGGAGTGACGATGTATCTGGTGTACGGCAGGACGGGCCGGAGGCAAGCGAGAACCGCAAAGGCCGGGGCCGCCGAGCAAGGCCCGGCGCCGGTCCTGGCGGAGGCAGCGCGCAAAGATCCCGCGCTTTTGCCCTGATCGGCGCCTGCCGACGCGGGTAGGACTGCCAACTCACCGAGTGCCTAACTTGTCCGGGGGCCTTTTCGGGCCGCCCGTTAGACCCAGAAATCGTCCGTCTTTCGCGTGTCCTCGAAGAACTCCCGGCCTTCGGTGATCTTTCCGTCGCGGACCACAAAGGTGATGATGGTGGCCATGTCCAGGGTTTTATCGTTGATTGTTGCTTGGGTTTGCTGGATCGCGACCGTGTGGTTTTCCCCGCCGACGATGTCCTCGACCTTGGCTTGGAAGTTGCCCTGGGTGCGCGCTCCCAGTTCGCCGAAGTAGGCCAGGATGGCGTCGCGGCCCTGCTTCGCGCCGGACAGCACGCCGCTTCCGGCAACGTGCCAGACCGCGTCCTCCGCGAACATCTCGCTGAGGCTCGCCATATCACCGGCGTTGAAGGCCTCAAACCCCCGCCGGACCAGTTCAGCATTCTCTGCGGTTCCCATGATCGGACACCTCTCCGTCGTCCTTGTCGGGTCGTGCTGGAACGTATATAGGCTAGTCCTGGCCCTGGAGCCTGTCGATGGACTAATGCACGACGTGCGGAGTCTCGGTGGACGTCCGGGCCGTCAGAATGAGACCTAGTGAGATCCCGGCCAGCCGGTGTAGGCCTCGGCCAGGTAAGCCCGGCCGTGGCGGGAGGACACCACGGAGTTGAGTTCGCCGAGCTGGCGGGCACGCGCGAAGTCATCGCCGTTGGCCGGGGTGTGCAGCATGGACGTCATCCAGTAGGAGAACTGCTGGGCCTTCCAGACCCGGTCCAAAGCCCGGTCGCTGTAGGCGTCCAGGAGCACGGTGTTCCCGGTCTTGTAGAAGCTGTCGAAGCCTTCGAACAGCACCTTGACATCGTGCAGCGCCAGGTTCAGGCCCTTGGCCCCGGTCGGCGGGACGGTGTGGGCGGCGTCGCCGGCGAGGAACAGCTTGCCGTGCCGCATCGGGGCGTGCACGAAGCTGCGGAATTTCAGCACCGTCTTGTCGATCACCGGGCCCTCTTTGAGTTCGAAGCCGTTGCCGTTGACCCGGCTGCGGAAGGCGTCCCAGATCCGGTCTTCGCTCCAGTTGTTGACGTCTTCGTCCGGGTCGCACTGGAAGTACATCCGCTGCACGGTTTCGGTCCGCTGGCTGATCAGGGCGAACCCGTTCTCGGAGTTGGCGTAAATCAGTTCGTCGGAGCTCCGCGGCGCCTCGGCCAGGATCCCGAACCAGGCGAACGGGTATTCGTGGAAATACCACTTGCGCTGGGCCTCGGGGATCTGGAAGCGGCTGTGGCTGCGGGAGCCGTCGGCGCCGGCGATGAAGTCCGCCTGCAGCTCCCATTCCACGCCCTCGGCATCGGTAAACCAGACCTTCGGTTTGCCCTCAAGGTCATGAATGGTGGTGTCGGTGACGCTGTAGCGGACATCGCCGCCGTCGGACTGGCGCCGGGCGGCGAGGTCGAGGAAGACGTCGGTCTGCGGGTAGAGCCAGACCGACTCGCCGACGAGGTCCTGGAAGTCGATCCGGTGGCTCTCGCCGTTGAAGCGCAGCTCGATCCCGTCGTGCCGGTCGCCGTCGCGCAGGACGCGGTCCGAGACGCCGCTGTCCACGAGCATGTTCACGGACCCGTGTTCAAGGATGCCGGCGCGGACGGTTTCCGAGATTTCCTGGTGGCTGCGGATCTCGATCACGGTGGATTCGATTCCCTGCTTGGCCAGCAGGTGGGAGAGCATCAGCCCTGCCGGGCCGGCGCCCATGATCGCGACCTGGGTGGTGATGACTTTGCGTTGTGCCATGCTGTCCTCGCTTCGTTGCGGGGCCCGGACTGCTGGGCGTCCGGGGCCGGATGGTTTCTCTGGCTACAGTGTGCGCCCGGACACGTGACAGGCGTTACAGAGATTCCGCTGAATGGAATGCCGGGGTGTCCCTCGGATCCTGCAGCTGCCGCCCGATGCCGCGGGCGGCCGTCTGCAGGGCCGGAACCAGCGCCTGAAGCCGCACTTCCCGCAACGGAACGACGACGCCGAGCGCCGCCACCGTGCGGTTCCTCGCGTCCCGCACCGGCACGGCAATCCCCCAGGTGTCGGAGTCCACGACGCCTGCCAGCTGCGCAAAGCCATGGCCGGCCGTCTCCTGCAGCAGGGTACGGAGCTCGTCGGGCTGCACCCTGCCGTCGGGATCGTGGAACTGGAGGAGGTACTCGGCCTGGACCGCCGCCGGCTGGTTGGCCATCAGGGCCAGCCCGGCAGAAGAGACGTGTACCGGCATCCGGCCGGCGATCTGGGCCCGGTTGGCCACGGAACCGCGGCGGGACAGCCGCTCGACGAAGAGCGCCTCCCAGCCTTCCAGCACGGCGAGGTTTACATTCTGGTTCAGCACCTGCTGGATGTCCTCCATAAAGGGCATCGCCGCCTGGCGCAGGGCCAGGGTGGGGGAATTCCGGTTGACCAGCTCCCATAGGCGCAGTCCCAGCCGCACGGACCCGCCGCCGCCCAGCTCCAGGAGCCCGTGTCCGGCGAGCTGCCGGACCAGCCGGTGGGCGGTGCTCAGCGGCAGTCCGGCCCGGTCCGCGAGCTCGGAGAGCGGCAGCACGGTGACGCCCGCGGGGAACGCTGCGATCACCCTCACTACGCGGTCAACCACCGAGTCCCCGGTGCCGGAGTTGGCCATAACGCTCACTTCCGTTGAATGGATTCTGCGTCCACTCTACGCTGCCGGTCGGCGCCGGTACGAGGTGTGCGGCGCCGGACCGGCTTCGTCAGAGGGCCCGGCCGAGGCTTCGCCGCAGGAGCCCGGCGCCGACCAGGAGCAACACCGCTGCCATGCCCGCGAGCACACCAAGCTGGGGCAGGATGTCACCGAGAGTGCCGTCCTGCCGCTGGATGGTGGCGAATGCCTCGTAGGCCCACCGGTGCGGGGTTGCGAAGGAGACGGCGCCCAGCGCTTCCGGGAAGATCTCCGGAGGCACCATGCAGCCTCCCAGGCCAGCCAGCACCAGCCCGCCGCCCACGCCCACGCCGGAGGCGGCGGTGTCGTTGTCCACCACCGAACCGACAATCATCGCGGCGGCCGCCGCCACGGCGCAGAAGATCACCAGCACCAGGCCGGAAAGCCACGGGTTGCCCCAGTCGACGCCGAACAGCAGCGCGGTGCCGACCATAATGACACCGCCCTGGACGAAGGCGATGGCGAACCGTCCGAGCGCCTGACCGGCCACGATCTGGCCGCTGGAAACCGGCGTGGACATGACCCGTCCGACCACTCCGAACCGCCGTGACTGGATCAGCGTGGCCGCGCCGGCGAGCGAGCTGAGGAACACAAAGAGCAGCACCTGCTGGGAGGCGCCGAGGTCGAACTGGCCCAGTCCCCGGAACTCCTGGACGGCCGCGTCGATGTCCACGATCTCCACGTTCGGCACCGCCACCTGCGCGGCGGCCTGGTCAAGGGCCTGGCGCGCCTGCCCCTCGGGGATTCCGGCGCCGGTTAGGGCAGCAACGCGGGTCCGCTCCAGGCCCACGGCCTGCACTGCGGTGCGGACCTGCTGGATCACGGCCTGCGCGGAGGACTGCGAGGCCATCACGACGTCGAGCTCCGCCGGCTGACCGGCGTCGAAGGCCTTCGCGGCGGCCTCGTCCAGGAACAACCCGACGTCGGTGCGGCCGCGACTGAGGTCCGCCCGCGCGGCGTCCGCGCTGCTGTCAACGACGTGGGCGCCGGCTGAGGTGAGTTCCGCGCTCAGGGCCTGGGAGAGAGCGCTGCTGGGACCGGCGATGGCCACCCGTGCCTGGCTGCTGCCGGCACCGAACTGGGAACCGAGCAGCAGGATCAGCAGGAACGGGAAGATGAAGACGAAGAAGATGTTCGACCTGTCACGCAGAAAGCGCCGCAGTTCCACGGCGGCGATCGCGGCGATGGCGCTCATACCTGGGCCCCCCGGTTCGGGAGCAGGCGAGCGAGCAGCAGCCCGGCCGCGGCGAAGGCCAGCATCACTGCAACCGGCGCCAGGATGTCGCCGAAGCTTCCACCGCCGGCGGAGATCCCGAGTCCCCGGATGAACGCCCCGATCGGATTGAGGTCCAGCAGCGTGGCGGCGAAGCCGGTGCCCTGGACCGGGAAGAAAGCGCCACCGGCGATCCCCAGCACCATCGCCAGGATGGACTGCGCCACGTTGGCCTGCTCCGCTGTCCGGACCAGGCGCGCCACCACGAACGTCAGGCTGGTGGCGGCCGTCACCACGGCGAGGATCAGGACGGCCACCACGGGCGGGGAGCCGAAGGACACGTCGAACAGCCGGGAGCCGGCGGTGAGCAGGACGGTGGTGGCGACCACCCCGAGGATGAAGCCGGTGCAGGCCTTGGCCGTTATCACCGTGCCGCCGCTGACCGGCATCGACCGCAGCCTGGCCAGGGTGCCCTGTTCCCTTTCCGCGAGCAGCCCCAGCACGCCGAACCCGACCGTGAACATCAGGAACAGCCCGGCCTGGCCCGCCACGAGTGTGCCGCGAAGCGAGAGTTGCTCGGCCGCGGCCTGGCCTTCGGCCAGCGTCAGCAGGGGCGCCCCGGCCGAGGCCTGCCGGGCCAGCGCCGCGAGGTCCTGGGCCGGAAGCCCGGAAATGCTGCCGGCGGCAGCGGTCACCGTTCCGGCCGCGAACTGGTCCACGATCCCCCGGACTACGGTGATCAGTACGTTGGTTTCCAGGCTGGCGCCGTTGCCCTCGACGAGCTGGACGGAAACGGCCTGTCCGGACAGCACGGCGTCGCTGAAGCCCGCCGGAATGATGATGCCGAGCTCGGCCCCGCTGGCCCGGGTCTCCGTCCGGACGGCGTCGGATGGCACCCGCTTGACCGTGACGTCCAGAATCTCAAGTGAATCGACGGTGCCGAGCAGCGCCGCCGCCAACTGGTCGGCGTCGTCCGCGCTGGCGACGACGGTGGCGGGCCGCAGTTCAACGGTGTCCTCGCCCACCCCGCCGAACACCAGGCTCAACACTCCCATGAGCGCGAGCGGGACGACGAGGGAGAAGATGAAAACGGACTTGTCCCGGACGCGCTGGCGCAGGTCGTTCCCGACCATGGTCCACAATCCCCGCATCATCAGTCCCTCAGCGCTTTGCCGGTCAGGTGCAGGAAGACGGACTCAAGGTCCGGCCGGACGATCTCCACGGAGGTCACCGACATCCCGGCGTCACCGGCGCCGGTCACGATCCGTGCGAGCGCGGTGGGTCCATCGCTGACCGTGAGCATCAGCCCGGTCCCGTCCGTGTCGACGCGCTGCACGGCCGGCAGCAGACGGAGGGCCTCCGCGGCCCGGGACATGTTGCCGCCGCCGCGGAGGTTGATCCGGTCCACCCCGCCGGTCAGCGTGATCAGCTGGTCCCGGGTGCCCTCGGCCTGAATCCGGCCCTCGTCAATGACCGCGATCCGGTCGCAGAGCCGCTCGGCTTCCTCCATGTAATGGGTTGTGTAGAGCACCGCCATGCCCTCGACGGAGAGCTTTTCCACGGATTCCAGGATGGAGTTGCGGGACTGCGGGTCCACTCCGACGGTCGGTTCGTCCAGGATCAGCAGGTTGGGCCGGTGGAGCAGGCCGATGCCGATGTTCAGCCGGCGCTTCATGCCGCCGGAGTACTTCTTGGTCAGGTCGCCGGCACGGTCGCTCAGACCGATCAGCTCCAGCACCTCGTTGGTGCGCTCGGTGAGCCCCTTGCCGGTGAGTCCCTGCAGCCGGCCGAAAAACTTCAGGTTTTCCCGGGCGGTCAGGTCCGGGTAGATGGCCAGTTCCTGCGGGACCAGGCCGATGACCCGCTTGGCCTCCGTCTCGGACGGGGTCATGTCCCGGCCCGCCACGCGGATGGTTCCCTCGCTGGCCGGAATCAGGCCCGCGACCATGGAAATGATGGTGGTCTTGCCGGCGCCATTGGGGCCCAGCAGCCCGAACGTTTCCCCGGCGCGGATATGAAACGAAACGTCGTCGACGGCGGTCAGCTCGCCGTACCGTTTGACGAGTCCGCTGACGTGCAGCACGTCCTTCGTTCGTACCTCAACAACTTCCACAGCACTCCCCCAAAGTCTCGGCGCACACGGCTGTGCCCAGAGTAGCCTTTCGTGCGGGCATCCGCCGGGACAGGGTCCTTAGACCCGTCCTGACGGGTCAGCGGGGCGCGCCGGGCCGTCTGCCAGCGCAGCCTGGCTGCCGCGCAACCGCCGCCAGACCGTCGGGGCGAGCACGACGGCGACGCCAACGGCGGCTCCGATGACGGTCTCAAAAATCCGGTCGCGCAGCAGGGCGCCGGGCGAGGAAGGCACCACCAGCAACGTTGAAATCAACGCCAGCGGGGTGACGAAGATCTGGGCCAGGACGTACTGGCGCGCGATGAACAGCTCGGCGCCGAACTGGCAGGCGGCGATCACCAGTACGGTCTGCCAGGGGGCGGGCTGCAGCAGCAGGATCCCCGCCAGCAGCACCAGCCCGATCGCCGTGCCGAGGATTCTTTGCACCCCGCGGCTGACCCGGTGCCGGGTGGAGTGCCCCACGAGCGGCACGACGGCGGCCACCATGGCCCAGTAGTTGTGGCCGAAGCCCAGCCATTCACCCAACAGCGTCGCCAGGGTTCCGGCCAGGCCGGCCGCCACAAGGTGGTTGCTGCCGTCAAGCAGAGCCGCGCGCTTTTCAGCCTGGCTGGGCGGGGTACGGGCCGGGATGACCCACGGCGTCCGGCGGCGCCGGAGCACCCGGGAGGACATGCCGACCAGCAAAGAGAAGCCGACGGTCAGCACCGCCACGAGCATGCCCTGCCAGAGCGGCGGCTGGTCGGGGATCGAGGCGATCGCGGCAAAGGCAAAGATGTGGAACAAGGAGCCTGCGGGGCGGAGCCGCCACCAGGCCACGATCAGCGAACAGCCGCCTGCCACCAACGTCGTGGCGAAGACCTGGAGCCAGATGGTATGCGCGGCCGGAAGCGCGAGAGCCGTCCCGGCACGGGCAGTCAGGGCGGCGGCCAGGAGCACCAGCAGCATCAGCGACCCGGCGCGCAGTTGCAGGACGAAGCGCGTGGCGTGCGGTTGGTTTCGGCCGTAGATTCCGGTGAAGGCACCAAAGGAGGCGAAGATGGCCAGGTCGAGGCGGTCCAGCAGCACCAGCGTGATCAGCGGGACAAAGACACCGACTGCACAGCGGATGGCGACCTGGTGGTCCTTGTTGGCAGGAGCCAAGGTGAACAGCTCGGCGAGCAGCTTCACGGGCGGGAGGTGCCTTTCTTGCGGTCGGATGGTAACGACGGCGGCGCTGGCATCCAGCTGAATTCTACGCCGGCAGGCACGGAGCCCGGCATCAAAATCCATTCAGTGGAACCGGCCCAGGACTGTGGAGGTGATAGCGTCTAGCGGTTGATTCCCTTGCCGGGACACGGCACCCAGACTTATTTCAAGGCACACCGGAGGACCCCATGCTCAAAGGATTCAAGGACTTTATCCTGCGCGGCAACGTGATCGAACTGTCCATCGCCGTCGTGGTCGGCACCGCTTTCACCGCCCTGGTCAGCGCGTTTACGTCAAACATCGTGAACCCCATCATTGCGGCGGCCGGCGGGGTCGAAACCGACGGGCTGGGCTTCCGCATCTGGGCGGGGAACGACAAGACCTTCCTCAACTTCGGAGCGGTCATCACCGCGTTCGTCACCTTCCTGATCACCGCCGCCGTCGTCTACTTCATCTTCGTGGCGCCGATGAACCGGATCAACCAGTTGGTCAAGAAGCGCCTGGCCACCGCAGAGCCGGAGGAGAAGGCGCTCCCCGCCGACACGGCCCTGCTGGCCGAGATCCGTGACCTGCTGGCCCAGCTCGCCGGTCCCGCGCACGGCCACGACGCCAGCCACAACCAGCAACGCGGGGTCACTTCCGGCCGATAATCCTCTCCGGGATAGGCCGTAGGTGACTCCGCGTTGCAGTGTAGCGCGAGCGTAATCGTCACCGGCCGGCAATGGGCCGGTAACAGCCGGCGGACATCATGGGACCATGAAGTCCTCAGCCCCTGGCAGGAAAACCGATACAACCCGCGCCACCGCCGCCGCCGAGCTGAGCTGCGAAGTCTGCGGCCAGATGCCCGAACCGACCAAGACCCGGCTGACCCTCGCCAACATCGCCGTGATGCTCCCCATCGAGCTCGTGGTTCATGCGGCAGTCGTCGGGACCCATCTGCCCTATGCGGCCAAGGTCCTGGTCCTCACCCTGACCGCCACCATTCTGGTGATCTGGGTGGCCGAACCTTCTGCCGCGCGGATGCTGCGGCGCTGGCTGCACGCCCCGGCCCTGCGGCACCGCAGCCGGCTCGGCGCCGCGCCGGCATTGTGGCGGGCCCGCACGGTATTGCAGGACCGCCCCGGCTCGCTGCAGAAACTCACCCAGTCGCTGGCCCGGCTGGACAGCAACATCCTGAGCATCCATGTCCACCCGGTCGACGGCGGCGTGCTGGACGAGTTTGTGCTGTCCGCTCCCGGCGAGCTGCGCGAGGGGGAACTTCTGAAGGCCCTGCGCGACGGCGGCGGCAGCGATCCGCACGTCTGGCCCACCACCGCGCTGGCCATGGCCGACGGGCAGACCGGTGCGCTGAGCCTAGCGGCCAGGATCGCGGCCAACCCCGAGGAGTTGCCGCTCGCCGTGGCGGAACTCCTGCACGCCCGGATCGAGGCGCGAACGGACACGGGCTCAGTGGCTCCGGCGGCTACCGCCGGCGCCGGCTCACTGCCGGCAACGGACGGGACCGTGCTGAGGATCCCGACCGCGTGGCACGGCCCGATCACCTTTTCCCGCCCCGGCGAACCCTTCACCCCGGCGGAATCAGCGCGGGCGCACCGGCTGGCCGAGCTCGCCGAGATTCTCGCGCACCGGCCGGTCGCCGGCCGGTGACGCTTCAGGTTCCCGCCGGGTTCAGTGCCGGGACCGTGTGCCCTCAGTCTGGTTCCCGCCGGAAGCCGGCCCGCGGCTGCTGGCATCGCGTTCCCAACCCCCCGGATGTGCTGTCCCCCGGCGGCCGGCCAGGGCAAATCCCAGGTAGACCGAGGCGTGGACAGCGGAGAGCGGACCACGGATTGAGCGGACGACCTCCGATAGCGTCTGGCCCGCCGTACCGCTCCGGCCGTTCTGCTCGGCGTTGCCGCGGTATACGCGGTGCAGCACGGCCAGCTGGTCCTTGGGTGTCCGCGGCGGGCAGATCACCACCGGGTCCACTTCCAGGACGGCTTTTTCCGCGGGCTCGAAAAGGCGGTCCACGAACAGATCATCCGCGGTCAGGTCGGGGAACTGCTGGAAACGTTGCCGCCCTTCTTGGGACAGGCCGTAGACGCCGCCTCCCCACAGTCCGCTGCGGGCCATCGGGAGCTTCAGCCGGGTGCGGTAGTACGAGTGGATCAGCGGGTGCGCATCGTGAAGGTCGAACCGCACGGCCGGGCGTGCGGCGAGGACCTGGCCGGAGAGCAGCGCATTGAGGACGTCGCGCACCGTGCCCGGACTGATCTGCACGTCCGCGTCGAGATACAGCCGGGGCCAGTGGGAGGCGACGGCGTCACCGGCATTGAGCGCTGCCGTCTTGGAAGGCTGCTCCAACTCCAGCACTGTCACGCCATCGAACGCGCGCGCAATTGCGGCCGTGTCGTCGCTGCAACCATTGCAGGCCACGATCACCTCAAGTTGTCCTGCCGCCGCCAGGGGGGCCAGCGGAGCCAAGGTCCGCGCGATCACGGCGGCTTCATTATGCGCCGGAATGATCACCGAACCGTGCGGGAAACTTTCGGCGTCCAGGTTCTGCCCGGTGTCCAGGCTCGGGCCAGGCAGCGCTGACCAGCTTCCCTCGTTCAGCACCGTCCGCAGCACGCCCCGGTTTTCCGGCTTCCAGCATCGCAAGAGTTCAGAAAGCACGACGGCGCCGTGAAACACCGCCGAGTAGGCGGCGGAATGGTATTTGCGGATGTAGCGGACCCGGTTGACGGCGAGCAGCGCGTTCAATTCTGCTGACGCGCCGGAGGCCCCTCCCGTGTGGCGCATGACCGCCGCTGGTTCGTACCAGACCGTTTCGCCCATCGTCCGCAGACGCCGGAAGAAATCAGTCTCTTCGCTGTAGAGAAAGTAGGACTCGTCCCATTCCAGCGCGTCCGCCAGGGGACGCCGGACCATCAGCGCAGCGCCGGTTGCCCACTCCGCGGTATGCGGATGGGCGTAGCTTTCCGGGGAGTAGTCCGTGCCGGCCAGCCAGCCTGGCCGGCCGGGCGCCCGCCGGCCCAACAGCGCGTCTCCCACAGCGGTCGCGACAGTTGGCTCCCGGTAGAGTGAGCGGCTGGTTTCGCCCCGCTCGTTCACAAGGCGGGGAACCACAGCCCCGGCCCGCGACGCCAGCAGCCGATGCATCATCGTTTTGAAGCTGCCCGGTTCCACCGTGAGGTCAGGGTTGAGCACCACCACTGTCCCGGCATCGCCTGCCCTGCACAGCGCGGCGTTGATGCCGCCGGAATAGCCCAGATTTCCGCCGGTACCGAACGCCTGGACGTCAGGGTGGCGGCGGCGCACCCGGTCCAGGGTGCCGTCACTGGAGGAGTTGTCTGCCACCAGAACACGCAACGTCTGATCGGCAGTTTCCCCCCGTAGGCTCTCCAGGAGCGCTCCCACGCATTCCGCGCTGTTGTAGGTCACAATAACTACGGCGGCGTCCGCCGACCCTTCCGGCCCGGTGAAGCGGCCCGGCGTGCGTGGGGCGGCGGCCGCCTGTGGCCGGGGTTCCGCGCGGTCCGGCGGGACGGCGCAGGAGGCGGTCCGCAGTTTCAGGTAAGCCGGTGGCCCGTCCACGAGATAGCGGCCGGCCAGCCGTTTGGGCTCCCGGGCCAGCCGGTAGCCCCATTCCAGACCGTGCTCGCAAAACCAGTCGGGTGCCCGCTGGACCCTGCCGGCCAGGAAGTCCACGGCCGCGCCGAAGGCCAGCAGGACAGCCGCCCCGGTGGCCGCCGCGTACCGGTCGATCCAGAGTTCCTGGCGCGGCTTGCCGAGTCCGACGTAGAGGATCTGGGTGCCCGAAGCGGCAATCTCGCTGGCGATCCGTTCAGAGTCAATGACGGAGGCGAGTTCCTCCCTGCTCGGGGACCACAGGCCGGCGAGTAGCAGGTCAGGATGCTCAGCTGCGATCTTCTGTTCCAGCAGCCGCTGGTTGGCCTCGGATCCGCCAAGGAATCCCACTCTCAGCCCGAGTTGTTCTGCCCGCGCCAGCAGTGGGGATGCCAGGTCGCTGCCGGCCAGCCGGGGCCACCGGTGGCCGGTGATCCGCTGGGACTGGGAGACCAGGGGCGCGCCGTCCAGAAGGTAGAGCCAGTCGACGGTGCTGGCGGGATCGGCATGCAGAGTGCCCGCCCATCGGCCGCCGGTGCCGAAGTGGTGCAAATGGTCGAGATTGACCGAAGCGACTCCCAGCGGCGGGAGGTCATCACCGTCGGTCACCCTGGCGAGTATCCTGTCCAGCGCCGGTTCGGGTTCCATCAGGTCTACCGGTGTGCCACCCAGGATTACCCTGTTTCTATCCAGCTTTTCCATGCCGCCTCCTCAGTCCAGCAGTGCCGCAGGGGCCAATTGCCCGTTGGTTTCGATGTATCTCCGGCCGGAGGCCGGGCAGAGCCACGTGCCGCCGTCCTCCTTGAGCGGGTGTCCGGCCTCGCCCACCCAGCCGGCCTGCCGGGCCGGGACTCCAACAACGACCGCGTAGTCCGGCACGTCCCTGGTCACGACGGCCCCTGCGGCCACTGTGGCCCATTGGCCAATGGATACGGGGGCGACGCAAACGGCCCGTGCGCCGATGGAGGCGCCCTTGCCAACAGTCACGCCCACGGCGTCCCAGTCCTCGGCGCCCTTAAGTGTTCCGTCCGGGGTGATGGCCCGGGGGTGCAGGTCATTAGTGAGCACCGCCGCCGGGCCCACGAAGACGCCGTCGGCCAAGCGCGCCGGCTCATAAACGAGTGCGTAGTTTTGCAGTTTGCAGTTGTTCCCCAGCACAACCGCAGGGCCAACGTATGCGCCACGTCCGATATTGCAGTTGTCGCCCACCTCGGCGTGCTCGCGGACCTGGGCGAGGTGCCAGATCCTGGTTCCGCCTCCGATGACGGCGGTTTGCGCAACATCTGCAGTACCTGCGACGGTGTGCGGCCTTTCATCGGCTGACGGCGCGGCAGGACTCTGGCGCGTCTCAGGTACCCGGCGCCCGCTGCGCACGATTTGCACTGCCACGGCACCGAGCAATGCGCCCAGACTGTTGACGGCAACATCCCGCAGGCTGCCGTGGCGCTGGCTCAGCACCACGAGCTGAATCCCTTCGATGACAGCGGCGGTGGACAGGCCGGAGAGCACTGCCAGCCACCAGCGACGCTCTGGCACCAGTAGCGCGACCATCAGGCCCATAGGGATAAACAAGATGATGTTGGCCGCGATTTCGACGTCGTCGTAGTCGGTGCCCGCTGTTAAGGGGTGCCCCTGAAGAACGGTCAGGAGGTCGGCCAGCGCTCCTTCCCAGGCACGGTCCACCGGACTTGGCCAGAACCCGATCAACGCGAGCGCGGTCAGATACAGGACCAGGAGTGCGATGACGCCGTGGCGTGCAGCCGGGTAAAAGGCGATCGGGGCCGGCCTCCCGACCGCCCTCGTGCCTGAACGTTGCTCGAACCATTTCACGACGAAGTACCCGTCCGTTTTCCACCGGTACCGGTTCCGGCTCTGGTCGGTGGGGCTATTGCACCTTCCGGCTCGGCTATTCCCCGATGCCCTTCGCCGTGCTTCACGGCATGAGTGGATCGGCTGTCCATTACCGGAATCGACAAGGCAGAAAGAATCCTCCCAGCTACATTGGTCCACGAGGCGGTCGCCGCCGCCCGGGCGGCGGCTTCCCCCATCGCCCGGGCCCGCGAAGGGGCGGACAGTCGCACCATCGCCTCGGCAATGCTTCCGACGTCGGAGGGATCCACCGTCACTGCTCCGCTCCCGAGCAACTCCCAGGCCCCGCCGTTGGGGGTTGCGATTACCGGAAGGCCAGCAGATGCTGCTTCCAAATAGGAGATCGGCGACGGGTCGAATTTACTGGGAAGGACAAAGCAAGTGGCCACCGCATACAGCCGATCGAGGAGCTGTTGGCTGGCGGCGTCGTCCTTGGGTAGGAACCCGTGGTCGATAACGCCGGGAGCAACAATGTGCGGATGCTCCCCGACTACGTGCATCGTCGCCCCCGGGACGCGTTCGTAAACGCGAGAGAATGCTTCCAGTACCCGCTCACCGTTCTTACGCTGCCAGTCCACCCCGACGAAGAGGAAGATCGGTTTCGACCAATCCTTGTCGTCCGACGCGGCAGCGCGTGGCCGGTGTCCCATCCCGACAACGGCGATGCGGTTCTGCGGAATGTCATAGTCATCAGCGAAGGACCGGGCGGCCCATTGAGTACTTACGCAGCACACACTGGCTGCCCGGCTGGAGTCAGACTGCCGCCGGATCCACCTACGTACGTGCTCAGGCGGGAAACCTGCGTTCTTGATGTCGGAGCCAGGGTGGTCCCACATTTGCTGCAGAGTCCCGTCGTCGTACGTTGCGCACGGCATGCCCGCCCGGATTACGGCTGCTAGATCATACATTTCCGTACCCATCGCCACGACGGCATCCAGCGGAGCCGCTTGGTCGATACGCCTGGCCAGAATCGCGGTGCGCGCGACGTTCCTCACCAACATCCTGTCCATCACGGCCCCCCGGCGCCCCGTGACTCTGGACAGGACGGCCACTATTTCGTGAAGACCGTGCGGGATGTCCGCGCCCAAAGGAACAATTGTGACGCCTTGGCTGGCGAGCCCGCTCGAAAGTCCCTGCGGGGTCCCGGACCAGTTCCGGGGATCCACCGGATTCCGGACCGGATACAGTAGTCCGATTCTCATAACTTCTCCATCTCTAGATTGCCCGCCCCGACGCAAACCAACCGCGCGGACCCGGACCAACACGCGTGGTAGGGTCCGGTTTCCGCCGGAGTCGCACCTGCAGGTGTTCAATTTCCAGGGGGACGTCCCTGATCCACCTCTGGACTCCGGAGCTGCTGAGTGCCCGGTCGTAAACACTGACGAGGCGCTCGGTCATAGCCGGAAGCCCGAAGTTCTGCACGGCGAAGTCCCGGCCGTAGTGCCCCATCTCTGTGCGCAGCTGTCCGTCCGTTAGTAGAGCGTCAATGATCTTCCTCAGCTCGCCGACAGGATCCGGCATGGATTCTGGACTCCAGAAGCTGTTGCGGAAGAGTTCCGCCGAGTTGTCAGGCCTGAACATCCGGAACCAGCCGGCCTCACCGGCGACGACGAGGGCCTTGCCGAAAGCCAGGCTTCGCGCCGCAGAGCCGCCCATCCCGATAACCACGTCGGCGGCGGCGTAAGCGCGCCGTGGATCGGCTAACGGGCCGGCAAGAACCACCGCGCGTCGGTGCAGGTCAGCGTTTACTTTATCCGCGAGCGCACGGAGCCGATTTTCGGCGTCACCGGTGCCTACGACAATCAAATCCACCTTCGGGTTCGCGTTCGCACCGACGGCTTGGATCGTCAACTCGACAGCTGCGGCCTTCATATCCTCATCAAGGCGAGTGACCATAACCACGCGCAGATTCCCGGGGTCCAGGCCGAGCCCGTTGATGAAGGACGTCCCGGACACCGAATGGGAGTCATCCCTGGAGATATCGACTGGCGGACTGATCAGTGTCGTCCCTGCGCGCCAACAGAATTCTTCCTCCAAGTACTTAGTGCCCACAATTAGTTCTGTGTGCCGGGGAGTCATCGAATCAACAGCCATTTCGTACACGGTCTGCACCAGGGGTCGGCGCCCTAGAAGGCACGGTCCCCACCAGGCCGGACGGGATGTCCAGGACCCATAGACATGGACCAGATCAGCGTGGTGCGCCTTGGCAAGGCGCGCCATCGCAATTGCGCCGGAAACGGTACTTTGCGGACGATCCAGACTCGCCAGTTCCACACCGCGTTCGTTCGCGATGTCAAACAGCGAGGGTCCTCGGGGCAGCGTATCGGCAGGACCGACCAAATAGGATTCGTAGCCGTGTGCGGCTACTGAGGCTGCGAAATCCACAGCGTTGATCTGTGTGCCGCCCAGGGCGAGGCTATTCAGCTGAACCAATACCTTCGGCACGGTCTAGACCCACTTTCCGGCGCGTCCACGGCTTGTCCGGGAGCTAACTAGGTGCCGCCCCGTTCCCCGGGACGGCCGGGACCAGGCCACGGGGAACAGGGGCGCCAGGAGCCCCCACGTCAGGAACCCGTAAACGACGCCGCCGCAAAGACCTCCAATTGCGAGCTTGGCCAAATCCGGCGCCACCGGCCAGGTCACTAGCCCCGCGGCCATGCCTGCAGCCACGGATGCCAACGAGGGCCGGACCACAGATCGGAGGACCATCCCGGTGCGCGCACCGGTGGCTTTGCCCACTGCCCACAAGTAGGCGGGGAGGGTCACCGCACTAATCACCACGATGTGGGCGACGCCGATTCCGACCAGGCCTGCGATATGAATGCCTGCCGTTAGCGCCGGAAGCAGGATGACAAGAGCAGTGGCCTGAACCGCAAAAAGGACCCAAGTGCGGCCAGTGGAAATAACGACGTTCGCAAAGAGTAATCCTAGGACGGACACCACTCCGTAGAACGAAAGCACGCGCAACACCGGCCCGGCGTCTCCCCATTGGTCTCCGTATATCACCGCGACAAGAGGTGTGGCGAAAGTACAGGTGAACGCCGCGATTGGACAGGCAATTAGGGCGACAGTACGAGTGGCATGGGCTAGTGCCTGCGGGACGTCGCCGCCGTCACGCTTGACGCTTGAAAACGCGGGCAAGACGATTCCATTAAGGATGCTGCCGATAATGGCGGTCGACCACATGCAGATGTTGAAGGCAAGCATGTACAGGCCAACGTCCGCTGCGGACATCAACCTTCCGACGAAGACGTAGTCAACGTTCAGCAGAACCTGGCTCAATACATTGGCCAGCGCGAGCGGCCCACCAAATGCCAGCAGCGGCCTGAGATACGCCCGATTGAGACCAAATGGATATCTCTTTTGCACGCTTAGGAGCATCAGCAATCCGGCGACGAGGTGACCCGCAACCCGCGACCAGGCGAACGCCGCCGCGCCGTCACCGCTGAGTGCAACGAGAATCAGCACCGCACTGCCCGGAAGAAACGAGATCATGTTTGCCCGAAAGACAAGGTCCTGCCTGAACGTGCTCTGTAACTGCGCACCGGGGACAGCGAAGGGCCCGATCAGGGCGACACTGAGAGCCAAGATGCGGATCGGCCCCTCGGCTGCGGGCGACCCAAGAAAACCAGCGATGGCCCCGGCAAACAGGGTCATCAGCCCTGCAAGAAGCAGACTCGTCGTAACGGAAATGCTGACGATGGTTGGAGCTATTCTGTCGACGTCTAGGTCCGTTCGCGCGATCGCCGATGCAACGCCGAGCTCCGCAATGCTGATAAGAATGGCATGACATGTGACGGCCAGCGCGAAGACGCCTAGTTCGTCGGGGGCGACGATCCGCGCCACCACCGCCATCAGGACGATGTTGCTGAGGCGCAGGAGCAGGGTGCTGGCCCCGGCCCACATGGACCCCTTTCTGACATCCCCTACCAGGTCCAAAACTCGCCGCTGATCCTCAGCGGTGGAATCCGCGCTAGGTCCCTGAGCGAATGTGGCGGGAGTGCGAAGCTGCGGCAGCCTGTTCTGGGGTGCGGGCGTCATCGCGCCGGGCTTCGTGCAGGAAGCTGCAGCTGGTCCGCCACATACTGCTGCTGGGCCCCGCGGATGTGAGGGAAGATGGGCAGCGACAGGATCCCACGGGCGGCCTGCTCGGCGACCGGGAAGGAACCGGGACCGAGGCCCAGGTGCCGGTAGGCGGGGCTGAGGTGGACCGGAACGGGGTAGTGGACGCCGGCACCGATACCGGCCTGATTCAATGCGTCGAGCACACGGTCCCGTTCCGCGACCCGGATGACGTACAGATGCCAGACGTCGACGTTTCCCGGGGCGGTGCGCGGAAGCAGGACGCCCGGCAGGTCCTCCAGCAGTTCCTGGTAGCGGGCCGCGGCCCGCTGCCGCCGTTCGTTCCAGATTGCCAGCCTCCGCAGCTTGGCGTTGAGCACCACCGCCTGAATGGTGTCGAGGCGTGAGTTCATGCCGACCGCGTCGTGCTGGTACTTCCGCTCGCTGCCGTGCGCGCCCAGCATCCGCACCCGGGCTGCGACCCCGTCATCGGCTGTCAGCACGGCCCCGGCATCCCCGGCCGCGCCGAGGTTCTTGCCCGGATAGAAGCTCGTGCCTGCCGCCAGGCCCAGAGTGCCGGCGAAGCGGCCGTAGCGGGACGCACCCTGGGACTGGGCGGCGTCCTCGACAATCACGGCGCCGCAGGACTCCGCAATCGGGACGAGACGCTCAACAAAGGCCGTTTGCCCGAACAAGTGAACGGGAATGATGGCCTGCGTCCGTGGCGTCACAGCCGCCGCCACCATTTCGGGATCGATCAGCAGGTACTCCGGATCGACGTCGACCAGCACCGGCACCGCGCCCATCCGGCTCACGGCCTCGGCGGTGGCGATAAAGGTGTTGGCGGGGAGAATGACTTCCCCTCCGGCGGTGACTCCGGACGCGCGCAGCGCCAGTTCCAGGGCGTCAGTGCCGTTGGCGACCCCGACGCAATGTCCGGCGCCGAGGAACCGGGCATAGGACTGTTCGAAGTCGGCCACGGCGGGGCCGCCAATAAATGAGGTTCGCGCGAAGACTTCCTTCAGCCCGATCTCGACCTCGTCGGCGATCTCGTCCTGCTGGGCGCCCAAATCAACGAAGGGGACCGAAGTCCCGGCAGTCCTGGGCCCGGTCATCGCGCACCGCCCGCCGCAGCCGCTGCGGGTTCGAGCACCCGCGCCGGGACGCCGGCCCAGGTTTCGCCGTCGGGAACGTTAACCAAAACGGCGGCTCCCATTCCCACTCTCGAACCGCTGCCCACCCTGATTCCTTCGCGCACACTGGAGTTCATGCCCAGATACGCCGCGCGCCCGATCCGGACACCGCCGCCCAGCGATACGCCGGCGGCCAGCGTGGCGAAGTCCTCCACTACGTCGTCGTGGGTCAGCGTCACACCGGGCATCATCACGACATGGCTGCCGACAGTAATCCCGGCCGTCAGGGTGACATTGCCCAGCAGGATACTCCCGGGACCGATGTCGCAGCAGTACGGCACCCGCACCGAAGGGTCGACCACCGTCGCGAAACGGTAAGCCGGGAAGCCGAGGCCGGCGAGCCTGGCGGCCACCTTCTCGCGCCCCTTTCCGGCACCGATACAGATGACCACGCGGGCTTCCGGGTAACGGAGGGCGTGGCTTGCGGGGCCCACGATCGGGGCGCCGTCCACGGTGGACCCGACTTTGGATTCGTCGTCGTCAAGGACTCCGACGACGTCGAACTGGCCGTTTTCGCGGACGCAGGCGAGCACCTCTCGGGCCAGGCCGCTGGCGCCAATCATCAGGAGCTCAGTCATGATTTCCCCGCAGCCTTCACGATTGAATGGATGACCCGGGACTGCTCGTCCAGGGTCAGCTGGTGGTAAACCGGCAGAATCACGGTGCGGTCCGTGAGCCGTTCCGTCACGGAGAGGTCGGCGCCGCCGGTGTCCCGCCCCGCGTAGGCGCGTTGCCGGTGTGCGGCCATGATGCCCCGCCGGGCCGAGATGCCGTCCTGCGCCAGACGCTCCAGGAGTTCCTCACGCCCGAGCGCAAAGTTCGGCAGGACTTCGAACCAGAAGGACTGGAAATTGCTGGTGCCATACAGCGGGTCCTGGCTGAAGCGCAGCCCCTCGACCCCCGTGAGCGCCCTCCGGTAGCCGTCGGCGATGGCCCGGCGCCGGGAGACCGCCTCATCCAGCCGGCCTAGCTGCACGAGCCCGACGGCGGCCTGCATATCGGTCATCCGGTAGTTGAACCCGATCTCGCCGTATTCCTCGGGCGGTGCCAGGACGGTGGCGTGCCGGTCGTTCGCTGAGACGCTCATGGCGTGCTCACGGAGCTTCCGGGCCCGCGCCGCCCATGCCTCGTTGTTTGTGGTGAGCATTCCGCCCTCACCGGTGGTGAGGATTTTCCGGGGATGGAATGACCAGGCGGCGAGCTCGGCACCCGCTCCCACCGGCCGGCCCCGGTACGTGGAGCCCGCCCCGCACGCCGCGTCCTCGATGACGGTGATACCCAGTCCGTCACAGAGGGCGCGGATGGGATCGAGATCGACCGGCATGCCGCCCTGGTCAACCACGATTACGGCGCGGGTGGCGGGCGTCAGGGCGGCGGCGAGCGTTCGCGCGGACACGTTCCCGGTGTCCGCCTCGACGTCGGCGAAGACCGGCCTGGCCCCAACGTAGGTGACCGCATTGGCGGTGGCGATGAAGGAGAAGGAGGGCACCACCACGTCGTCGCCGGGTCCGAGGCCGGCCACGGTCAGGGTAAGGTGCAACGCGGTGGTGCAGTTGGAGACCGCCACGGCGTAGCGCACCTGCTGCGCGGCGGCGAAGGCTTCCTCGAAGCGCGCCACCCGCGGTCCCTGCGCCACCCAGCCGGAGGCGATCACCTCGGCCACGGCCTCGGCTTCCTCGGCCCCAAGCCACGGCTTCATCACGTTGATCCGGCCCAGGGCTTGGTCGTGACTGACCGTCACCGCGCACCTCCGACCCTGGCGTCGGAAATTTCAGTGCGCAGCGGCCGCCACCAGTCGACCAGTTCGCGCAGGCCTTCCTCAAGTCCGGTTTCGGCACTGAATCCCAGGTCGTGCCTGGCCGCGGTGGTGTCCGCCTGGCGCCGGACAACACCGTTGACGGCCCGCTCCGGGCCGTGCTCCACGTGCAGCTCGGAATCCATGGCCCGCAGCAGCGCCTCCGCGAGTTCCAGCAGGCTGGTCTCGGCACCGCTGGCGATGTTGTACACGCCCTCGTCCACATCGCTGCCCGCGGCCAGGATATTGGCCCGGGCCACGTCCCGGGTGTGGACGAAATCCATGGTCTGCTGGCCGTCGCCGAAAATCAGCGGCGGCAGCCCGTCCTCGATCCGCTCCATCCAGCGCACCAGCACTTCGGTGTAAAGGCCATGGACGTCCATCCGCGGTCCGTACACGTTGAAGTAGCGCAGCAGCACGTAGTCCAGGCCGGACATCGCGCGGAAGCTGCGGGCCATGGCTTCGTTAAAGGACTTGGCCGCGCCGTAGAACGTGTCGTTGTTGTAGTGGTGGTGGCGTTCGGTGGTGGGAAACGTCTCCGCCATGCCATAGACCGAGGCGCTGGAGGCCGCCACGAGCTTGCCGACCCGCTGGGCCGACGCGGCCTCAAGCACGTTGAACGTCCCGTCCACCAGCACCTCCAGGGCCAGCCGGGGTTCCTCGGCGCACTGGGTGATCCGGATGGCCGCCTGGTGGAACACGATATCCTTGCCCCGGCTCAGGTCGTGGACCAGGTCCCGGTCGCGGAGGTCCCCTTCGACAAGCTGGACCCGCCCGGCGGCGATGGCGGGGTCCAGGTTGGCGCGCCGGCCCCGGACCAGGTTGTCCAGCACGTCGATCCTGCCGGCACCGGCGTCGAGCAGGTGGTCCACGACAGTGGAACCGATGGTCCCGGCTCCGCCCGTGACCAGGACCTGTGCTCCTTGCAGGATGCTCATCTGCTTGCCTCCAGTTGCGGTTCGTTTCCGACGACGATGCTGGCTTTGCCGTCAGCGCTGAGGCTGTCGCTGACGGCCTCCAGCACGGACAGCACCCGCAGACCGGAGGCGCCGCTGGTCCGGGCGGGCCGCTGCTGCCAGATGCTGTTCGCGAATTCAGCCACCATCTGGCCAAGCGCCTCGTATTCGGGCAGCGCGGGCGACCATGTGTCGCCCAGCCGGTAGGAGATGGCGGAGGTCCTGCGGTCAGCTGCCGAACGGGAGTCCCGGTCAAGGCTGACGCCGCGGTCATAGACGCTTAGCCGCTGCTGGGGATTCAGGTCATCCCAGACCAGCGTCCGCCGGGAACCGCCCACCACGAGCTGGCGGATCTTGGTCGGGCTCAGCCAGTTGACATGGACGTGGACCATGCCGTCGTTGGGAAGCGCGAAGGTCAGGTGCCCGACGCAGGCCCGGCCCGTCCCCAGCGGGTCTGCGCCGTGCGCTGTCACGTCCACCGGCCGCAGCCCATCGGGAAGCACGAAGTCGAGAATGGACAGGTCATGCGGCGCGAGGTCCCAGAAGACGTCCACGTCCGGCTGCACAAGCCCCAGGTTAATCCGGACCGAGTCGATGAACAGAATCTCGCCGAGCGATCCGTCGGCGATCAGCTCCTTGATCTTCAGCACCGCCGGGGTATAGCAGTAGGTGTGGTCTGCCATCAGGACCAGACCGCGTCCCTCCGCTTCATCCACCATTTCCCGTCCCTTGACCCGGCTGTCGGCCAGCGGTTTCTCGACCAGCACATGTTTTCCTGCCTGCAGCGCCGTCAGGGCGATGCCGTGGTGTGTGTGGGCCGGCGTCGCAATCGCAACGGCGTCGACGTCGGCCGTGTCGAGCAGTTCGTCAATGGACCTGAAGACCGGCACCCGGCCCTGGGCGGCGGCGAGCTTGGCAGCCCTGGCCTGGTCCAGGTCAACGATTCCGGCCAGTTCCCAGTGCGGACTTGCGGTGAAGTTCCGGGCCAGGTTCGGCCCCCAGTAGCCCGCACCGATGACGGCTACCCGCAGTGGCCCGCCGGCTGCTCCCCGGTCCAGGCCGCGTGAGTACCCCGAACGTGTTTCATTCATTGTGTTTCCTCACTCAGTCAGTACGCGCCAACAGGCACGCACATCGCCTTGAAGGTGCGCCACATGATGATGACGTCGCCCATGATTGACCAGTTTTCGACGTAATAGAGATCCAGGCGCACGGCCTCGTCCCAGGGCAGGTCCGATCGCCCGTTGACCTGCCATAGCCCGGTAATCCCCGGTTTGATCAGCAGCCGGCGGTGCGTGTGCCGTTCGTAGCCGCCGACCTCGCGCTGCAGTGGCGGGCGGGGCCCGACCAAACTCATTTCCCCGGACAGGACGTTCCAGAGCTGCGGCAGTTCGTCCAGTGAGTACTTGCGCATCCAGCGTCCGCAGCGGGTCACCCGGGGGTCGTTGCGCATCTTAAACAGCACGCCGGCCCCGTCATTCTGGGCTCCGAGCCCGGCCAGCGCGGTTTCGGCATCCGTCACCATGGACCGGAACTTGACCATCCGGAACGGCTTTCCGGCCTTGCCGGCCCGCTCCTGCAGGAACAGGACGTGTCCCGGGCTGTCGAGTTTGACGATGATCGCCAGTGCGAGCAGAAGCGGGGACAGCAGGACGAGGGCGGCAGCGGCGACCATGATGTCCATCAGCCGTTTGAACGCATGTTTGGCGCCGCTGTACCGCGGCACATCCACGTGCATCAGCGGCAGCCCTTCCACCGGAAGCCAGTGGATCCGGGGCCCGGCAACGTTGGTCAGGGATGAGGCCAGGACCAGTTCCGCCCTGTGCTCTTCAAGCCCCCAGCCCAATTCGCGGATGTACTGGTTGCCGCCAGGTACGGGGCCTGCCACGATGACAGCCTCGGCGCCACAGAGGCCAACCGTCCGCACGACGTCATCCGTGGAGGAGAGGACCGGCACCCGGCGGCCGTCGACGTCGAACCACGTCCCCCGCCGCCCGCCCGGCAGCGCAACCCCAAGTATGTCGTAGACGGCGCCGGACTTCTTGGCGATCCGCTTGAGCACGTAGCGCACATCCTCGGCCTGGCCAATGACAACCGCCCTGACGAGGTACTGGCCCTGGGCCTGCCGCGCGTTGTACCAGCGGCGGGCAAGCCAGCGGCTGCCGGGCAGCAGGACCAGGCCCAGCGGGAGCGATACGAGGTAGAACGCGGACGCGGGCTGGACGCGGAAGACCACCAGGCCGACGGCGAGCAAGCCAAAGACCGCGCTGCTGGCAGCGGCCACGCGTTTGTATTCACTGGTCCCGACGCCCAGGATCTTCGGGTCGCGGGTGCGGTAAAGGCTCAGGGCTGCGATCCACAGCACGCCGAGGACGGCTGCGATGACGGCGCCGTTGTGGTCGGCTGCGGCGCCTGAGAAGGGCTGGCCGCCATCGGTGTGGATGAGGAAGCCGGCCAGGACAAAGACGGCGACCAGCAGCGAATCGGTACCCCGCAGCAGGCGGCGCAGGAACAGCGCCCATTCCCGGCCGGAGAGTCTGGCCCGGGCCGGCGGCGCGGCAGTGTCGGCCGCCGTGGGGCGTCCGGTTGGGCGTCCGGGGCGCGGCCGCCGCTGGGCCGCCAGGACCGCCGGGTTGCCATGGCCGGTGTGGACTGTGCTGAGGATGTGGGCGGTGTGGGTTGCGTAGGCGAGGTCGGCCAGCGTGCTCCCGGACCGCCCGGCACTGTGGCCGGCGCTGGGGAGGGTCAGTTCGAGTGGCCTGCCCTCGACCGGGGGTGTCACGGTCGCCTGCAAGAGTCGGTGTGCCGGACGTCAGCCGGGGCTGCATCCGGGTTAAAAGACGCTGTCCGGTCATTCGGCCGGACAAGCGGGGCGACAAGGAACCAGCGGGCCATTGCGACTCCCTCCAAAAGGCAATTGGCTGCATCGTTTGATGCCTGAGCCAATCAAAGTTGGTGGGAGAACCACGGTCACGCGTGGTAGCTACCTGCCTTTGCGCCCGGCCCCGGAGGGCAGGATCCGGGTAGTACTCACTACCCGGACCTGCTCCTCAATGCTGGCGCCGGTAATCGGTCGGCAGGTATCCCCGCGGGCCGGCGGCGCGTGTTTAGCCGGCCATTCGAATCTTCAGGGCGTCCCGCTCGACGGTGACGGCCAGATGCGTTCCGGTGCCGAGGTGGTCGCCGTCGAGCTGGAACTCCTGTTCATGTTCCAGCGTGATTTCGGCGGATTTGCCCTGGAAGTACTCCACGGATTCGGTCTCCTGCTTGTTCCGGCCGAAGATCCCGGCGACGACGCCCAACCAGCCGAGCCGCCCGCGGGGGGCCAGGATCAACAGATCCAGGGCACCGTCGTCGATTTTGGCGTCCGGGAAGATTTCGACTCCGCCCATGATCCGGCCGCAATTGCCGATCATGACGCTGCGGATCCGGCGGCGGACCGGTTCCCCGCCGTCAACACTGATCTGCGCCTTCACCGGTTTACCGGGGAGCTTGCGGATGCCGGCCTCGACGTACGCGAGCCAGCCCATGCGGTCCTTCAGCACGTCAACGGTGTCGGCCATGATGGCGGCGTCGTAGCCCAGACCGGCCATGACCAGGAAGACCTGATCGTCGTCCGCGTGATCAAGCCGGGCCCTGACGACGTCGATCGCTTGTTCGCTTCCGTTGAGCACGTCATAGCAGGCCGAGACCGGGTCGGTGATGTCCACCCCAAGGTTGCGCGCCAGCAGGTTGCCGGTTCCCAGCGGGACCAGTCCCATTGGCGTTCCGGTGCCGGCGAGCACCTCCCCGACGCAGCGCACGGTTCCGTCGCCGCCGGCCGCGATCACGACGTCGACCCCAGCTTCCAGCGCCTGGCGTGCCTGACCGGTTCCCGGGTCTTCAACGGTGGTTTCCAGCCAGAGCGGCTCGGCCCAGCCCTGCGTCTCGCAGAGCCTGACGATGGCGCCCTGAAGCGCCGGACCACCGGATTTGGCGGGGTTGATGATGACGGCTGCGCGTCTGGCCTGTGTTGGGCTGTCCGGCGCGGGATCGTTCTCTGGCATGGCGTCCTTCGATGGCGGGATGGCGGAGGGTGTCCGAAGTGAAATCCTAGCGGGGATCCGCGCGTAACTTCGGGAACAGCGGGTGCGAACCGTGGACGTCCGCGCGCCGCGGTCACTAGACTGGCCATGCTCAAGTACTGGAGCCTGCCGGCGTGCACCAATCTGCCGGCGGGCCGCCTGTCCGGATAAGCCTGACAGGATGCGCGCCAGGGGCGGGAAGCGGGAGCACATGTCCGAACCACAGGAGAACTACTCGGCCGAGGCCGAGGCGTCCAGCAGGGACCCCCACGACTGGGGCCGGGCCATGGCGCTGGCCGTCACAAGGCTGGCCGAGCAGATCGCTCCGGCGGACAGCGAGGACATCCATGCCGCGCTGGTGGGCAAGGACCTGCACCTCAATATCCGTGACGACGCCGGTGGGGTCACTATCACGGTCTCCACGGCGCCGGCGCCGGGCCCCGCCAGCTGAGTCGCGCTAGCGGCCGGAGGACAGGTCCGCGGAGATGAGTTCGGCGGTGGCCACGGTTGCTTCCCGCACCGAGTCCAAGTAGGCGTCCGGGTCCGGACGGCTCGCGACCGACTGGGCCTGCAGTGACACGTTGATTGCAGCGACCACCTTGGGTCCGTCATGGACCGGCGCGGCGACGGACATCAGCCCGAGCTCCAGCTCCTGGTTCAGCAGGCACCAGCCCTGGGCCCTGACGCGGGCCAGCTCCGCCAGCAGTTCCCCCGGCGTTCCGATGGCCAGCGGCGTCAGGGGCCGGATCTCTGTCCGGGCCAGGTAGTCCTCCAGCTGGGCGGGCGGCAGCGCCGCCAGCAGCACCCGGCCCATCGAGGTCGCGTACGCCGGGAAGCGGGTGCCGACGGTGATGCCGACGGCCATGATCCGGCGCGTCGCAACCCGGGCGATGTAGGCGATGTCCGTGCCTTCCAGTACGGCGGCCGACGTCGACTCCCCCAACTGGTGGGACAGTGCCTCGAGGTGGGGCTGGGCAAGCTGCGGCAGCGACAGTCCCGACAGGTAGGCGTAGCCGAGCTGCAGCACTTTGGCGGTCAGGGCGAAGATCTTGCCGTCGGTGCGGACGTATCCCAGCTCCACCAGCGTGTACAGGAAGCGCCGCGCCGTGGCGCGGGTGAGGTCCGTCCGGGCCGCCACCTCGGTCAGGGTCATCTTCGGATGGTCGGTGTCGAAGGCGCGGATCACCGCCAGCCCGCGCGCCAGGGACTGTACGTACTGGTCACTGGCGGCGGGCGCGCCACCTGCCCTGGCGCCCTTTACTGCTTCAATCATTTCCATGCCTCTCGGTTCCGCACCCACTGTATCCGTGCGCGGCATCCCTGCGCGCGGGCTCAGCTTCAGGCGGCGGACACGGCCGTGAGCGGCACCGGAACCATGTCCTGCAGCTCCTCGAGCGTGCAGCCGAACGTTTCCCGGACCTGCACCCCGCCGGGCCCGGTCAGGAAGACCGCCTTGTCGGTGTAGACCCTGGTGACGCAGCCGATGCCGGTCAGCGGGTAGGTGCACGCCTCGACAAGCTTGGACGCGCCTTCACGGGTCAGCAGTGTCATCATCACGAAGACGTCCTTGGCGCCGGTCGCGAGGTCCATGGCCCCGCCGACCGCCGGGATCGCGTCCGGCGCGCCGGTGTGCCAGTTGGCGAGGTCGCCCGTTGCGGAGACCTGGAAGGCTCCCAGCACGCAGATGTCCAGGTGGCCGCCGCGCATGATCGCGAACGAGTCGGCGTGGTGGAAGTAGGAAGCCCCCGGCAGTTCCGTCACCGGGATCTTGCCGGCATTAATGAGGTCGCCGTCGATCTGGTCCCCGGTGGCCTCCGGTCCCATGCCCAGCATGCCGTTCTCGGTGTGGAGCGTGATGTTCTGCTCCGGCTCGAGGTAGTTCGACACCAGGGTGGGCTGGCCGATGCCGAGGTTCACGAAGGAACCGGGCTTGATGTCCCGGGCCACGAGGCGGGCCAGGTCGTCGCGGCCCAGGGGCGTCCCGGAAGTCTGGATGCCCGCCAGGGTGGCCGGCTGGCCGTTGGAATTGACGCTCATTTCAGGCCACCTTCACAATGCTGTTGACGTAGATTCCGGGGGTCACGATGATCTCCGGGTCGAGGTCCCCGGTCGGGACAATTTCGGTGACCTGGACCACGGTGTGCTTGGCCGCGGCGGCCATGATCGGGCCGAAGTTGCGTGCAGTCTTGCGGTAGACGAGGTTTCCCTTGCCGTCGGCCTTGAGCGCCTTGATCAGCGCGACGTCGGCGTGGATGGGGGTCTCGAAGACCTGGCCGCGGCCGTCCAGGATGCGGGTTTCCTTGCCTTCGGCCAGCATGGTGCCGTACCCGGTGGGCGTGAAGAACCCGCCGATGCCGGCGCCGGCGGCGCGGATCCGCTCGGCCAGGTTGCCCTGCGGCACGAGTTCCAACTCGATCTCGCCGGCGTGAAACTTGGCGTCGAAGTGCCAGGAGTCTGACTGCCGGGGGAAGGAGCAGATCATCTTCTTGACCCGGCCTTCCTTGATCAGCAGCGCGAGGCCCTGGTCGCCCTGGCCGGCGTTGTTGTTGACGACTGTGAGGTCCTTGGCGCCGCAGTCCATCAGCGCGTCGATCAGTTCGAACGGCTGCCCGGCGTTGCCGAACCCGCCGATCATCACGGTGGAGCCGTCCCTGATGCCGGCGACGGCCTCGTTGACGCTCTCTAAGAAGTTCAACATGTCCTAGCCCTTTACTGTTGCTGTTGTTGCCGACGGTGCTGTTGCCCGCTGTGTTGTTGCCCGCGGGGCGGCTGGGGTGACGTTTTCGAGGACGACGGCGAGGCCCTGGCCGACGCCGATGCAGATCGCGGCGACGCCCCAGCGTTCGCCGGAGGCCTGCAGGGACCGGGCCAGGGTGCCGAGGATCCGGCCGCCGGAGGCGCCGAGCGGGTGGCCCATCGCGATCGCGCCGCCGTGCCGGTTCACGATGCCCGGGTCGATGCCCCAGGCGGTGACGCAGGCCAGGGACTGGGCGGCGAACGCCTCGTTCAGTTCGACGGCGCCGACCTGGTCCCAGCCGATCCCGGCCTTGGCGAGGGCCTTGTTCGCGGCCTCCACCGGGGCGTAGCCGAAGAACTGCGGATCGTTCGCGTGCGCGCCGCGCCCCGCGATCCGCGCCAGCGGTTCCAGGCCCAGCAGCCCGGCGGCCTTCTCGGACCCGAGCCAGGCCGCGGACGCCCCGTCCGAAAGCGGGGACGCGTTCCCGGCCGTGACCGTGCCGTCCTCGGTCCGGAACACCGTCTTGAGGCCGG
>NZ_JBWZCJ010000009.1:0-171192 GCF_059383535.1 Pseudarthrobacter sp. HLT1-3 | reverse complement strand
TACCACCGCAGGCCCACCGTCCCGGGCGCCCCCAGCCACGCCGGCATCAACTACAAAGAAACCAACCAGCTGTCACCAACAGCTTGATATATACCGAACTTCCCGACGATTTCGAGGTCATCCGGCGAACTCGCGCAATGGGCGGAGCGATGATCCGTCTCAGCTGCCGGAGCGGCCGCGGACGAAGCCGGCCAGGAGCGCCGGGCCTTCGCTGAGCACCAGCTCGCGGAACAGCCGCACCGGGTCCGGCTCGGCGTCCGGCCCGCCACGCCGTTCCCGCCAGGCTAGTCCGATTTCCCGGAAGGCAAGGCCTGAATCCAGGGCGAGCTCGACCCAGCCGAGATCGCCCGACTGCGCCGGCGTGTGGCGGCCGGGGGCAAGTCCGCCGGGCGGGAGGATGCTCACCCCGAGTCCCGCCGAGACGAGACCCCTGGCCGTGTGGGTGTCCTGGCTCTCGAAAGCGATCCGGGGCCGAAACCCTGCCTCGCGGAACAGCGCGTCCGTCAGCGAGCGCATGCCGTAACCGGAGCCCATCGCGACGAATGGGTCCCGCCGGATGTCCGCCAGGTGCGCCCGACGGCGGTTCGCGAGGGGATGCCGGTGGTGGACGACCAGCCGCAGCGGTTCCCGGTACAGGGCGGCCGAGGAGATCAGCCGGCTCGGCGCCGCGACCGGGGCGGTCAGTGCCAGGTCCGCGTCGCCGGCGGCCAGTTCCGCCAGGCAGCCGTCCCGTGCGCCCTGGCGAAGGTCGAAGGCCGGCTGGGGATGGCGGCCGCGGAAGGCGCTGATCAGCAGCGGCAGCATCGCCTCGCCGAAGGTGTGCTGGAAGGACACCGCAATCCGGCCCCGCACCACCTCTGATTCGTGCCGGACCAGGTCCAGCCCGGTCTGGAACTCGCCCAGCGCAGCCTCGATGTGCGGCAGGAGTGCCCTGGCAGCCGGACTCAGCCGAACCCCGCGGCCGTCGCGGATCAGCAGTTCCGTTCCGATGATGTTGCTGGCCCGGGCGATTCCCCGGCTGACCGTTGACTGAGGCAGTCCCAGCACGTCGGCGGTCGCCGTGATGTGCTGGGTGCGCCCGAGCTCGGCCAACAGTGGCAGCAAGGGCAGCAGTTGGACCAACTGTTTATGCTCCACGTCCATGACCACTCCCACATCGTTCCAAATTTGCTATTGATTCTATGCGAATCATGCATTGGAAGCATGGCTGAGAAGGGCCTATTCTGGGGGGATGCCACGATTCCCGCCGCTGCGCCGCCCTGTCTCCGCCGGAGAAGTACCCGCCGCTGCGTGGCTGGGGCATCCGAAGGGCTCGCCGGCGTACAACAAGATTCTCGCCGGACTGGCGTTCGCCGGTGTCGCCACCTTCGCCCAGCTGTACTCCACCCAGGCCGTGCTGCCGATGATGGCGGCGGAACTGCAGGTCACGGCGGCCGAGGCGGCGCTCACGATCTCGCTGGCCACCGTGGGGCTGGCCGTGACGGTGCTGCCGTGGTCCTTCCTGGCCGACCGCATCGGCCGGGTCCGCGCCATGATGTGGGGCATCTCGGCGGCGACGGTGCTGGGCCTGCTGGTTCCGCTCGCTCCCACTTTTCCGATGCTGCTGGGCCTGCGGATGCTCGAAGGCATGGCGCTGGGCGGCATCCCCGCCATCGCCATCGCCTACCTCAACGAGGAGGTCAACAAAGCCCACGCCGCACTGGCGGCCGGAACCTATGTCGCCGGCACCACCCTCGGCGGGCTGGCCGGCCGGCTGCTGGCCGGGTTTGTCGGCGAACTTTGGGGATGGCGGGCCGCCGCCCTGTCCGTCTCGATCATGGCCGCAGTTGCCGCCGCACTGTTCCTGGTCCTGGTCCCGCAGGCCCGGGGCTTCACCACCGCGGCAGCCAGCGGCTTCCGCGGCGCGCTCCGGACCCTGGCGGGCCACGGCCGGAACCCGCGGCTGCTGGCCCTCTATGTCCAGGCGTTCCTGCTGATGGGTGGGTTCGTTGCGGTCTACAACTACCTCGGCTTCCGGCTGTCCGGGGAACCCTTTAGCCTGCCGGCCACCATCATCAGCCTGATCTTTCTGGCCTACCTCTCCGGAACCGTGTCCGCGCGCTGGGCCGGCGGACTGACGAAGCGGTTCGGGCGGCGTACGGTGCTGATCGCCGGAACGGTGCTGATGGTGGCTGGTCTGGCCCTGACGCTGACGCAACTGCTGGCGCTGATCCTGGTGGGCCTGCTGCTGTTCACCGGCGGCTTTTTCGCGGCACACAGTGTCGGCGCAGGCTGGACCGGTGTGATCGCAACGACCGGCCGCGCACAGGCTGCCTCACTCTACAACCTCGCCTATTACCTCGGCTCCAGCGTCATCGGCTGGGCCGGCGGGCTGGTTTTCCAGTCACTGGGCTGGACGGCGCTGGCCCTGAGCGTGATCGGGCTTGCCTGCACGACGGCGGTGGTCACCGCCGTCGTGCAACCCGCCCGGCCGGCGGACGGGTCGCCGGCCCGCGGCTGAATCGCCAGCCGACGGCTGCGTCACCGCCCGGCTGAGTCGCCGTCCTGCTGAGTCGCCAGGCTGCGGCCGAGCAGCCGTTTGGGGACGGCCCCTGGGTGTCGTGTCAGCGGGCGGCTTCAATGGCCTGCATGAGGTCGGCCACGATGTCGGACGGGTCCTCGAGGCCCACGGACACGCGCAGGAGGCCGGCGTGCGGTTTGGCATCGGCGGCAACCGGCCGGTGGGTCAGCCCGGCAGGGTGCTGGATCAGCGTGTCGATGCCGCCCAGCGAGACCGCATGGGTGATCATCCCGACGGAGGAGGGAACGCGTTCGGCGTGCTCCGCGCTGCCCACCTCGAAGGCGATCAGCGAGCCGGGGCCGGACATTTGCGTCCCGACCAGGCCCTGCGGGTCGCACTCCGGCAGCCCCGGATAGAAGACCCGCCGGACCAGACCGTGTTCGGCCAGGGCCGCAGCGACCTTCTGCGCGCTTGCCTGCTGGGCGCGCACCCGGACCGGCAACGTGGCCAGGCCGCGGTGGAGCAGGTAGGCGGGCCAGGGCGTAAGGATTCCGCCGGTGACGGCCCGGATCTGGCGCAGCCGCGTGGTCCACTCGGGCGCTGCGGCCACCACACCGCCCATGGCATCCCCGTGTCCGCCGAGGAACTTGGTGGCGCTGTGCAGGACCATGGCGGCACCGTGCCCGAAGGGGCGCTGGAGGATCGGGCTGGCGAAGGTGTTGTCGACCAGGAGCGGGACACCGTCCGCAGCCGCGGCCACGCGGGCGATGTCGACCAGCTCAAGGCTCGGGTTGGCCGGTGTCTCGAGGATCACCAGGCCGGTGTCGGGCCGGAGCGCGGCGTGCACGCCCTCCGGCGTGGTGAACGTGACGTCGTTGCCGAGCACTCCCGAGGCAAGCAGGTAGTCGCTGCCGCCGTAGAGCGGCCGCACCGCGACCACGTGCTTCTTCCCGGTCGCGACGACGGCGAGCAGTACGGCGCTGAGCGCTGCCATGCCGGTAGCAAACGCCACAGCCTCTGGGGCGTCCTCGAGGACGGCAACGCCCTCCTCGAACCGCGCCACGGTGGGATTCCAGAGCCGCTGGTAGACGGTGCTCTGGCCCTCCTGGTGGGTGCCGCCAGTGGCCATGTGCTCATACGCGAGACCGCCGTCGTGCACGGAGGGAAGCGGTGCAGTGGTGGACAGATCGATCGGAACGGCATGGACGCCCAGTTCTGTGAGGCCGTTGCGGCCGGCGTGGACGGCCAGCGAGTCTTGAGAAAGCACCTTGCTCCTTATGAATATTCACCGTTGAATTCCGCAAGTATCTGGCAATAATTCGGGGTTTTGTAGAGCCGGCGAATGGAAGTGCCGGAATGCCCCGTTTATGATGAACTGACAACACTTCAAGGAGGACCCGTGAGTAGCAGTGCGAAGAATCTTCGGCCGGGCGTGGGTGCCGGCGAGCCGCTGGACGCGATCGATGAGCGGCTGCTCGCGGCGCTGGTGGCCGATGCCCGGATCTCGAACAAACAGCTGGCCGAGCTGGTCGGCATCGCCCCTTCCACCGCCCTGATGCGCACCCGGGCGCTTTCCGAACGCGGGATCATCCAGGGGTTCGAGGCGAAGCTGAGCCTGTCCGCGATCGGCCGCTCCGTCCAGGCACTCATCGCCGTCCGGCTCCGCGCCCACGACCGCGAGCAGATCGACCGCTTTACCGCCCGGGTCCCGAAGCTTCCGGCTGTGCTCTCGACCTTCCACACCTCGGGTTCGGTGGACTACCTGCTGCACATCGCCGTCGCCACCACCGAGGACCTCCGCGACTGGGTGCTGGACAACCTGGCCACCGATCCGGTGGTGGGACACACCGAAACGACCCTCGTGTTCGACCACATCCAGGGCAACCAGGGCCCGCTGCCGGACTAGGCGCGGCTTCCGCGCAAGGGCGGGGGCCGTTAGCGGCTTCGGTCCGGCGCGGTCAGGCCCGGTCCGGCGCGGTCAGGCCCGGCGCAACGCCCCGCGCAGCGTGATGGCGGCCAGGGTCACCGCCGCGATCGAACACAGCACGACGAAGCCGGCGACCGCCGCCTGCAGACCGACCACCCCCGCGGCAAGCCCCAGGCCGATCACGGGGAAGGCGCTGCCCAGGTACGTGATGACATAGACGGTGCTGATGATCTGCGCATGGCGGGAGGCCTCGACCTTGCCGGCCACGTCGTTGAAAACGGTCCGGAAGGACACCCCCTGGCCGAACCCGGCGGTGATGCTCGCGATGATGAGCAGCCACGGGCTGCTCCAGGCCGCGGCCGCCGCGATCAGCAGTACGGACACGGCAAGCATGCCCAGTCCGACCGGCACCACGAAGCGTCCCCGCACGGCGGTCAGCTGGCTGAGGGCGGAGGACCCGAGGGTCAGTCCCGCCAGCAGCCCGATCAGCGGGCGGGAATCGGCATGGACAATCTGGGCGAAATAGCCCGGCGCCAGGGAGAGGCAGAAACCGAAGACGGCAAAGCTGAGGAACCCCACCGCGGACGCCAGCCAGAACGCGCCGCGTGCCTCAGCGGAAATCGATGGCCGGCGCGGCGCCAGCACGCTCAGCGGCTGCGGACCCGAGACGGAGGTGATGGCCGGACGGGCCTTGAGCAGGTACAGCGGGACGAGCAGCACGACCAGGACCAGGGAATGCAGGTAATACGGCGTGGACGTAGGCCCCGGCAGCAGGGACAGCACTCCCCCGATCGCCGGACCGGCCGCCACCCCGCCGGCGGAAGCCAGCAGGGTGAACCGGGAGGCCCACTCGGGACGGCTGGGCAGCAACTCCCGCAGCGCCGCCGAACTGGCGCCCGTGGCAAGAGCCACCGCAACGCCCTGCAGGGCCCGGCCGGCACACAGCGCGAACAGGCTGTCCGCCGTGGCAAAGACCGAGCCGCCGGCAAGGCCCACCAGCACGGCGAGAACCAGGGCCGCCCGGCGGCCGATGTGGTCGGACCAGTGGCCGGCCAGGATCAGGGTGGCCACCAGAGCCAGGACGTACGCGGAGAAGGCCACGGTCACGTCGAACGAGGTGATGCCGAGTTTGGCCTGAAGCAGCGGGTAGAGGGGCGTGGCGAGATTCGCGCCGACCAGCAGCGTGAAGATCACGACGCCGGCCATCACCAGCCGTGCGGTCGTGGACGCATCCCAGCCCCAGCGGTCTGCCGTGGCCGGGCGCATCCGGAGTTCGCTGAAGACAGTCATGTCCGTGCCCTTGCGTGGAAGCGGGCCGCGTGTTCCCTGTGATGGGGGAACCGCCAGCCCGTGAAGATTTGATAGATCAAGACTGCGGCATAGCTGATCCCAACGGCTAAATTCCATGCCAAAATTGATCAAAACAGTCAATCAGTTGCCGCCTGAATGAACCGGAGTGATGACTTGAACAGCCTCGACCCCACTGACCTGAAGATTCTGCTGGAACTGATCCGCGATCCGCGGATCCAGATTGGCGAGCTCAGTGAAACCCTGGGCATCGCACGCAACACCGCGCAGTCCCGGGTGCGGCGCATGCAGCGTTCCGGCCTGCTGCACGACGGCGGCCGCGAAATTGATCTTGAAGCGGTGGGATACGACGTCGTCGCCTTCGTCACCATCGAGGTCAACCACCGGGAACTCGACGGTGTGGTGGGTGCCCTGCGCCTGATCGCACAGGTCCTGGAAGTCCATGAGATCTCCGGCCGCGGCGATGTATGGTGCCGGGTGGTGGCCACCGACACGCACAACCTGCAGGCCGCGCTGCGCTCCATTCTTCGGATCAAGGGCGTCATCCGGACGGAGACAGTGCTCGCCCTGCACACTCACATCCAGTACCGCACCGAACCGCTGATCAGCCGGCTGGCCCAGGGCAGCTCTCTGGCCCCCGCCCGTCAGAAGTGATCTCCCGGTTCGGCCAGCCGCCGCGGCAGGCCGGCTGCGTGGCACCGGCCGCGGAAGACAGGATAATGAGCCCGTGACTATCATCGATAATGCCGTCTACGTTGACGGCGTCCGCAGCGCCGAGCCGCAGAGCCTCGAGCAGACCTTTGAGACCCTGAGCGAGCACGGCGGGATGGCCTGGATCGGGCTCTACCGGCCGACGGAGGGCGAGATGGCCGCGGTCGCGGCGGAGTTCGGCCTGCACAGCCTCGCCGTGGAAGACGCCATTTCGGCCCACCAGCGCCCGAAACTGGAACGCTACGACGACATCCTCTTCACGGTGCTGCGGCCCGCACGGTACCTGGACGCGACCGAAACCGTGGAATTCGGTGAAGTCCACGTATTCACCGGCAGGAACTTCGTCGTCACCGTCCGGCACGCCGAAACCGGCGGGGTGGCCCAGGTGCGGCGAAAACTCGAGCGCCATCCCGACCTCCTGTGCCACGGTCCGGAGGCAGTGCTCTACGCCCTCATGGACCAGGTCGTGGATGATTACCTCCCGGTCGTCGCGGGTCTGGAAAACGACATCGACGAGATCGAGGACCAGCTGTTCAGCGGCGACCCGGCGGTTTCCCGGCGGATTTACGAACTGGCCCGCGAGGTCATCCAGTTCCAGCGCGCCATCCATCCACTCCCGGCCATGATCCAACTGCTCCGGCGCGGCTTCGAAAAGTATGAGGTGAAAGCGGAGCTCCAGCACAACCTCCGCGACGTCGAAGACCACGTGGAGCGGCTGATCTCTCGTGCCGATTCCTTCCGGGACCTCCTGCAGAACGCCCTCACCCTCGACGGCACGCTGACGGCCAACCGCCAGAACGAGGCCAGTGCCGAGCAGAACGAGCAGGTGAAAAAAATCTCGTCCTGGGCGGCCATATTCTTCGCACCCTCGGTTGTCGCTGGCGTCTACGGGATGAATTTTGACCGGATGCCCGAACTGCAGTGGAGCTTTGGCTATCCAATGGCAATCGGGCTGATGGCGGCCACCGCTGCGCTGATGTACGGCGTCTTTAAGAAGAAGGGGTGGCTCTGACCGGGAGACCCGGCGGGGGAGCGCGCGTGTAGTCTGGCGTCATGAGCGCGCGGCGGGACCGGTTCCGGGACATCGTGGAGACCCTGACGAGGCACGGCCTGGGCTTCGCATTGGGGAACCTTGGACTGGACGGGCTACTGACCGACAACGGGCCCCTGGGGCAGCACCGGCTTCCGCCCCGGGGCGTGAGCCTGCCGGTGCGCCTCCGGCTCGCCCTGGAAGATCTCGGAGCCGTCTACATCAAGTTCGGCCAGATCGTGTCCACCCGCACCGATGTGCTCCCACCGGAGTACGCCACCGAACTCGCGAAGCTCCAGGATGACTCCCCTCCCATCACTGCCGCCGAGGTCCGCGCCGTCATCGCCGAGGAGCTCGGCGCCTCCTCGGACCTGCTGCTCCATGCGCTGGATGACACTCCCCTTGCGACCGGGTCCATCGGCCAGGTCCACTGCGGGCGGATCGGGGACGGGCAGGTCGCCGCTTCGGGGGTCTCCGGTGCCGCCGCCGGCGGAGGGCAGCCGATCGACGTCGTGGTCAAAGTCAGGCGGCCCGGCGTGGTGGCCCAGATCAATGAGGATCTGGAGATCATGGCCGAGCTGGCCAAACGGGCGGAGCGGGCCTCCACCAGGGCCGCCGGCGTCCACTTGGCGGCGCTCGTGGATGATTTCTCCCAGACCCTCCGCGCCGAGCTGGACTACCTCCAGGAAGCCCGGAACGCGGAACATTTCGCCGAGAACTTCGCCGGCGACCTCCGTGTCCACATCCCCCGGGTGTTCTGGCAGACCACCACCTCCCGGGTCCTCACGCTCGAGCGCATCCGGGGCATCAAGGTCAACGACGCGGCGGCGCTCCGGGAAGCCGGGATCGACGCCGGGCAGCTGGCCCGGCGGGCCTGCAACGTCCTGCTCAAGATGGTGTTCGAGGACGGCTTCTTCCACGCCGACCCCCATCCGGGAAACTTCTTCGTGGAGGCAGACGGCCGTCTTGGCATCATCGACTTCGGAATGGTCGGCCAGGTCAGCGACACCACGCGCGATCAGCTGGTGCGAATGCTCCTGGCCCTCGTTGAGCAGGATGCCGCCCGGCTGACCACTGCCCTGGTCCGCATGTGCGGGGCGGAGCCGAACGGCGGCTTCGACGGGCTGCAGAGCGCCCTGGCGCGGATGGTGGACCGCTACGCCGGGCGGCCGCTCGCGGAGATTCCGATTGTGGCGGTGCTGACCGAACTCGCGGGCCTGCTGCGCGAACACCGGCTCCGGCTACCGCGGGAGACAGCCCTCATGCTGAAGATGCTGGTGATGGCGGACGGCCTGGGCAAACAGCTGGATCCGGGATTCGAACTGACCACCCAGCTGGTTCCCTTTACGCAGAAGATCATCCTCGGTTCGCTGTCGGTTGAGGCCCTGGCGGAACGGCTGAAGAAGCTCGGCCGCGAAGCTTTGCGCCTCGGGACGGACGCACCGGAGATCCTCCGCCGGGTTGTGGACGTCCTGGAGCGCGGCGGCATCGACATCCATTTCCGGGCGGATGAGCTGGACCGGCTGATGGATAAGGCAGACCGGACCGGGAACCGGATTGTCGCCGGACTAATTACCGCCGCCCTGATCAACGCCGTCGGGGACCTCGTTTCGGTCCAACCCGACCGCTGGCGCAACTGGCCTAAGACCCTCTTCACCGCGGGGATCGGCGGTGTCGGTGCCCTGGGCGCCTACCTGGCCCTCACCGCCCGGCACCGGAAGTAGCCCGCCCGTCAGCGGCGTTGCCGCGCCTGCGCGACCAGCCGGCTGAACGCGAAGACGAACACTGCCTCGATCAGCACCATGAGCCCGAGCAGCAGCCACTGGCTTTCGCCGATGAAGACAACCGCGCCGGTCACCACCAGGACGGTGCCCAGGATCAGGGCGTACACGGCGAAGCCGATGGCGACCTTCGCGCTGCGGACGCCCGTGCGGAAGCCGAAGCCCACCGGTTCACCGCCGGGGTACCCGGCCACGCGGTCGGGTCCGGCCGGCTTGAGCCTGTCGAATTCCTCCCACGGGTCGCGGGCCTGATCCTGTTCGGTCATGCTTCCATTATCCCGCGGCGACGGCGGTATGCGGGTTTCCGTTTCCGGCAGTCACATTTCCCGGCAGGCGGGCGTCGGGCTGCCAGCTGCGGGGCGACGCGGACGGCGCCGGCAAACGGCGCTGACCGGACGGCGGTTAGGCGACGCGGACGGCGATTTCGCCCGGGGCCGCCCCGTCAGCGCCGAACACGAGGTGGCGGTTGGCGATTTTTTCGCTGAAGAACCGGTCGTGGCTGACCACGACAACGGCTCCGGGGAAGTGCACCAGCGCCCGTTCCATGACCTGGGTGCTGGACATGTCCAGGTGGTTGGTCGGCTCGTCCAGCAGCAGCACCGAGGCGCCGGAGAGGAGGCACTGCGCCATGGCGACGCGGGCCTTTTGCCCGCCGGAGAGGTTCCCAATTTTCTGCTTGAGGTCCGCCTCGGAGAACTGGAACATGGCGAGGAAGCGGTTGACGGATTTCTTGGTGGCGCTGAAGGCCAGGCTGCCGGGCAGTGCGTTGACCGCGTGGGAGACCGTGTCGGCGTCGTCGAGGTCCTCGAGCATCTGGTTGTAGGAGACAAAGCCGGGCCCCTTGGCCCAGGCCACCTCACCGGAATCGGATTGCTCCTCGCCGGTCAGCACCTTCAGGAGAGTGGACTTGCCGCTGCCGTTGGAGCCGAGGACCACGATCCGGTTGCCGCGGCGGATTTCGAAGGACAGGTCCTCGAACAGCAATTTCTCCCCGTAGGCCTTGCCCAGTCCCTCCACCCGGCAGAGGACGTCCTTGACGTGCAGGCCGCCGTAGATCTCGGTGACGATCTGGTCGACGGGCCGGGGCGTGCGGGACTTCTTGATCTTGGCCAGCTGGTTGCCCAGCCCACGGCTGTCCGCCTTGGCTGCCTCCCGGCGGTCTGCGATCCCTTCGGCTTCAAAGGCCAGCAGCTCGGATTCGTGCACAAACTGCTGCTCAAGGGTCTTGAGGCGGAACTGTTTCTGCACCACGTACTCGGCGAAGTTGCCCGGGTATTCGTGCAGGTGGAAGTTCTCCACTTCGATGATCCGGGTGACGACCGCGTCCAGGAACTTCCGGTCGTGCGAGACGATGATCGCGGCGCCCTTGAAGTCCCGGAACCAGTTCTCGAGCCATTCGACGCCGTCCACGTCCAGGAAGTTGGTGGGCTCGTCCAGCAGCAGCACGTCGGGGCCTTCGAGCAGGATCTTCGCCAGGGCGGCGCGGTTGCGCCAGCCGCCGGAAAGCTCGTCGATCGCGCAGCTGCGGTGGGCCTCGTCGAAGCCCAGGGTGGTGAGGACCGTGTCGATGCGGCGCGGGTAGTCCCAGCCGTCGAGCCGGTCCATGTCCTCGAACAGCTCCGCCTGGCGGCTGATGAGCCGGTCGAGGTCGGCTTCCGCTGGTTCGGCTGCGATCGATGCGTCGATGCCGGCCAGTTCGGCCTCGACCGCCCTGATTTCGGAAAACAGCGCGTCGAGCACTTCAAGAATCGTGGCTTCCCCGTTAAGTTCGGAGAACTGCGAAAAGTAACCCACCTTGGTCCCGAGTTCCATGGTGACCGTGCCGGTGTCCGGCACCACCTGGTCCAGGGCCAGTTTGAGGATGGTGGTCTTGCCGGAGCCGTTCTTGCCGATCAGGCCCACCCGGTCGCCGGGCTCGAGACGGAAGAAGGCCTCCCGGAGAATCTGGGTGTTGTCGAAGCGCACGCTGACGTCTTGCAGCCGGATCAGGCTCATGGGTATTTCACTCTCGATGTTGGGTCGGAACGGCGTGGGCGCGGGAGAAGCAGCGCGGGACTAGCGGGGTACGAGCCGCCACAGCGAGGTGACCTCTGCCGCGCGGGCTGCGTACAGCGGATCGTTGCGGTCGGAGGCCTTTGGGTGGGTTGGCTTGGTGTCGGACCGTTCCAGAACCTTTAGCCCGGCCGCCTCGATGGCTCCCAGCAGTTCGTTCCGGGTCCGCAGACCGAGGTGCTCGGCGAGGTCCGAGAGGATCAGCCAGCCCTCACCGCCGGGCTCCAGATGGTCGGAAACCTCGTTCAGGAAGCGGAACAGCATCCGGCTGCCGGGGTCGTAGACGGCGTTGTCCAGGGAGGAATGCGGCGTGGCCGGAATCCAGGGCGGGTTGCACACGATCAGGGGTGCGCGGCCGGGCGGGAACATGTCGCCCAGGACAGCCTCGGCGCGGTCCTGGAGCCCAAGATTCCGGAAATTCTCGACGGCGCACGCAATCGCGCGGGGTTCGTTGTCCGTCGCCACCACGTGCTGGACTCCGCGGCGGGCGAGCACGGCAGCGAGCACCCCGGTGCCAGTCCCGACGTCGAACGCCAGCACGTCCGACGGCAGCGGAGCGGCCGCCAGCAGGTCAACGTACTCGCTGCGGGTCGGGAAAAAGGTGCCGTAGTGCGGATGGATGCGGCCCTGCAGGGCCTCGACGTAGACGCCGTTCCGCCGCCACTCATGGGCACCGATGGCCCCGACAAGCTCGTGCAGGGATACCACCGAAGGTTCGGCGATGTCCCCGTACGCCTCCGCGGCGGCTGCCTGGATGTCCGGAGCGCGCCGAAGGGGCACCACCGGGCCCGGGTCCAGCGGAATCAGCAGCAGGCCGAGAATACGCGCGCGGTGCGATCGGGACTGGCGGTGCCGGTAGAACTCATCGGCCGGGGTGTCCGCGATCTTTTTCTTCCCGGTGCCCAGGCGCCGGTCGAGGGCGTTGAGAATCTGCCGGGCATTGTGGAAGTCGCCCTGCCAGAGCATGGCGATGCCCTGAGAGGCCATCCGGTTCGCGTCATCGGCGGTCAGGGAGTCCGTGACCACTTCGACCCGCGCGGGTGCGGGTCGTCCGTTCGCGGACCGCCAGCGCGCGGACCTGGGCTGGCCGCCATCGGTCCACGTCACGACGGCGGGCCCGTCGACGGCGGCTGCCTGGGGGGACGTGCCGGTCGGCGTCGGGGTATCCAGGGGGCTGCCCGGCACGGCGGTGGCGATAAGAGTTCCAATCCCAGAATCCGAGGGCGGAAGCTGAAGGTTGCGGGGGGATTCGGCGATGCACTGGCGATCGGGTCCAGGGTTTCGCGGACAATCGTCCGGTCACGAACCGCGTTTGAGGATGGCAAGTTGCCAGCTGACGTACCTTCTCAGGATACAGGCGGGCGCCGGCAGCCATCCGCCCAGGCTGGGAGGTATGGCGCCGGACCAACTGTTACTGCGTGATGCGGCTGCGCACGATCTCGCTGACGGCCTTGCCGTCGAAGCGTCCGGCGACCTTGGCGGTCACCGGCTTCATCACTGCGCCCAGCTGGCGCATGGTCAGTTCGGTGCCGTCGGCGGTGAGATCACCGATGACGCCGTCGACGATGGCCTCCACCTCGGCCGCGGTCAGCGCCTTCGGCAGGTAGGCCTCGATGATTTCGGCTTCAGCGATTTCCGCCGCGGCCCGCTCGGACTCCCCCGCCTCGGTGTAGATGCGGGCGGTGTCGCGGCGCTTGGCGGCTTCCTTTTGCAGCAGGGACGTCACCTGGGCGTCGTCCAGCACGACCGGGGTCTTGCCGGACTTCTCGCGGGTTTCGATTTCGCCCAGGACATTGCGCACCGTGGTGAGTGCGACCTTGTTGCGGTCCTTCATGTGGCCAACGACGTCGGCGTGCAGGCGTTCTTTTAGGGTGGTCATGATTCTCCTCGTCTCACCGGACAGGATATCGGGCTGGCGCCCGGCGAAGTGCCGTGGCGGTGACGGAGCGCTCACGCCGGAGGAAGATGAAGCCCCATTGTGTTCTCACGCTCGGTCAGGAAAGGATGCGCGCGACCCGCTCACGGCTCCGCCAATGATCCCGGCCAGACCCAGTGGGACGGCAGCCAATGCCCCGATGTGCGGCAGCAGGCTGGCGCCGGCCGCCAGGTTAAGCCCGCCGATGACGACGGCGGGGGCTGACACCATGACGGTAACCCAGAAAGGATAGCCGCGATAGCGCGTCCAGCCGGCGGCGGCCAGGCCCAGAATGGCTCCGGTGAGGATCAGGGTGCTGCCCAGCCGGTCCCGTTCAAAGGCATTGGTGACTGTCCCGGTGTACAGCGTTTGTCCCAGTCCCAGGCAGAGCAGGACGATTCCCGCGGCTGCGGCGCCGGCCCATGCCGTTCGGGCCGCGACGGACGATCCTTTCATGAGGCTCCTGCGTCTCTTGATGAACTGGAACGTTTGCGAGCAGTGCCCTCGTTGGGCGTCAGGGTGCCGGCCCGCCACGGCTTGGTCCGATTCTCGTAGCTACATGTCTCCGTAACCGGATCGTACGCCAGAATGCTTCCGCCGGCGGTGGATGCCGCCAAATGCGGGGCCACCAGCTCACTCAGAGGCCGCTGCGCCCCGCCCACAGCCCATGCAGCAAAGGAATCACCGACGCGATCATCAGGACACTGCCGAGCACGGAGTCGTCCGACCGGACCACAGAACCTGCGATGAGCAGGGCGCTGAATACCAGTGCCGATGCCGATCGTTGCACCGTGCGGTCAAGACGTCCCAGCTGCCGCTCGAGGCGCGGATTGGCAACCGACAGCGAACCGTCCTCGATTCGGGTGAGAAGCCCATTCAGACGTTTCGGCAGACCCAGTGCTACCCCGGCGGCATCGAACGCCTGCTGTGCCACATCCTGCACGATGTTGCCACGCTCGTCGCGCAGCAACTGCGCCGCATAGGGTTCGACCGAGTCCCACAGATTGAACCGGGGATCCAGCGAGCTACTGACTCCGGACGTCAGTGACATCGCCCGGATAATGAGCAGGAAGTTCTCCGGCAACTGGAACGGCAACGAGCGAACCACGTCACCGAACTCCACCGCAAAATCACGGAACTCCCTCGGGTCCACCTCGCGAAGCTCGGCGAAGCCCATCCCGCCAAACCGGGCGAAGAGATGCGTCATCGCGCGCTCAAGTTCGACCGTGTCGGCTGAGGGCACCAGCACGCCCACGTCGCTGATCGCGGTCATCAATCCCTTCCCGTCACGCGAAGCGGCCGCGATAAGCAGCTTCCGCAGGCCGCTGCGCGTTCTCGCCGGGACCTCGCCCATCATGCCGAAGTCGATGAACGTCAGCTTCCATGGGCGCTCTGTGGACGTATCGGTAGCCGGAGTGACAAAGATATTGCCAGGGTGCGGATCGGCGTGAAAAAACCCGTTGGTGAACAGCTGGTCGAACATGACCGACGCGAAAACCGGGGCAACCTGGGCCGGATCGATGCCCGCAGCCCGAAGCGCCTCCGAGTCCGTGATCTTGATCGCCGTGACATCTTCGAGGGTAAGCACGCGGCGCGTGCTCCGCTCCCATACGACGTCTGGCACACTCACGGCGTCGTCGTCGGCGAAATCAGCAGCGAACCGCACCGAATTCGCCGCCTCATTGAGGTAGTCGATCTCCTCAAGGCTAATCTGCGCAAACTCCTCAACCAGGGCGCGCATGTCGGCGCGATCGGACACCAGACGCACGTGGCTGAGCCAGCCACCCACTTTGCGCAGGGCCGCCAGGTCGACGTCGACAATGGCGTTGATGCCCGGTCGCTGTACTTTTATCACCACACTGTCGAGCCCGGTGTCTGCGGCATCGCCCGGAAGAAGCCTCGCCCGGTGCGCCTGTCCGAGGGACGCTGCCGCGATCGGCGTCTCCTCGACCGAGGCGAACAGCTGGTCCAGCGGCGCACCCAGCTCCGCCTCGGCCAGGCTTCGGATCGCGGCGAACGAAACCGGGGGCACCTCGTCCTGCAGTCCCTCAAGTTCCTTGGTGATCTCGGGCGGCAGCACGTCGAGCCGGGAGGACAGGAACTGGCCGACTTTGATCATGAGGCCGCCAAGGTCCACCGCGAGCACATGAAAGCGCTGCGCGAAGCGCCGCATCCTCTGCGCCCTGGTGCGCTCGGCAATTCTGGCCAGCCCGAGGCGAGGGAGGAACAGCTCAAACCACCAGGTCACCGCCAGGTGCCAGGCGGCGAAGCGCAGGATGCGCCGGTAGCGGGCCCGGGTGTCCCCGGCGCCGGGTACCGGATCTGCCCGGTCCCGACGGACCGACGTCACAACCTCAGCCCTGCGCGAGGATCGAGTACAGCCGACGGCGTGCGTCGTCGAGGACCTTCACGGCCTCCTGTACCTGCTCCCGCGAGCCGGTGCGTCCCACCTGCGCCGCGGCCTGTGCGAGCTCGACGCCCGCCTTGGGCAGCGCCGCGAATCCGGTGCCCGACGCCGGTTCCGTCGGCTCCCAGGGCGCCGAGGCATCGGCACCCGCTACTTCCTCGCGGCCTGCTTCGGTCAGCGAGTAGATCTTGCGGCCGTTGGATTCCTCGGCACTGATGAATCCCTCATCGGCCAGCAGCTGCAGCGTCGGGTAGACCGAGCCGGCGCTGGGCTTCCAGCTGCCGCCGCTGCGCTCTTCGATTTCACGGATGATCTGGTAGCCGTGCATCGGCCGCTCCGCGAGCAGTGCCAGCACCGCCGATCGCACCTCGCCGCGACCGGCGCGGCTGCCCGAGCGTTTCTCAAACCTGGAACGCAACTCCTCAACGGCTTCCCATATGCCGTCGACGTTGTTGCCGCGAAATCCGCCTGCCGGGTATGAATTACGCATCATGCTCTCCTCGGTGAGTCGTGAACGATATACAGCGATACTCAACGATACATCTGTGTGCTCAGTGGGAACCAGGGTTCGGGAACCGATGGAGCGGGACGCAACACCCGACGGCCCCGGCGATGCCGTCGACTGCGAAACGGGTACAACCCAGATCCTGCGGGGGGGAATGATCACGTTTTTAGACCTGCTGTGGCAGCTGATCGAGTCCAAACGGTCGGTAAGCGCCAACTTGCCTATCCCGGCACTGAAGGGTACGGAACCCCTGCAATTGTGGAGCTAAGGAGATTCGAACTCCTGACCTCTTCGATGCGAACGAAGCGCTCTACCAACTGAGCTATAGCCCCGAAGCAACGCCGGTCCCGAAGGAACGGCGTTGCCGGTGTCCCTAGGCTACAAACTATCCGCCTGCTTTGCCAGCCAGCCGCTGAACGTGTCGCCGGCGCAGCCCTCCTCCGGAACGAGGTTCAGCCCCGCGCGCAGGTATTTGCCCATGGCGCCGGGCAGCGGAATCCTGACCAGGCGTGCACCGGATCCGGTGGCGGCCTTCCATTGCCGGGCGAGCTCAGCCATGTCCTGGATCTCTGGGCCGCCGATGGTGCGCACGCTGTGCCGACCGCCCCCTGATGGCTCGAGCACAGCAGCAAGCAGGGCCGCGGCAACGTCGGCGGGCGCAATCGGCTGGAACCGGGCGCCCTTCACCACCGGGATGATCCGCAGCCTGGAACCCGAGGCAAAAATCGCTGCGAGCAGCGAATGGAACTGGGTCGCCCGGAGCGCGAGAGTTTCAAGTCCCGACTGCTCGTAGACGCGTTCCTTGGCTGCCTTGGACGCGTAGTAACGGAAGCTGCTCCGGTCACAATTGACGATGGACAGCACAACGGCCCTGGCCACGCCGGCGTCCTGGGCGGCGGCGAGCAACCGGGCGCCGCCGTCAGCGAAATTCTTCAGGGCCCTACCGGAGCGTCCCTCCAAACAGTCGATCACGACGTCGGCCCCGGCCAATGCCGCGGCCAGCCCCTCCCCCGTGGCGACGTCGGCTGCGAAGTACTCCGCCCCCTCGGTCCGCAACGGCGCTCCGGCGGGCGGCGATTTCCGGCTGAAAACTGCGACGTCGTGCCCGGCCGTGACGGCCTGCCTCACGACTTCACGGCCCACCTGGCCGGTTCCCCCGGCAACGCAGATTCGTGTCATGCCTTGAGGCTACCGGCATGAGCGCCTGGTTTCTCGCTCCGGACCGAAGCCGCGCGATCCGGAGGACGCAAAAGCCCCGGGCCGCCATTGCTGGCAGCCCGGGGCTTTGCGGGATATGGCTTAGGCCCGGCGCCGCTGCAGGACGTCGTCCAGGTTGCTCAGGGCGCTTTGCGCTTTGCCCAGGGGTTTCGGTTCGCTGTCCGCGCTGGGGCTGCCGGCCGGCGGCTGCGACAGGCCCTGCTTGAGCGACGGTTTTCCGACGGCCTTCGGGGCGTCCGGCAGGTCGAGCGGTTCAGGTGCGGCCCGCTCGGCCTTCGCGGCTTCCACGTAGGTGGGCCTGGGAACCTCCACCGGTTCCCAGCTGGATCCTTCAACACTGCCGGAGCCCTGCGCGCCGCGGACCGAAGTATCGCCTGAGGCCACGGCTTCCGCCAGGGCCGCTTGGCGGAGCTCCTGGGCGGTCAGCGGCTTGGGCGCCGGCCGGCGTTCTGCTGTCTCTGCCTGGGCGTCGAAGAGCGGGCTTTCGGCCCGCTCTCGGGGCTCCTCTTCCCGCAGCGGCATTCGCGCAGGGGCCGTCCTGGCCGGGCGTGCCGGTGCGCTCATGGCCGCCCGGAACGCGGCGTTCATTCGGCGGCGGCGGTCCCGGACCGCGAGCCAGCGGAGGGTGAAGACGGCGGCTGCTGCGGTAAGCAGCGCCACGACGGGCAGCCAGACCGAACCGACGCCGAAGACTCGCAGGGCTGCCGACACGACACCAGTCAGCAGCGAGAGCAGACCGGCCAGCGCGAGCGCCAGCCGGCCGTAGCGGATTTTGAAAGCCGTAACGGGAGCTGAAGGCTTTGAGCCGCCGTCGGCCACGGTGGTCCCCGAGACGGACTGGGTGCGCTGGGTACTGGTCATGGGTTTCTCCTGCTGGGCCGCCATCTTCATGACGTTCCCGGCTTGCGGGGCTGTTGTTTCTAGATCGATGACGTCCGCCGCGAGCTCGCCCGCAGGCTGCAGCTGGTGGCGTCCGTTCCGGAGAATGTAGGGGGCAACCCACACAATCCAGAGCGCAACAGCAATGACAAGGATCACAGAGCTGCTAAGAGGGAAGTCCACATCAAAACCGTATGAGCAATGCGCGGCCGGGCGCCGCATTGTCCCCGGTGTGTCGCGGCGGGAACTGACAATTGACTGGATTTAGGACGAAAGTGCTGGTCAGGAGGGCCCTGGGGCTCACTCCGGACGGTTCTGAAGCCACCGCTCCAGCAGCCCTTCCGGAACCTCTTCTGCGGTCAGCGCAAAGCTCCGGTGATCGGCCCACTCGCCGTTGATATGGAGAAACCGCGGCCGGTAACCTTCGTCGCGAAAACCTAGTTTCTCGACCACCCGCAGGCTGGGACCGTTTTCGGGGCGGATGTTGATCTCCATCCGGTGCAGCCCGAGGGTCTGGAAGCAATAGTCCGTCACCAGCGCCACGGCAGCCGGGGCAATGCCCCGGCCGGCCCGGCCCTTGTCCACCCAGTAACCCAGGGTGGCCATCATTGCCGAGCCCCACACAATGGAGGACACCGTCAGTTGTCCCACGATCACAGGTTCCCGGAAGCCCGGGGTCCGCTCGGTGATCAGAAACGGGAGAGCTGTCGCCAGGGCCGCCTGGGACTTGAGGGAGCGCACCATCGCGCGGTAGTCGGGAAGCCCACCCCCGGGAACAGGGTTGGACGCTTCCCAGGGGGCGAGCCACTCCTGATTGCGGGAGCGGACGTCGGTCCATTCTTTGCGGTCCCGGTACCGGATGGGGCGCAACACGAGGTCGCCGCTTTCCAGCGTGACCGGCCAGCTGAAGCCGCCCGCCACCGGAACTACTTGGTCAGGCTGGGAGCGAGGCTCGAAGCGAAGCCCGGCAGCCATTCCCGCAGGCCGGGGCCCAGGTCCTCACTGTCGCAGGCGAGCTGGACACAAGCCTTAAGGTAGCTGAGCTTGTCACCGGTATCGTAGCGGCGGCCGCGGAAGACCACGCCATACACGCCATGACCTTCTCCGTCGCCGGCGGCGAGTTCCTGCAGCGCGTCGGTGAGCTGGATTTCGCCGCCGCGTCCGGGCTCAGTGTGTTCCAGCACCTCAAAGACCGCGGGGTGGAGAACATAGCGGCCGATGATGGCGAGGTTGGACGGGGCGTCTTTGACGTCGGGCTTCTCGACGAGGTGCTTGATCCGGACGAATTCTTCGCCACCGATCGCCTCGATGTCGGCGCAGCCGTAGGCGCTGATCTCGGAGGGCTCGACCTCAATCAAAGCAATCACCGATCCCCCGGTCTTCGCCTGGACCTCGATCATGGTGCTGAGCAGTTCGTCGCGGGCGTCGATCAGGTCATCGCCCAGCAGGACAGCGAACGGCTCGTAACCCACGTGCTGCTTTGCGCGGAGCACGGCGTGGCCCAGGCCCATCGGATCGCCCTGGCGGACGTAGTGGATATCGCCAAGGTTGCTGGCGGCCTGAATCGATTCCAGCTTGGCGGTGTCTCCCTTGGCGGCCAGGGTGGCTTCCAGCGTGGGGACGCGGTCGAAGTGGTCCTCAAGCGCGCGCTTGCTGCGTCCGGTGATCATCAGGATGTCGTTTAGCCCGACCTTGACGGCTTCCTCCACGACGTACTGGATGGCCGGTTTGTCGACGACGGGCAGCATTTCCTTGGGCATCGCCTTCGTGGCCGGAAGGAATCTGGTTCCGAGGCCGGCTGCGGGAATGACGGCCTTGCGGACGGGAGCGTTGGGTGTAGTCACTCGTCTAATCTAACGGAGGGACCAAACATTGCGTAATCATTCGGGCTCCGAGAACCGCTCCTTCCCGGGCCCCGTCACATCTTTCGAAGGGACAGGTCGTTATGGCGTCGAAGGACGAGATCCGGGCCAGTCATCGGGCCAGGCGTGCCGCATTGACACGTGCCTCGCTGGACAGCGCCGGGGTCGGCATCGCACGGCATGGACTCGCTTGGGCGTCGCGCCTGACCGGTGGCCTCACGGGCACCTTCGCGGCCTATCTTGGCGTGGGTTCAGAGCCTCCCACGCTACCGCTGCTGGCAGCCCTGCACGGGGCGGGGCACCGGATCCTGCTGCCGGTCTGCGAACCCGAACTGGTGCTGAGCTGGGTGTACTGGACGCCTGACTCGGAATTCGCCCGCAGCCGCTACGCTCCGATCCAGGAGCCCGGCGGGGAACGCCACGACACAACCGTCATGAAACACACCGCCGGCATCTTTCTACCGGCCACGGCGGTCGACTTTTCCGGCAACCGGATCGGCCAGGGCGGCGGCTACTACGACAAGTTTCTGGCTGCTTTGTCCGATGTCTTACCCGCCAGGAGCGGGACGTCCGACGGCGGGCCGCTGCCTTCCCTGCCGACTGCCGCCATCGTGTACGACTCCGAGGTGCTGCCCGCCGGCAGCATCCCGGCGCAGTCCTTCGACCGGAAGGTGGCTGCCGCCCTGACCCCGGGCGGTTTGCTCCGGCTGCAGCAATAGGGCTCGCGGGGACCCCCGGCCGGGGTGATAGAATTAGCACTCAGGCCCTGCGACTGCTAAGGGAAGGATCCGCCGGTCACCAGATCGGCAGCGATCCTGACCGGACAGCCCGGGACCTGCTCGTTTGTCCCAGAGGAGGATTTCCAGTGCCCACGTATGCATACGCCTGCAAGGACTGCAGCCACGCCTTCGAGATCGTGCAGTCGTTCACCGACAGCTCCCTCACGTCCTGCCCCGAGTGCCAGGGGACGCTTCGCAAGAAGTTCAACAGCGTCGGCGTCGTCTTCAAGGGTTCCGGCTTCTACCGGACCGACTCCCGCGACGCCAAGGGCAGCACAGTCTCGCCGTCCCCGGCTCCCGCCCCGGCAGCAACTCCCGCACCCGCCGCCGCTTCCGCCAGCTAGGCATAAGCTTCGGGGTCCGCTTCCGCCAGCTAGGCGCACGCGTTACGGCCCGCTTCCGCCAGCCGGGACCGCCTTCGAGGCACACGGTCTCGGTGGTTTTCCACATAGCCGCAACCGCGTCCGCGAGGCGTCCGCCTCCAGGCTTAGCCTCGGGGTATGGCCACACTTTCAGCCACCGGGCCGCCCTTTGGCATCATCCCCGCGGCTACCATTCCTGTCTTTCGCGGCGCCTTGCGACCGCCATCGGTTCTCGGCATTGGGCGTTCCGTAAAGCGCCGCCCACGACGGCCCAACTCCGGAAGCCCTCCGCACGGAGCTGGACGCGCTGTCCGGCCGTCTTACCGGAGGCGGCTGGGCCGGTGGCTGGCCCGGCACCGACGGCTGGCGGTGGCGCTCCTGCTGAGCGTGGCCGCCGGTCTCACGGTTCAGGAGCTAACGCCAGCCCCTGCTGACACCGTCCCGGCCCTCGCCGCGGCACGGGACCTTCCATCCGGAAAGACCCTCGCCCCGGACGATCTGAGCGTGCTGAATGTCCCCCGCGGACTCGTTCCGGCGGGCAGCTATGGCAGCACCGATTCCCTGCAGGGCCAGCAACTGGCTGTGGGCCTGCGCAAGGGCCAACTTCTCTCCGAGTCCCAGCTCCTGGGACCAGGCCTGCTGGCGGGAAGCCCGCCCGGATCCGCAGCCGTGCCGCTCCGGATGGCGGATCCCGCCTCAATCCAACTGCTCTCCCCCGGACAGCTCGTCAACGTGGTGAAGACGAACGGCAGCGGCTTTGACCAGCCGGCGGCGTCCGAGTTGCTGGCGGCGGCGGTGCCGGTGCTATGGACCTCCGGGCACGGCGACGGGGCGAACCCATGGCTGGCGACCGGGGAGACCGACGGACTTCTGGTCGTGGCTGCCGATGCCGAACAGGCGCGTCGTCTCGCCGGTGCCTCCACGCAGGGAAAGCTGTTCTTCGTTCTCGTGGGAGCAGCCCCCGGTTAGGAGATTCGCCCGGCCACGAGGTTTACCAGGTCACGAGGTCCGCCCGAGGCGGCCTGCGGCGCGGGAGCGCGGCCGGAGCATCCTAGCCCCAGTGCGGGGGCTTTTGTTCCTGAAGCCACGAGTCGTGGTCGTAGCCGCCGGGTTCGTCGCCCCAGCGCCGCGGATCGTCTTCGGCGGCCTTGTTCGGCAGCACGCCGGCCGGGACCGCCGCCGCTGTGGCCGCCAGGGGTGCGCCGCCCTGGCTGCCCCGACGGGATTCGCCACTGGTCTGCACTTCGTCATTGTTCCTGATGTCGCCGTCCGCGTTCATGCCTCCGGCCTCCTGACTGCCCTGATCTGTTCTGTCGTGTTTCGCGCTGTCCGGCTCGCCCTGCGTATTTCCGGACGGGACCGGCCTCGCCGAGGCCTGCGCTGCGTTGACGGCCAGGTTCTCGACGTCGTCGTCGAAGAAACCCGGTGACGCCGGCTTCCGGTGCGTCGCGGTCGGTTTTTCCAGGCCCAGGTATCCGCCGATGCGGTCGGCGCAGGCCGAAGGATCGGTGAAGACCTCTATGGTCCATAGTGGCATGTAGCGCCAACCGAGTCGCTCCAGGAGCTGCGGGCGGAGCCTGCTGCGTTCACGGACAGTCAGCCGGCGGTACTGCTCGGTGCCGTCAGACTCGATCGCCACCGGCCGGGGAATCTCTGCGTCGTCCTGCCCGAGCGTGCTCAGCGGATCGGCGGCGGCCACCATGTTCAGTGCGCCGTCGTACTGGTGCCAGACCCGGGCACCCCTGGCCCGCAGCCGGTCACCGAGGTCCGCCACGAGCGGGTCAGCTCCGAGGGCCTGTTCGCTGGCAGCCGCCCGCGATGCCGGGCTGCCGAGATCGGAGTTGCCCGCGATTTCGCGGTCCAGAAGCTCGTAGAAGTCGACCGCGCCGTGGCTCAGCCGGGTCACGTCGAGATCCTCGGGACGGAAACAGCTCAACACGTGCAGGGAACGCCGTGCCCTGGTCATGGCGAGGGCGAATTTGGCCCGTCCGCCCTCCGCGGACAGCGGGCCCAGGCTGTGCAGCGCGCGGCCGTGCGGGGTGCGGCCGTAGCCGGGCGAGAAGATCACGTGGTCGCGGACCAAACCCTGGGCGCGTTCCAGGTCCACCACCCGGAAGGATTCGTCGCCGGCGGTGAAGAAGCTGGCCAGCAGCGGATAGTTGGGCAGCTGCAGCCGAATGGACTCGCCGATCCGCGCGGCATGCCGGAGACTGCCCGTGACGACAGCCAGCGACGTGCGTGGCCGAAGCCGGGCGTGCTCGAAGACGAGCTCCACTGCCCGGTTCACCTCGGCGACCACCGATTCGACGCCGTCCTGGTCTGCGCTGGGCAGTCCGGTGCCGCCAGGCAGGTACTCCACCGTCAGGGCGCGGTCCAGCCCGGTAGCGGACTGGCCTTCCGGCAGGCGGCGCAGGCCGCCGTCGTAAAAGCCCCTGCTCAGCTGACGCACGAGGTCTTCATCAACGGCGCGGTAGATGGTCCGCAGGTGCCAGGCGGGCAGCACGGCGGCCAGCGCCTTGAAGGCGCTCTCCACGCCTTGGTGGGAGCTCTCGCCGGCGGCAAGCCGCTCCACACTGACCGTGAAGGTCCGCGGGCTGGCGATCCGGTCGTCGCCGAAGGCGATGACCTGGCGGGCGCGGGCGATGGCCGGCAGGACGGCCTGCAGCGAAGTTGCCTCGGCATCGAGGATGACCACGGCGTCGAACCGCTGCTCCACCGGCAAAACCGCTGTCAGGAGATACGGGCTGACCGACCATACCGGCACTAGCATCGGCAGAAGTTCCGCGGCCTGGCCGGTCAGGGCCGAAAGCGTTACCCGGCCGTCCTTGAGCAGGCTGCGCAGCAGTTCGGCCGGGCGCGGGTGCTCCGCGACAGCCGCCCGCCAGCGTTCGGCAAGAGTCCAGCGGAGCCGGGCCGCACCGCTGGCGATGTGGGCGTTGTCCGCGAGACGGTACTCGGCTTCCAGCTGACGCAGGGCGTCGCCGTCGGACATGGCCAGGTAGTCGTCCCCGCTGATCATGGCTTCCAGCGCCGACTGCCACCAGGCGAGCTCCAGCTCGGCCGCCACCGATTCGGCGGGCACCTCGCGCTCGGCAAGGTCGGTGAGGAGTTCGCCGAGGCCGTGCTCGCGCATGTTCTCCACCAGGAGCGTCCGCTCCGGCAGGGTCTCGAGTGTCCCGGTGTCCGCCACCAGCCGTCCCAGGCGTTCCATGAGTTCTTCGTAGGGCGTGCGGTGCAGATCGCCGCCGGCGGCAGTGTGCCGGACGGCCTGGCCCAGCTCGGCCAGCTCAGATTCCAGCTCGCGGTACAGGGCAATGATTTCTCCGAGGCCGGACGGGACCGCCGGATGGCGCTGCGTCGTGGCGTAGTCGGACCAGGCGGACCGCTGCTCCTGGACCAGGGCCAGGGAACTGTGCAGGTCGGCGATGTGGACGCCCGGCCTGACGTATTCCTTCGCGACCCTGCGCAGGCGGGAGCGCTGCATGGACGGCATCTCGATGTTACGTTCGCGCCGCCAGGAGGAAGCGGCGGTGGCGGAGATCAGGTCGTGGACAGGCCGGTCGAAGATGTCCGGGGTGAACTTGTCGAGGCTTTCGCGCACCGCGACCAGCAGCTCAATCTGGTCGCCCCACTCGGCAAACGTGCGGCCCAGTCGGATCTCGGCGTGTTCGGCGACACCGTTCATCCGGTCCCGCAATTCCGGCAGCTTCCCGGCCACGGAGCGGGCGACCTGCTGGGCTTCCTGGGTTTCCTTGCGGGTGAGCAGGCGGGCCCCGTGCCAGGGACTCGTCGTCGAGGCGCGGCTGAAGCTTCCCAGCTCGGCCGCCCGGCGGAGCCGTCCGGCCAGTTCCTCGCGGTCGCGGATGCTGTCCAGCACGCTGCGCTTGAGCCGGACGGTCGTGGCCGGTGCGGGCTGGATGGAGGTCAGTTCGGCCAGCGACTGCATGGCCTCATACGGCGAGCAGCCCCAGCGCTGGCGGATGTTGTGCAGCGAGGCAACGTGGTCCCGGAGGGCGTGGCGGTGCTCGATCAGCGTGCTGTGCAGGTTGCTGAGCTGGGGTTCGAGGGATTTCTCGTTGCGCACGATGGCGCGGACCAGCTGGCCCTTCAGCTGCAGGGGCGTGGCGTTGCCCGCGAGCTGGAAGAGGATGGAATCCAGCCCCAACGTGTCCAGCTCCGCGGAAATCCCGGCCAGGCTGGCACGCCGGTCCCCCACGACCAGGACGGTCTTGCCCTGATCGACGAGGGCACCGATGGTGTTGATGGCGGTCTGGGTCTGGCCGGTGCCCGGCGGGCTGCTGACGACGAGCGAGTCCCCGGCACGGACGGCGTCGATGACGTACTGCTGGTCGGTGTCGGCGTCGAGCAGCAGCAGTTCATCGGCGGGATCCCGATCGTCGGTGCTCGGGAAGCGCCCGGGTTTGAGCTCGGGAACCTCCACCGCCGCACCGCCGGCGGCACGCGCCAGGGCGGCCACCAGGGGATGGTTCTCGTTGATCCACGGGTCCTCAAGGCTTCCGGAGAGGTCGGCAAAAGTGGAGACCAGCAGGTTGTGCTCTACCTCGGCGCCGTGGATCGGCTGGATGAGCGTGCCGAGGCGGTCCAGGACCGGCTGCGGATCGAAACGGGCGGTGCTGTAGGCCATCCGGGTGACAGCGTTGACATCAAAGACGATCCCGTGGACCGTCTTCAGGTGCCGGACCAGGGCGGGGTTGATCTTGGCCTGTTCGGTCAGCTGGAGTTCGTAGTCGTCCTCACCGGGGCGGACCGTGAGGGAGATGGCGGTCAGCATGACCGGAGCGGAGATGCGCTGCGGCTTGCCTCCGACGGCGGACGTCCAGACGACCGTGCCGGCCGAGAAATATCCTGCATCGATGCCGCGGTCGTTGGTGAGTTCGAAGATCTTGGACCGCAGGTTGCGGGATGCCCGCGCGGCGACGACGTACTGCTGGTGGTCACGGATCAGGGTGGAGAGCCTGGTGCGCCGGCCGGCCATCAGCTGGGCCAGGCCGGAGGGATGGGCATGGGTCAGGTCAATGGAGCCTTCGGGCGTTTTGGTGAACCGCAGCATGGTATCTGCTCCGGTGACGGGCTTGAGCCCCGACAGCCATTTCCTGAGCTCCTCGGAGCCCTCGGGGTGGCCTTGACCAACTGACACTGCTGCCTTCTTTTCTGTGCTCGCGTATTCTCTGCTCACGTTTTTTGTGCTCGCGCGGGACGTTCTGGACCATACCGGCATGCTTTCGAGGGTAGCCCGAATCCGACGCGGGTGAGAGTCCGCAACACTGGCGGGGCCCAAATTCGACGCGAATTCACCGGATCACAAGCCCCCCGCCCAGGCGGCCGAACAGTTCCCCGGCAGGGATGGCCCGACAGACGCAAAGTGGCCGGTCTCTCGCGGAGACCGGCCACTGGCTAGCCCGTTAGCGGGCTATTCCCATTCGATGGTTCCCGGCGGCTTGCTGGTCACGTCCAGCACCACGCGGTTCACGCCGTCCACCTCGTTGGTGATGCGGTTGGAGATCTTGGCCAGCAGATCGTAAGGCAGCCGCGACCAGTCCGCGGTCATGGCGTCCTCGGAGGAGACGGGGCGCAACACGATCGGGTGGCCGTAGGTGCGGCCATCGCCCTGGACGCCGACGCTGCGGACATCGGCCAGCAGGACCACGGGCATCTGCCACACCTCGTTGTCCAGCCCCGCAGCGGTCAGTTCCGCCCTCGCGATGGCGTCCGCCTTGCGCAGCAGGTCCAGCCGCTCCTTGGTGACTTCGCCGACGATCCGGATCCCGAGGCCCGGTCCGGGGAACGGCTGGCGTCCCACGATTTCCTGCGGCAGGCCGAGCTGGGCGCCGACAGCGCGGACCTCGTCCTTGAACAGGGCGCGCAGTGGTTCAACGAGTTCGAACTGCAGGTCTTCCGGCAGGCCCCCGACGTTGTGGTGGCTCTTGATGTTTGCGGCACCTTCGCCGCCGCCGGATTCGACGACGTCCGGGTACAGGGTGCCCTGCACCAGGAACTTGATTTTTTCCCCGTGCGCGGCCGCTTCGGCGATGATCGCCAGCTCCGCTTCCTCGAAGGCGCGGATAAATTCGCGGCCGATGATCTTTCGTTTCGTCTCCGGGTCGCTCACGCCGGCGAGGGCAGTCTGGAAGCGCTCCTGCTCGTTGGCGACATACAGCTTCACGCCGGTCGCAGCCACGAAGTCACGTTCGACCTGTTCCGCTTCGCCTTCGCGCAGCAGTCCATGGTCCACGAAGACACAGGTCAGCTGGTCGCCGACGGCGCGCTGGACGAGGGCGGCGGCGACGGCGGAGTCAACACCGCCGGACAGGCCGCAAATGACCCGGGCATCGCCGATCTGTTCGCGGACCCGCTCGACCTGCTCCTCGAGGATGTTGCCCGCGGTCCAGTTCGGTTCCAGGCCGGCGCCCTTGAACAGGAAGTTCTCCAGGACCTGCTGGCCGTAGGCGGAGTGCTTCACCTCGGGGTGCCACTGCACGCCGTAGAGGCGCTTCTCCTCGTTGGCGAAGGCGGCGACGTCGGCTCCGGCGGTCGTGGCGAGGACCTCGAAGCCTTCGGGGGCCTCGTGCACCGAGTCGCCGTGGCTCATCCAGGTGCTCTGGTGCTGGGGCATGCCGTCGAGGATGGAGCGGCCCTCGCCGATGGTGGTGGTCTCGGTGGCGCCGTACTCGCGGAGTCCGGTCTGGGCCACTTTGCCGCCGAGGGCGTTGGCCATGGCCTGGAAGCCGTAACAGATGCCGAAGACCGGCACGCCCGCCTCGAACAGCTCGGCGCCGACGCTCGGGGCGCCTTCGGCGTAGACGCTGGAGGGCCCGCCGGAGAGAATGATCGCGGTGGGGTTCTTGGCCAGCAGTTGTTCGGTGCTGTAGGTATGCGGAACCACTTCCGAATACACATTCGCTTCCCGGACGCGGCGGGCAATCAGCTGCGCGTACTGGGCACCGTAGTCAACAACCAGCACGGGCCTGTGGGACGTCTGGGATGCAGTGGGAGTAGTCACCGTCCTAGCCTACTTTGCGGCACCGTTTGCCCGCACCTTGAGACGCCGGCCCCGGGCCGGAAACGGCCGCCGGGTAAGCGAACTCACACGGGAGAACGACGTCGGCCGGCCGGCAGCCCGCCTCGTGGGCAGATCAGGGCCTTTTGGTGGTCCGCATGCGCCCTGATCGGCCCACGGAGTGCCCGTCCGGCGGGCCAGGCAGGCACCTGGTACCGGCTCAGCAGCGCTGCGTGGGCGCTCAATAGCGCTGCGGGGCCTGCGGGTTGGCGGCGAGTTCGGCCTCGACCTCGGCGTGGAACTTCCTCTCCACGAAGAACGACAGGAACGGCACCACGCCGCCAAGGGCCAGGAGGATCATCTTCGCGAACGGCCAGCGCATCAGCGACCACAGGCGGAAGTTGGACATCAGGTACACCACGTACATCCAGCCGTGCACAATCAGGACCGCGACGGAGAGATTCACCCCGCCGATGACCCCCGGCGGCTCGGCGTCGGCGAATCCGAGGCCGAAGTTTTCACCAGTGACGGCGTTGGTTCCGCCGGCGAAGAGGTACTGGCCGAAGGCGTACCGGGCGATCAGTTCGGCGCAGAGCAGCAGCAGCATCGCGCCGGTCATGTACGCGAGCACTTTGTAGAACCTCAACGCCGACCGGATCTGGGCCTCGGTTCCGCCGAAGCGCCGCTTCTTGCCGCGCGCACTTCCGGTTGCGCTGGACTGCTGCCGGACAGCCGGCTGGGGCTCGATCATGATTGCACTTTCGGTTCGGAGGTTTGCGGTTCGGAGGGGTGCGGTTCGGAGGCGTCAGGGTCCGGGAGTCGCCGCGCCTCGGCGTCGTGCTCCTCGTCCAGGGCATCTTCCAGCCCCCGGCGGTAGTCGTCCTTGACCAGGCGCCACCAGATGAACAAGGCGAAGCCGGCGAACACGACCCACTCCGCGGCGTAGAAGAGGTTCAACCAGTTGACCTTCTCGGCAGGGGGCTGCGGCCCGATGTCCAGGGCCTTGATCTTCCCGCCGGACGCGGCGGCGCTGACATCCGTGCCGCCGGCCAGTTCGGAGCTGGCGGCGACGAAGCCGGGGTAGCTGCTGATTTCCCAGACGTTGATGAGTTCCGCCACGGACACGGCGCTGGCCCGTCCGGGACCGGCGTCGGTGTCCGGCAGCGGCGCTTCGGAGGGCAGCAGCCGTCCGGTCAGTTCAATGGTGCCCGACGGCGGGGCGGAAGCGTCCGCGGGGTCAGTGACCCAGCCGCGGGCAACCGGGATCCAGGTCTGCGGCGACGCGGCGGCTCCGGTCAGGACGGGGGCGTCATTGAGGGCCAGGGCCGAAACGATCCAGTAGCCCATGGCGCCGTCGTTCAGACGGCCAGGCACCAAGACCTGTTTCTGCGGGTCGTAGCTGCCGGTGGCGGTGACGACCTGGTCGGCGATCGAACCTGGGAAGAACTCCCCGGGCCGGAGCACCGTGACCAGGGGTTTGGGTTCCTCGGTGGTGGTGGCGACCGTGACCTCGGGCTGCGTCGAGCGGCCGAACTGCCACTGGCTGAGCAGCACAAACACCCCGGAAACGACGATCGCGAACACCAGTCCTGCGATCCAGCGGGGTTTGAGGGCAGTTTTCAGCACCCCTTAACCGTACTTCGTCAGCGTGTAGAACAACGAAACGGCTTCCGGGACCCGAGTGGGCAGCAGGTCCCTGCGGGGCCGCGGGGTCCCTGCATGTCAACGGCGTCGACACGAAAGAGCCTGCCCCGATCCTTAATGGTCGAAGAAGACCAGGCTGGAGTTGATGAGTTCCGCAATCACTTCGGCGTCGTAGGCCCGGCGGAGGGACTCGCGGAACGATTCCTTGGACAGGGACCGGGCAAGGGTCGCCAGCACTTCAAGGTGCTCGGAGAAGGAGCTGGCCGGGGTTGCGATCAGGAGGACCACCGTCGCGGGCCCGTCGGCCGCGCCGAAGTCCAGCGCCCTGCCGTATTTCGTGACGCCGACGGCGATCGAGGTTCGGGAGACGAACTCGCTGCGGGCATGGGGCAACCCGATGCCGCCCGGCAGACCGGTGGCCAGCTGGTGTTCGCGGGCGTTGACGTGCTTGAGGAATCCTTCAAGATCCGAAATGCGCCCGGCGGCGTGCATCCGTTCCGCCAATTGGGTGGCAGCGTCGACCTTGTCGGCGGCGTCCATCTCAAGGATCACCATTTCGGGGGTGGTGAGCTCGGCGTCATACCGGTCCAGTGGTTCCGCCAAGAGTCATCCCTTCGAAGTGGCGTCAGTGCGCCGGCAGGCTCGGGGTGAGGCTGCCGGCGGACGCTCCCGTCAACGCAGCGGAACGATGTCCTCGACGCCCAAACGTGCAGCATCAGCGGATTCGTCGTCCGGCTGCTCCTGGCTGAGCCGTTCTGCGTCGACCCGGGCCAGGTAGTGCTTGATTTCGCCCTCGCGCTGCGCATCGCTCCAGCCGAGGACATCTCCCATCAGTTTAGCGACTACCGGTGCGGCGGACACACCGCGGTCCCAGGCCTCGATGGAAATCCGGGTCCGGCGGGTCAGCACGTCCTGGACATGCCGGGCGCCCTCGTGCGTGGCGGCGTAAACGGCTTCGGCGGCAAGGTAGTCGTCCGCGCCGGGCAGCGGTTCACCCAGTTCCGGATTCTCGGTGATGAGAGCCAGCACCTCGGGGGCCATGGATCCGTAGCGGTTGAGCAGGTGCTCAATCCGCGCCACGTGGACGCCGGTCTCCTCGGCCATCCGGTTCCGCCTGTTCCACGCGGCCTTGAATCCGCTGGCGCCCAGCAGCGGAATGGACTCCGTGCAGCTGGGCGGCACGCGTTCGTCCATGCTCCGGGTCGCCTCGTCGACGGCGTCCTTGGCCATCACCCGGTAGGTGGTCCATTTGCCGCCGGCCACCACAACGAGTCCGGGGACCGGGTGGGCCACGATGTGTTCGCGGGACAGTTTGGCCGTGGAGTCGTTTTCGCCGGCCAGCAACGGGCGCAGCCCGGCGTAGACCCCTTCGACGTCCTCACGGGTGAGCGGGCGCTTCAGGACCTTGTTCACGTGCTCAAGCAGGTAATCGATGTCCTTGCTCGACGCGGCCGGGTGGGCCTTGTCGAGATGCCAGTCGGTGTCGGTGGTGCCGATGATCCAGTGCCGGCCCCAGGGGATAACAAACAGGACGGATTTCTCGGTCCGCAAGATCAGCCCAACGGTCGACTGGAACCGGTCCCGCGGGACCACGAGGTGGATGCCCTTGGAGGCGCGGACCTTCAGCTGGCCGCGGTCGGTGACCATCGCCTGGGTTTCGTCGGTCCAGACCCCGGTGGCGTTGATGACCTGTTTGGCTCTGATCTTGAAAGTGGCACCATCCTCGTGGTTGACCACTTTGGCGCCCACCACGCGTTCGCCCTCCCGCAGGAAGTCGACGACGGACATCTGGTTCACCGCATGGGCCCCGTAGTGGGCCGCGGTGCGGACCAGATTGGCGGTGTACTTGGCGTCGTCGACCTGGCCGTCGTAGTACCGGATGGAACCGACGAAGGCGTCGTCTTTGAGGCTCGGCGCGGCCCGAAGCGTCCCCCGCCGGCTCAGGTGCTTATGGAACGGCACGCCCCGGCGCTGTCCGGTTGAGATGGACATGGCGTCGTACAGGGCGATGCCGGCGCCGACGTAGGGCCGCTCGAAGAAGGGCTTGGTCAGCGGGTATAGGAAGGGAACCGGCCGGGCCAGATGCGGGGCGAGCGCCGAGAGGATCAGCCCGCGTTCGTGCAGCGCCTCCTTGACCAGGGCAAAGTCGAGCATCTCCAGGTAGCGGAGGCCGCCGTGGATGAGCTTCGAGGAGCGGGAGGAGGTGCCTGCGGCCCAGTCATTGGCCTCGACGATTCCGACGCTCAGGCCGCGCGTGACTGCGTCCAGGGCGGTTCCGGTGCCGACGATCCCTCCGCCGACAATGAGGATGTCCAGTTCCTTGCCCGGTTCCGCGGTGCCCCTGAGCACCGCAATTGACGCTTCACGTTCCGCGGGCCCCAGGGCACCGCCGGCCTTGGAAGAACCGCCGGGAAATCTGTTCATGTCACGCCTCCATCCGGATCACAGCTCGTAGTGCACCACACTACTTCCAAGAGCCCCGGATGGGCAGGGGGCGTCAGTTCCCGGCGTACGGCGAGACGACGACGTCGACGCGCTGGAATTCCTTCAGGTCCGAGTAGCCGGTGGTCGCCATTGAACGGCGCAGCGCACCGATCAGGTTGGACGTTCCGTTGGTGTGGTGACCCGGCCCGAAGAGGACCTCCTCGAGGGCTCCGACGGTGCCGACATTGACCCTGTCACCGCGGGGAAGTTCAAGGTGGTGGGCTTCCTGGCCCCAGTGCCAGCCCTTGCCCGGGGCCTCGGTGGCGCGGGCCAGGGCACTGCCGAGCATGACGGCGTCGGCGCCCATGGCGATGGCCTTGACGATGTCGCCGGAGGATCCCATGCCGCCGTCGGCAATCACATGGACGTACCGCCCGCCGGACTCATCCATGTAGTCGCGGCGGGCCGCTGCGACGTCGGAGATGGCGGAGGCCATGGGCGAGTGGATGCCGAGGGCGCGGCGGGTGGTGCTCGTGGCACCGCCGCCGAAGCCGACGAGCACGCCGGCGGCGCCGGTGCGCATGAGGTGCAGGGCCGGGGTGTAGCCGGCGGCTCCGCCGACGATCACCGGGACGTCGAGTTCGTAGATGAACTGCTTGAGGTTCAGCGGCTCGTGGTCCTTGGAGACATGCTCGGCCGAGACGGTGGTGCCGCGGATCACGAAGATGTCGACGCCGGCGGCCACCACGGTCTTGTAGTGCTCCTGGGTCCGCTGCGGGGTGAGCGAACCGGCAACAGTGACGCCCGCGGCGCGGATCTCCGCGAGCCGGGTGGTGATCAGCTCAGGCTGGATGGGGGCCTGGTAAAGCTCCTGCATACGCCGGGTGACGGCGGGGCTGTTGGTCTCGTCCTGGAGTGCGCCAATCTGGTCCAGTACGGCCTGCGGATCCTCATATCGGGTCCAGAGGCCTTCGAGGTCGAGGACACCCAGGCCGCCAAGACGGCCCAGGGCGATGACTGTTTCCGGCGACATGGCCGAATCCATCGGCGCCGCGATGACCGGCATGTCGAACTTGTAGGCATCGATCTGCCAGGCGACCGACACATCCTTGGGGTCACGGGTACGTCGGTTGGGGACGATCGCAATGTCATCCAGGGAGTAGGCACGACGCCCACGCTTGCCACGGCCAATCTCAATCTCGTAAGTCACTGCTCTAGGTTATCCCAGTGAACGCACGCGCCGCCGATGGCCCGCGGCGGGCACTCGTCCCGTCCGGCCCAGCGAGACTGCGCAGGCGCCGGGGTGGGCGCCGCGGGCACACGTCCCGACCGCACGGCCGGTACGCTGGCGGCATGGGTAAACGCTGGGTCTTCGATGGGCACATCGCCGGGATCGGGACGGAATCCGGGCTGCGCGCGGTAGTGGGCCTCTGGCAGCACTCCCCTTTCGGGTCCTTCGCCGACGCCATGGTGGAGTTACCCTCCGGCCACCGGATCCTGCTCGCCCCGACCGCCGAGGTCGCCGAATTCATCGCTGCGGTCTACAACTTCGACGAAACCCGGGTGGTCGACGTCGCCGCGTCGCACGGCGGGTACCAGCTCAGGGTGGACGCAGGCCCGCTCCGGATCCGGGCCGCCGTCGGCGTCCGGACCCGCCTGGGCAGCATAATACGGCTTGTCCCCCGGCCGGTGGCGGTGCATCCGCAGTGGCTGCGGGCCATCAGCCCGCTCGCGGCCCGGTTCAGCCCCGGTGCCCGCACCGCGGGTACCGCGAAGGGCGGGCGGCAGGAGTACTACGGCGTGACGGATGTGCACCGCATTGACTCGGCGAGCGTCGGCTGGGACGGCGCCGACGCCGGGTCCCTGGCCGCCATCCGGCCCGCCGTCACCTTTGGCTTCAGCAGCGTTCCCCCGGAGCCCAGCCTGACGCGCGTCCGCACCACTGTGGTTCAATCCGGCGGCAGCGGAGGGTAGACCGGAAACCCTCAGGCTCCCTAGGCCTCGTCCACGACGAGCTGGGACTCGAACATCCGGAAGTAGCGGCCGCGCAGTGCCACCAGCTCCTTGTGGGTGCCCTGCTCCACGATCCGCCCGTCCTCGAGCATGTAGACGATATCTGCCTTCTCGATCGTGGCGAGGCGGTGGCTGATCGCGATGATCGTGCTGCTGCGGTCGGCGAAGAGGCGGGTGAAGATCCGGTGCTCAGCGAGGGCGTCGATCGCCGAGGTCGGCTCGTCCATCACCATGAACGAGGCGTCCCGGTAGAAGTTCCGTGCCATCGCGAGCCGCTGCCACTGCCCGCCGGACAGCCCGCTCCCCTTCCGCCCGCGCGGATCCTCCATCCAGTTGCTGACGTGATTGTCCAGGCCGTTGGGCAGCTTGTTGATGAATTCGAGGGCTTCGGCGTCGGCCGCGGCGCGGCGGATCCGTGCGTCGTCGCGCGGTGCATCGACGTCGCCGAAGAAGATGTTCTCCGCAGCGGTGGCGAACTCGTACTTCAGGAATTCCTGGCTGAGCACTGCCAGGTGGCGGTGCCAGGACTTCACGGCAACGGCGGCGAGGTCGACGCCGTCGAGCAGCACCTGACCGGAGTCCGGGCGGTAGAGCCCGGCGAGGATCCGGATCAGGGTGGACTTCCCGGCGCCGTTCTCGCCCACGATCGCGATGTGCTGGCCCTCGCGGATGGTCATCGAAATGCCCTTGATGACCTCCAGTTCGCTGCCCGTGTAGGTGAATCGGATGTCGCGCAGCTCCACGGTCCGGGGCGCCTGCAGCAGCGGCGGGGCGTGGTCGGAGTGCACCGGCATGGCCATAAAAAGCTCGTAGTCCTTGAGGTTCGCGAGGTCCTCGTCGATCGAGCTGAGCGAGGAGACGAGGCTGTTGGCGGTGGACAGCGCGCGGCTGACGATCTGCTGGACGTAGAGGAACTGTCCCACCGGCTGCGCCCGGGCGATGATCTGCCCGACCACCCAGATCAGCGACACGACCTCCGCCCCGTACTGCAGGGCGTCCGCGGCGAGCTGTTTGGGGATGTACCGCTTCTGGAAATCCAGCCTTCTTCGTTCATCCGCGTCGCGCAGCCGCGACCGCAGGTCCATCAGGTAGCCGACGATCCCGTAGAGGCGCATCTCGGCGATGTGCTGGGGCCGCAGGAGGTTGGTTTCGATCATCCGCCGCTGCCGGCGTGAATCGATCTGGGTGTTCCAGTGCGCGATCTGCTCGCGGGAGAGCTTGAACTGCAGGTAGACGCTGGGCACGATCGCCACGAGGACGATCACCGCGATCCACCAGCTGACCAGCAGCAGCGCCCCGATCGCGAGGATCACCGAGACCAGCTGGGTGAAGATGGCGGCGATCCGGTCCAGGACCCGGGCGTAGGAATCGGAGAAGCGCTTGGCCCGGTCGTAGAGGTCCACCGTTTCCTTGTCGTCGTAGCGCCAGAATTCCAGGGCAAGGAACCGCTCGTACATCTGGTCGCCGACGATCGCGCCGACCTTGAAGCTCATCAGCTGCTGGATGTACCGGTCCACGCTGCTGAAGGCGCCCCAGAACAGCCCCAGCGCGGCCGTGATGATGACGTAGACCACCGCCTGTTGCCCGGCCGCGGCGTCCCCGGCGTAGGCGGCCGCGAGCGCCGTGGTGGTCAGGGCGGCGAAGTAGGTGGTGACCAGCGGCAGCAGCGCGGAGATCAGCGAGCCCGCAACTTTCATCACGACGGCGGCGGGCGAGGCCCGGAAACTGACCCTCAGCACCTGCGCCACGGCGCGGGCGTAAGGCCGCCACGCCAATTTGCGCTTCGGCGCACGTGCGGGCAGGAGTTCGGACATGACTCCAGCCTAGTTTGCGGAACTCCCGACGGGGCGGGGGGCCCGGACGCCGGGGTCTGGAGGGCCCGGACGCACTCAGGCCACGGGGAGGGTTCCCCGAGGCCTGAATGCGTTGCTGAAGCGGTTAGCGGTTAGCGGTTAGCGCGAACCGTAGTTCGGCGCCTCCACCGTCATCTGGATGTCATGCGGGTGGGACTCCTTCAGCCCGGCCGCCGTGATCCGGACGAACTTCCCGCGAGCCTTCAGTTCCGGCACGGTGGGCGCGCCGGTGTAGAACATGGTCTGGCGGAGGCCGCCGACCAGCTGGTAAGCGACCGACGCGAGCGGGCCGCGGTAGGCCACCCGGCCCTCAATGCCCTCCGGGATGAGCTTGTCATCGCCGGAGACATCAGCCTGGAAGTAGCGGTCCTTGGAGTAGGACGTGTTCTGGCCGCGGGTCTGCATGGCCCCGAGGGAGCCCATGCCGCGGTAGAGCTTGAACTGCTTGCCGTTGACGAAGATCAGGTCACCCGGTGACTCGTCGCAGCCGGCGAGCAGGGAGCCGAGCATCACGGTGTCCGCGCCGGCAACCAGGGCTTTGCCGATGTCGCCCGAGTACTGCAGCCCGCCGTCGGCGATCAGCGGCACGCCGGCCGGGATGGCGGCCTTGGCCGACTCGTAAATGGCGGTGATCTGCGGGACGCCGACGCCGGCGACCACACGCGTGGTGCAGATCGACCCGGGACCCACGCCGACCTTGATGCCGTCGGCACCGGCGTCGATCAGCGCCTGGGCGCCTTCGCGGGTGGCGGCTTGGCCGCCGATGATGTCCACGTGCGCCGCCGCCGGATCCGACTTAAGCCGGCGGATCATGTCCAGGACACCCTGCGAGTGGCCGTTGGCGGTGTCCACGAAGAGGGCGTCGACGCCGGCGTCGACCAGGGTCATGGCGCGCTCCCAGCCGTCACCGAAGAACCCGATGGCCGCGCCGACGCGCAGCCGGCCCTCATCGTCCTTGGTGGCCAGCGGGTACTGCTCGGCCTTGGTGAAGTCCTTGGTGGTGATGAGGCCCTTGAGCCGGCCCTGGTCGTCGACGAGCGGAAGCTTCTCGATCTTGTTGGTCGCCAGCTTGTGCGCCGCTTCGTCACGGCTGATCCCGACGTGTCCCGTGACCAGGGGCATCTTGGTCATGACGTCGCTGACCAGGCGGATCGGGAAATCCGCTTCCGGCACGAAGCGCGTGTCGCGGTTCGTCACAATGCCCAGCAGCCGCATGCCCTCGTCCACGACGGGCAGGCCGGAGACCCGGTAGTGGGAGCAGATTTCGGCCAGCTCGGCCAGTGTGGCTTCGGGGCCGATCGTCAGCGGGTTGGTGATCATCCCGGATTCGCTGCGCTTGACCCGGTCCACCTGGTCCGCCTGGTCGGCGATGGCGAGGTTGCGGTGCACGACGCCGAGGCCGCCCTGGCGGGCCATGGCGATCGCCATCCGCGACTCGGTGACCGTGTCCATCGCGGCGGAGAGCAGCGGCGTCTGGACCGTGATGCGCTTGGAGATCCGGGAGGACGTGTCGGCCTCGGAGGGGATAACATTCGTGTGCCCCGGCAGCAGCAGGACGTCGTCGTACGTCAGTCCGATGAAGCCGAAGGGATCGTGTTCGGGCTGGGTCATGAGTGCGCCTCTTACCTTGGTTTATGGGTGTCACGGGTAGGGGTTGCAGCAGATGACCAGCCCGTCATTACGGGCATGGCCTGTGCAGAAGTGTTGAATAAATAGTAGAACCTTGGCGGCCATCCCCATATTCCGGGGCGCCAATGTGAGCAACGGCACCAGCCCGGTGACATAGAGTACGCCCCATGAAGGACATCAGCTACCGGTGGATGACCAAGCGCCAGGCGGCCGCAGCCCTCCAGGAGTACCTCGTCGAACGCCCCGCGGCGCTGCAACGTCTGCGGGCCGAGCTCGCCGCCGGCGGGCTCGACCCGGACTCGATGCTCGCCGGCACACGGCTTCCCTGATCCCGCTGTGGCGGTGGATCGGAGCCCGGATCCTGGCTCAGCCGCCCCGCCTGCCCTGGTCGGCCCAGCCCGGTGTCGCCGCCGCTGTCCGGGAGGACCGCGAGGTGCTGCTGGTCAGCGCCGCGGAATGGAACGCCGGGGACCTGAAGCAGTGGCTGCTGGCATGGATCCAAGGCCACCTCCGGGACGTGGGCTGAGCGTCCAGGGCGTTACCCTGTAACGAGCCAGAGGAGGCCCGCTCGTGATCGCACAGCTGCGCATTTGTGTCCCGGACGAATTGTCCGCCGCCGTGGTTGAGTGCTGCCGCGGCGAGCTTGGCGTCGCCGAGGTTTCCCGCCAGCCCGGTGCTGCCGTCCTGCCGCCGGGGGACATCATCGACGTCCTGCTGGCGCGGGAGTCAGTGGAGGGTCTGGTGGAGAAACTCCAGGCCCTGAATGTCCAGCAGCAGGGGTCGATCTCGGTCTCGATGCCGGAGCTGGTGCTTTCCGACCGGGCGGACAAGGCCACCGCAGAGGCCCCCGGCGAAGGAGCGGACGCGGTGATCTGGGAGGAGGTGTCCCGGCAGACCGGCGAGGACTCGCGGCTCACGTGGAGCTATCTGGTTTTCCTGATTCTCGCGACCCAGCTGGCGGCCATCGGGATTGTCACGGATTCGACCATCGCCATTGTCGGGGCCATGGCCGTGGGACCGGAGTTCGGCCCGCTCGCGGCCCTGGCCGTGTCGCTGGTGCGGCGGCAGTGGCAGCTGGGACGCCGAGCGGCCCTGGCGCTCTGCATCGGTTTCCCCGTGGCCATGCTGGCGGCAGCGTTCACGGCATGGCTGTCCGTGCCGCTGGGACTTTTTCCCGCTGACGTGCTCGACGGCGGATCCGCGGTCGAGTTCATTTATCACCCGGGACCCTATTCGCTGATTGTGGCCGTGCTGGCCGGGACCGCGGGGATGCTGTCCGTGATCAGCCGGCGGTCCGCCGCGCTGATCGGCGTCTTCATCTCGGTGACGACGGTCCCGGCTGCAGGGTTTGTGGCGGTGGCACTGGTTCTGGGCGAGTACCAGAAGGCGGCCGGCTCGGCCCTGCAGCTGGGACTGAACCTGGCGGGCATCGTGGCTGCCGCGGTTGCCGTGCTGATCTTCTACCGGCTGGTCACCAAGCGGTTGCCCGAAGAGACTGCCCGTCGGCTCAGGCGGCAGCTACGACGAAGCCGCGGCTGACCGGGGCTAGGAGCGCAGCAGCCCGCGCAGAGTCTGAATGGTGTCGGCCTCCGCCGCCGTCTTGTCGTCGCGGTAGCGCTTGACGCGTGCGAACCGCAGCGCGACTCCGCCCGGGTAGCGCGGGGAACGCTGCACACCGTCGATCGCGATCTCAACCACGGTGACTGGTTCCACCCAGACGGTGCCCGCGGTGCGCCGCACCTCGAGTTCCTGGAACTTTCCCGTCTGCCAGCGCAGCAGGGCGTCGGTGAGGCCTTTGAAGGTCTTCCCCACCATCACGTAGCCGCCCGGTTCGCCGAACTCCCCGGTCGGATCGACGGCTCCCAGGTGCAGGTTCGACAGCAGGCCGGTGCGCCGCCCGGACCCCCACTCGCAGGCGAGCACCACCAGGTCGTAGGTGAGTACCGGCTTCACCTTGATCCAGTTGGAACCACGCCGACCGGCCGCGTAGGCCGATCCGACCGCCTTCACAACCACACCCTCATGGCCCGAGGCGAGCGCATCGCGGGACACTCTCTCAGCGACGGTCGCGTCCGCCGTGATCTCCCCGGGGATCCGGTGCTCAGGGGCGATGCGTTCGAGCACCTCGATGCGCGCTGACAGCGGCTCGTCGAGGAGGTCGCGCCCGTCGATGTGGAGAACGTCGAAGAACCACGGGTGCAGCACGGTGGCGCGCGCCGCGTCCGCCCCGAACCGCGCCATGGTCTCCTGGAACGGTCGCGGGCCGCCGTCCTCGTCGAGGGCGAGGGTCTCGCCGTCGAGGATCACATCACGCACCGGCAGCCGGCGGACCATTTCCACCACCTCGGGCAGCCGGCGGGTTACCTCGACCAGGGTGCGGGTATAGATGCGGACCTCGTCGCCGGTGCGATGCACCTGGATGCGCGCCCCGTCGAGCTTGTATTCCACCGAAGCCGTCCCCGTGACCTCCAGCGCCGCGCTGGGGCTGGCCGCGGTTGCGGCGAGCATGGGGTGCACGGGACGGCCGACGACGAGGCCGACGGCGTCAAGCTGGTCCGCCGTCCCCGTGAGGGCCAGCAGGGCGGTCTCGCCGAGATCGCCGGAGAGCATGGCCGCGCGGCGTACGGCGTCGACGGGACGGCCGGCGGCGCGGGCTATGGCATCCGTCAGCACCCCCTCCAGGGCACCGGTACGCAGTTCACCGAGCAGCACGCCGGCGATGAAGGCCTGCTCGCGCTCGGTGGCTGCGGCGGTCAGCAACCGCAGGGTGGCGGCGCGCTCCGACGCCGATCCGGCCCCGCCCGTGACGAGGAGCCGCTCCAGCGCGGCGTCGACGTCGGCGACGGTAAGACTCGGCTCGGCGGCCGGCGCCCCCATGGCCTCTGTCATGCCGCGCCAGCCGACCCCGACCCGGCCCTGCCGCGGCCTGGCGATGAGCAGGCCGACGGTCGCCGCGATGTCCGCGGGCTCCAGCCGGCGCAGCAGGTCGGCCAGTGCAGCGACCTTGGCGAGCCGGGAGCGGGTCGAGGCGACGGCATCACTGGTTATCACGAGCTCGTCCAGCAGCATGGCACCAGTCTGCCACGCCCCTCGACGCCGGTCAGTGCGATTGGGCGGGAAACCATTCGGCCCACCGGGGGAACCCATGGGAACAAAAAACCGGCCCAGCGGACGCTGGACCGGTTTCCTGTTCACAGGTTCCCTGTGTGGGCTGCAGCCTAGTGGCTGTGGCCTGCGTGCTCGTCTTCGTTGGCCGGCTTCTCGACCACGAGGGTTTCCGTGGTGAGTACCAGTGCCGCGATGGAAGCCGCGTTGCGGAGGGCCGCACGCGTCACCTTCACGGGGTCGATGACGCCGGCAGCAATCAGGTCTTCGTATTCGCCGGTCTTGGCGTTGAAGCCCTGGTTGTTGGCGGATTCGGCCACCTTCGCGACGACGACGTAGCCGTCGAAGCCGGCGTTCTGGGCGATCCAGCGCAGCGGCTGGGTCAGTGCCCGGCGGACGATGCCGACGGCAGCAGCCGCGTCACCTTCGAGGGCCTGGACGGCGGGGTCCTCGTCCAGCGCCTTGAGGGCGTGGATGAGGGCGGCGCCGCCGCCGGCGACGATGCCCTCTTCAAGGGCAGCGCGGGTCGAGGACACTGCGTCCTCGATGCGGTGCTTCTTTTCCTTCAGCTCGACCTCGGTGGCTGCGCCGACCTTGATCACGCCGATGCCGCCGGCCAGCTTGGCCAGGCGTTCCTGCAGCTTTTCCTTGTCCCAGTCGGAGTCGGTGCGGGTCAGCTCGGCGCGCAGCTGGGAGACTCGGGCTGCGACGTCTTCTGCCGAACCGGCACCGTCAACGATGGTCGTGTTGTCCTTGGTGACGGTGATGCGCCGGGCGGTGCCCAACACCTCGAGGCCGACCGTGTCCAGGCTGAGGCCCAGTTCCGGCGAGACAACCTGTGCGCCCGTGAGGGTAGCGATGTCCTGCAGCATGGCCTTGCGGCGGTCACCGAAGCCCGGAGCCTTGACGGCCACAACGTTCAGGGTGCCCCGGATGCGGTTGACGATCAGCGTGGAGAGTGCCTCGCCGTCGACGTCTTCAGCGATGATGAAGAGCGGTTTGGAGCTCTGCAGCGCCTTTTCCAGCAGCGGCAGGAAGTCCTGGACGGACGAGATCTTGCCCTGGTTGATCAGGATCAGGGCGTCTTCGAGGACTGCTTCCTGGCGTTCCGCGTCGGTGACGAAGTACGGGGACAGGTAGCCCTTGTCGAACTGCATGCCCTCGGTGAGGACCAGCTCGGTCTGCGTGGTGGAGGATTCCTCGATGGTGATCACACCATCCTTGCCGACCTTGCCGAATGCCTCGGCCAGGAGCTCGCCGATCTCGTCGCTCTGCGCGGAGATTGCAGCGACGTTGGCGACCTGGTCGCCTTCGACGGGGCGTGCGTTTTCGAGCAGGCGGGCGGCGATGGCCTCAACCGAGACCTCGATGCCGCGCTTGATCTGGCCCGGGGCGGCGCCGGCCGCAACGTTGCGGAGGCCTTCCTTGACCAGGGCCTGAGCCAGCACGGTGGCGGTGGTGGTGCCGTCGCCGGCCACGTCGTTGGTCTTGGTGGCGACCTCCTTGGCAAGCTGCGCGCCAAGGTTCTCGTACGGGTCGTCCAGTTCGACTTCACGGGCGATGGTGACACCATCGTTGGTGATCGTGGGGGCGCCCCACTTCTTGTCCAGCACGACGTTGCGGCCGCGCGGGCCGAGCGTGACCTTGACCGTGTTGGCGAGCTTATCGATGCCGGCTTCAAGCGACCGGCGGGCAGCGTCGTTAAACGCAAGCTGCTTTGCCATGGTTTTGTCCTTTCAAAGACAGAACCCCGCGCAACTGACCCGTCAAAGAAGGATCGGCGGCGCGGGGTCCAAGAGAGTTACTTTACGACGATCGCCAGGACGTCGCGGGCGGAGAGCACGAGGTACTCGGTGCCGCCGGTCTTGACTTCAGTTCCGCCGTACTTGGAGTAGATAACAACGTCGCCGACGGTGACGTCGATCGGGACGCGGTTGCCGTTGTCGTCAAAGCGGCCGGGGCCTACTGCAACAACTTCGCCTTCCTGCGGCTTTTCCTGCGCGGAGTCCGGGATAACCAGGCCGGAAGCCGTGGTCTGCTCGGCTTCGAGCGGGCGGACAACAATACGATCCTCAAGAGGCTTAATAGAGACCGACAATGACCTCTCCTTTTCGTCAGCAAATTCGTGGACATTAAAGCTGTGGGGCCAAGGCATACAGACCGTCGTCGCGGTGCCGGCAGCAGCCTGGCTGATAAAGCTTCAGGTGTTAGCACCCTCCTAGGGAGAGTGCTAATGACGACTCTATGTAAGGAGTTAGCACTCGGTCAAGGCGAGTGCCAGAATTACGTTCCCGGTGAACGCTGGGCCGTCCAGGGACTAGCGTCCGCCGAGGTCCTCGAAGTCGACGTCCTCACCCTCATCCCTGTCGTCGGAGCCGGTCTCGTTCCGGTGCCGGTACAGCACCAGGGCTCCCGCGGCGGCCAGGACCATTCCGAGGACCAGGAAGATGATGCCGCCCGTGCGGGCACCGGCGTAGTTCTCGCGGATGGCCTTCGCCTCGTCGGTCGCGTCACTGACGGACGTGCCGCCCACCGAATAGACGGTGGCGTTAAAGGAGTCCAGCAGGAAGATGATTACCAGCAGGGCCACGCAGACGACGGCGATCACGCCGCCGGCGATGAGCGCCGGCCGGGCGTAGCGGTAGAGTCCCTGCCGGGCGGGAGCGCCGCCGTCGGCGTCCTGCGGGGCGGCGTCCTGCCGGGAGGTGTCGCCCTGCTGTCCGGGGTGGTCCTGCCGGTGGTTTCCGTCCGTGCCGCTGCTTGCCGTGCCGCTTTGATCCATGCCGTCAACCCTATCGGGCGCACGGAGTGAACCCGGCCCTGAACTAGGCTTGATTGCATGGCTGACGCACCGCAGGACCAGATCGCCCCGCTTCTCAACCCGGAGGGCTGGGAGCTGCTGGCGTCGCTCGGGCCGTACCGGGAGGACGAGGCGTTCCGACTCAATGGGTCCCTCCGCAAGGCCGGCCACTCCCCCGAGCTCGTTTCCGCGGTGCTCACCCAGTCGCGGCTGCGGACCAGGGCCGAGGCCAAGTTCGGCGAGTTCGCCCGGCAGATGATTTTCACCCAGGCGGGTCTGGAGCAGGCCACCCGGCTCACCGTTGCGGCCCGGCACGCGCAGCGCTTCGCCGAAGCCGGTGTGCAGCACGTCGCGGATCTTGGCTGCGGCCTCGGCGCCGACGCCATGGCGTTCGCCTCGCTGGACCTCCAGGTCGCGGCCGTGGAAATGGATGAGACGACGGCAGCCTGCGCCACGATGAACCTGATCCCGTTCCGGAACGCGACCGTGGTCCATTCCGATGCGACGGAGTTTGCGCTCGACGGGATCGACGGCGTCTGGCTCGACCCGGCGCGACGGACCACCTCCACTTCGGGCACCAAGCGGCTCTGGGATCCGGAGGACTTCTCCCCGCCGCTGTCCTTCGCCGAATCCCTGGCCGGAGCCGGGATGGCGGTGGGCGTGAAAATGGGCCCCGGCATGCCGCACGATTCGGTGCCCAAAGGCTGCGAAGCGCAGTGGGTTTCGGTCGGCGGGGACGTCACCGAAGTGGCGCTGTGGTTTAACGCGGTCCGGCGTCCGGGGATCCGGCGCGCGGCCCTCCTGCTCGGCCCCGCGGGTGCTGCGGAACTGACCAGCGCCGAGGATTTCGACGGCGGCCCGGTCGCCCCGGTGGGCCCGGTGGAGGGTTACCTCTACGAGCCCGACGGCGCCGTCATCCGCGCCGGGCTGGTGGCCGACGTCGCCCTCCAGCTGGGCGGGCACCTCGTGGACGAGCACATCGCCTACATCTGCGCCCCGGAACTTCAGGACACCCCCTTTGCGCGGGCCTATAAGGTCCTGGAGGTGATGCCGTACAACGTCAAGGCGCTCAAGGCCTGGGTCAAGGTCCAGGGCATCGGGGTGCTGGACATCAAGAAGCGCGGCACCTCGGTCACTCCGGAGGAACTGCGCAAAGAGCTCCTCCCCGGAGGGAAGACCGCCGGGCACAAGGGGGGCGGCAAGAGCCGGGGGAAGAAGACGGCCACCCTGGTCCTCACCAGGATAGGCGAGGAGCGGGTGGCCATTTCGGTGCAGCCGGTATAGGGCTGCGTTGCCGGATTCCCGGCGGCTATTGGGCCCGCATGAACTCCTCGGCGGCCCGGACCTGCTCATCACTGGGCCGGATCCCGGTGTACAGCACGAACTGCTCCAGCGCCTGGATGGTCGCCACCTCGGCGCCGGTAATCACGGTCTTGCCGGCCGCCCGGGCGGCCTTGACCAGCGGCGTCTCGGCCGGCAGCGCGACGACGTCGAACACGACCTTCGCGGCGTCAATCGCCTCCGGCGGGAAGGACAGGGCCTCGGCGTCGGGGTCTCCCGCCATACTGCCTGCCATACCAACAGGGGTCACGTTGATGATCAGGTCGGCCCGCCCGGCACCGGACGGATCGACGTCGGCGCGCCAGGCGAAGCCGTAGAGCCCGGCGAGGGCCCGTCCGGCCTGCTCGTTGCGCGCGATCACGGTGACGTTCCGGAATCCGGCGTCGCGCAGAGCCGCGGCGGTGGCCTTCGCCATGCCGCCGGCGCCCTTCAACAGCACCGAATACGAAGCGGGCACGGCGTTGCGCTGCAGCAGCTGCTCGATCGCCGTGTAGTCGGTGTTGTAGGCGGTGAGCGTTCCGCCGTCGTTCACGATTGTGTTGACCGAGTCGATCGCTTTCGCGGACGGGTCCATCACATCCACTAGCGCAATGACGTCCTCCTTGTACGGCATCGACACGGCGCAGCCCCGGATGCCGAGGCCGCGCACGCCGGCGATCGCCTGCGCGAGATCCGTGGGGGCGAAGGCCTTGTAGATCCAGTTCAGGCCGAGCTGCTCATACAGGTGGTTGTGGAAGCGCGTCCCGTTGTTGCTCGGCCGGGCCGAGAGCGAGATGCAGAGCGTCATGTCTTTATTTAGGATGGGCACACTCCATTAAACGCCAGTCCGGTTCTGTGAACACTGTCACCATTCCGGGGCCACCCGGCCAACGGCACCGCGCCGCCCCTGCACTAGACTTGAGCCACCGTTGCCTCGCCAATTGTCCGGCCTTTCCGCCGATGACGTTGCCGGGCAGGGGATGCAAACGGATGGCAATAAAATATTGAAGGGACCACATGAAGATTGATTTCGCTTCATCCAGGCAATCAACTCTTGGTGTGGAATGGGAACTTGCCCTGGTGGACGGGGAAACCGGTGAGCTGGCCTCGGTGGCCAAGGAAGTCCTCCGGGGAGTGGCCGCGAGGCATCCCGAACTGAACGAGGACGACGAGCACCCGCACATCAAGCAGGAGCTGCTGCTGAACACGGTGGAGCTGGTCACCGGAATCTGCAACACCGTGGCCGAGGCCAAGGCGGACCTGAGCAGTTCCCTGGCCGCCGTCCGGGACGTCACCGATCCGATGGGCGTCGAGATCTTCTGTGCCGGTTCCCACCCCTTCAGCCCGCCGCAGCTTCAGCCGGTGACGGACAAGGAGCGCTACGCCAAGCTCATTGACCGCACCCAGTGGTGGGGCCGCCAGATGGTGATCTACGGTGTCCACGTGCATGTTGGCCTGGACAGCCGGGACAAGGTCCTCCCCGTCCTGGACGGTCTGGTGAACTACTTCCCGCAGTTCCAGGCGCTCTCCGCGTCCAGCCCGTTCTGGGGTGGCGAGGACACCGGCTACGCCTCGCAGCGGGCCCTGATGTTCCAGCAGCTGCCCACCGCCGGGCTGCCCTTCCAGTTCGCCAGCTGGGAGGACTTCGAGTCCTATGCCCAGGACATGTTCACCACCGGCGTGATCGACTCGCTCTCGGAAATCCGCTGGGACATCCGGCCGGTCCCGCATTTCGGTACCATCGAGATGCGCATCTGCGACGGTCTGGCGTCGCTCGAGGAAGTCGGCGCCATTGCCGCCCTGACGCAGTGCCTCGTCGACGAGTTCTCCACCACCCTGGACAACGGCGGCACCATCCCCACCATGCCGCCCTGGCATGTGCAGGAGAACAAATGGCGGGCCGCCCGCTACGGCCTGGACGCCATCATCATCCTCGACGCCGCCGGCAACGAGCAGCTCGTCACCGACCACATCCGCGAGACGGTCGCACGGCTCGAACCGGTGGCCGTGAAGCTGGGCTGCACAGCGGAACTGGCCGACGTCCTGAAGATCATTGAGCGCGGCGCCGGCTACCAGCGGCAGCGACGTGTCGCGGCAGAGCACGGTGGCGACCTGCGCGCCGTCGTACTGGATCTGGTCCAGCAGATGCGCAAGGGCCCCGAAGCCTAGGCCTGGGAGCTCAGGCCCGGAGGTAGGGCCCGGAGTTTGGAGCCGGAGCCCGTCGCGCGGACCCGCCTCAGGCCGAGACGGTAGTGACCGGCATCGAGGAATCCGGGGCGAACGCGATGCCGCTCGGCGCGATTCCGGCCATCACCAGCTGGGCGCCGAGCGCCGCGACCATGGCGCCGTTGTCCGTGCAGAGGGCCAGTGGCGGGACGGTCAGCCGGATTCCGGCGGCGCTGCAGCGCTGTTCGGTGAGCTGGCGCAGCCGGGTATTGGCCGCCACACCGCCGCCCAGCAGCAGGTCGGTAATGCCGTTCTCCCGGCACGCCAGCACCGCCTTGGAGGTGATGATGTCGACCACGGCCTCCTGGAAGGCCGCGGCAATGTCCGCCACGGGAACCGGCTCGCCGCGGGCCTCGAATTGCTCCACGCAGCGCGCGACGGCGGTCTTGAGTCCGCTGAACGACCAGTCGTAGCGGTGCGGGCCGGGTTCCTCCACGGTCCCCATGTACTTGGGCTGGCTGAGGCCGCGCGGGAAGCGGATGGCCTTGGCGTTTCCGGTGCGTGCCAGCTTGTCGATGGCCGGGCCGCCCGGGTAGCCCAGGCCCAGCAGCCGCGCCACCTTGTCGTAGGCCTCGCCGGCGGCGTCGTCAATCGTGGTGCCAAGCAGCTCAACGTCCCCGGTGATGTTCCGGATCCGCAGGATTTCGGTGTGCCCGCCGGAGACCAGCAGGGCCCCCAGGTTGTCCGGCAGGGCCGGGGCCTGCGGGCCGCCGTCGTCCGTCCGGAGCAGCCCGACGCCGACGTGCGCAACGAGGTGGTTGATGGCGTAGAGCGGTTTTCCCGTGGCCACGGCGAGCGCCTTGGCCGCACAGACCCCCACCATCAGGGCTCCGGCCAGTCCGGGACCGGAGGTGACGGCGATCGCGTCGATCTCGTCCAGGGTCACCCCGGCCTCGGCCAGCGCCTCGCGGAGGGTCGGCACGAAGGCGTCCAGGTGGGCGCGGGAAGCGATCTCGGGAATCACCCCGCCGAAGCGGACATGCTCCTCCATCGAGGAGGCCACGGTGTTGGTCAGCAGCTGCGTCCCGCGGACAATCCCGACGCCGGTTTCGTCGCAGGAGGATTCGATGCCGAGGACCAGCGGTCCGTTGGGCTGGGAGCTGTTCATGGGCGGTCTGCTTCCCTGGGCATGGTCTCGGGCTGGGCAGTGCCGGGCTGGACCGTGCCTGGCTGGCCGGTGCCGGGCCGGACCGCGCCGAGCTGCAGCCGCATGATTAGCGCGTCGACGCCGTCGCGGTAGTAGCGGGGCCGGACGTGGATCTGTTCGAAGCCGTAGCGGAGGTAGAGCTGCTGGGCACGGGGGTTGTCGGCCCGGACCTCCAGGAGCACGTCCTCGGCCCGGCGCCGCCGGCTCTCCCGGATGAGCTCGGTGAGCAGCGCCGAACCGATCCCCTGGCCTTCCTGCTCCGGGACGACGGCGATGGTCTGGACATCCGAGATCGGCTCGATGCACATCAGCCCCGCGTAGCCCACGATTCTTCCGGCACTCTCGGCCACGAGGTAGCGCCGGGTTTCCACCTGCGCCAGCTCATCGACGAACATCTGCAGCGGCCAGGCGTCCACCGGGAACAGCCTGCGCTCCAGCTCGTGCACGGCGGGGATGTCAGCCGGGGTCATCTCCCGCAGGATCACGCCTGCGGGCACCTTCGCGGGACCGGGGCCTGTGCCCTGTCCTGCATTGTGCCCTGCGGACCGTCCTGCGTTCTGTCCTGTGTTCTGTCCTGCGGACCCCGCGTTCACAGCGCCCTCTTCCGCGGGCCGGGCACCTGGGCGTCCGATTCGCGCAGGTAGAGCGGGGTGGAGTCGAGCAGCTGTTCCCCGGCGTCGAGCCGCGCGAGGGCGAACTGGCCCAACGAGAGGGCCTCCGGTTGGCGCGAGCTGAATTCGGCGACAGCCTTGACGACGTCGGCATAGAGCCCGGCGCCGGCTCCGTAGACCGGAAGGTCGGGCAGGTCAGCGGCGAACCCGACATGCGGGCCGTCCAGGAGCTGCGGCAGCTGGGAGCCGGTGAGGGCATACCGGGCCCAGTAGACCTCTTTCCGCCGCGCGTCAGTGGCCACGATGAAGTCCGGCGCCGCAGCCGTGGATTCCGCAACTTCCAGGGCGATGGCGTCCAGGCTCATCATGCCGTACAGAGGTTTGCCCCAGACGAACGCCAGGGTGCGGGCCGTGACGATGCCGGAGCGCAGGCCGGTGAATGGTCCTGGCCCCACGCCGGTGACGACCACGTCGACGTCGGCGCCGCTCAACCCGGCCTCGGCGAGGAGGGCCTCGATTCCGGGCGCCAGCACCTCGGCGTGGCTCCGGGTGTCCTCGGTGGCGAAGCTGGCCACGACGGACTCCGGCGTGTCATCGGAGACCAGCGCGGCGCTGGCCACTGCCGACGTGTCAATGGCAAGGATCAGCATCAGTTCCCTTCCGGGGTGCGGGGCGTGGTTGCGGTCCCGGGCACTGGCGCGGTCTCGGAGAGTCCCGGCTCGGGCTCGGGCAGCGTCGGCGGGTCCACCCAGCGGGGACCGAAGCCGCGGATCACGATCGTGCGGGGTTCGTCGTCGTCGTCGGAATCGAAGTCAAGCACCCCGGGGTCCGTTGCTGCCGGCAGGTTCCCGGTGGCTTCCGCGGGGTCGGCTGGCTGCGGAGCGGAGACCGCTGCCGGGGCGCCACCGAGGCTGCGGACCAGGTCGACCTCGAGCCGGCTCTCGCTCAGGTGTTCGACCCGGTCGCGGCCCCATTCCACCACGGTCACGGCACTGTCCAGGGTGTTTTCCAGGTCGATGTCGTCGATTTCCGACGCCGAACCAAGCCGGTACGCGTCAACGTGAACGAGGTCCGGGCCGCCGGGGCGGGGTCCGTCGGGAAGGTTCGGGTGGATGCGGACGAGCACGAAGGTCGGTGAGATGATGCCCGCCCGGACGCCCAGACCTTCGCCCAGGCCCTGGGTGAAGGTCGTCTTTCCCGCTCCCAGTTCACCGGTGAGGACCAGCAGGTCCCCGGCCCGAAGCTGGGCGCCGAGACCGGCGGCGAGGGCGTGGGTCTGCTCGGCGGTCCGGACGTCCAGGGTACGTTCCCAGGCCGCGCTCATGGCAGGGACCCGTCGGCGGCGGGCTCTTCATTGATGTAGTGGCGCGGCACCCGTGGGCTGATCCGCGTGACGATCTCGTAGTTGTTGGTCCCGGCGGCCCGGGCCCAGTCCTCAGCGGTGGGCCCGCCGTCGTCTCCGTTGCCGAACAGAACCGCCTCGGCGCCGAGAACGCTGGGCCCCCCGGCGGAAACGTTCAGCGGGCCGAGGTCGATCACCATCTGGTCCATCGCGATGCGTCCCACGACCGGGTAGTTCACGCCGCCGACGCGGACCGGGCCGCCGGTGGCGATCCGCGGGACGCCGTCGGCGTATCCCAGCGGGATCAGCCCGAGCGTGCTGGTGCCGCCGGTGCGGTAGTTCAGGCCGTAGGACACGCCCTGGCCGGCCGGGACGTCCTTGCAGTGCGATACGACAGTGCGGACGGTCATTGCCGGGCGCAGTCCCAGCTCCTCCGAGCTCTGCCCCTCGAACGGGGAGAGTCCGTAAATTCCCAGTCCGACCCGGACCAGGTCGAAGTGGGTGTCGGGCCGGGACAGGGTGGCCGGGGTGTTGGCGAGGTGCCGCACCTCCGGATCCACGCCGGCGTCCTGGGCGATCGCGAGGGCTTCGCGGAAGGCCGTCAGCTGGTCGTCGGTTTCCGGGCGCTCGGGTTCGTCGGCGACGGCCAGGTGCGAGAAGATGCCCACCACCCGCAGCAAACCCTGGTCCTGGTACTCCATGGCTTCGCCGACGATGCTGTCCCAGGCCGCCAGGGTGGCCCCGTTGCGGCCCAGCCCGGTGTCCACTTTGAGGTGCACGCGTGCGGGGCGTTCCTGCTCGCGGGCAGCCGCCACGATGCGTTCCAGCTCCCAGCCGGAGCAGCCGACATCGATCCCCGCAGCCACGGCGGCGGCGAAGTTGCTTTCCGGGGTGTGCAGCCAGGCCAGCAGGGGTGCCTCGATGCCGGCGGCGCGCAGGGCCAGGGCCTCGGAAATGTGGGCCGTTCCCAGCCAGTGGGCGCCTGCGCTGAGCGCCGCACGGGCCACGGGAATGGCACCGTGCCCGTAGGCGTCGGCCTTGACCACGGCCATCACCCGGGCTGGTGACGCCACGGCGGCCAGGCGGCGGACATTGTGCCGGATGGCTTCGAGGTCGATTACTGCCGAGCGTTCCTCGGCATAGCCGGGCGGAGCCCCCGGGACGGGCCGGAAGTCACCTGTTGCTGCTGGGTAAGTCACATAACGATTCTAGTGGTGGCAGCGCACGCGGCTGAATTCAGGCCCCGCGCCGGCACCTCCAGCACCCGCGCCAGCCCCGGCGGAGGGCATGTCCCCCTTGGGAGCGGGCCGGTTCGTCCGGGTGGAAGCCCCGGCCTACGCGTCCGAAAGATGCGCGATGGTCGCCGTCGCCCGCCGCTGCGCTTCCGGCGGCACATCGCGGACGATTTCCTCAAGGAAGCTGTAGCGGCGAAGCCACTGGCTGCTCTGCCGTTCCTTCCGGGCGTTGGCGCGCTGCCACCAGTCTGCGATGTCCCCCCAGCCCGGCGCGGCCAGCGAGCCGCCGACCTCCTGCACGGCAAGGGCGGCGCAGAGGTTGGCGAAGCGCAGCCGGTCCCCGAGCGGCCAGCCGGCCAGGCAGCCGACGATGAAGGCAGCGCCGAAACAGTCCCCCGCCCCGGTCGGATCATAGGCGGACACCGGCAGCGAGGGCACCCACTCCTCTTCGCCCGTTTCTGAGTCCACGGCCATCGCCCCCTGCGCACCCAGGGTCACGACGGCGACCGGCACCTTTTCCGCCAGGGCGTAGAGCGCGGCCCACGGGTTGTCGTTCCCTGTGAAGGACATCGCCTCATGCTGGTTCGGCATAAAGGCGTGGAAGTACTGCAGGTTGTCCAGCCGGGCGGAGGACCAGACGCCGGTGGGATCCCAGCCGACGTCGCCGAACAGCCGGACCCCGGCCTTGTGAGCGTCCATCGCCCACGGTTCCAGCTCCTCGCCGAGCTCGGCGACGGCGGCGAGCGCCGGCGGCGGGCAGCCGACCAGATCGCTGGAACTTACCGGGGCCGGGTGGCCGTGCGTGACCATGGACCGGTCATTCTCCACGCTGAGGGACACCGTGACCGGCGAATGCCAGCCCGGCACGCGCCGGGACAGCGACAGGTCCACGTGTTCCTGCCCGGCCAGGATCTTCCAGTTGTAGTCGCCGTAGCCGTCGTCGCCGAACGCCGCGGCCAGCCCGGTCCGCAGCCCCAGCCGGGCCGCGGCGATGGCCTGGTTGGCCACGCCGCCGGGGCAGCTGCCCATACCGTCGCTCCAGATCTCGGTGCCCGCGACGGGCGCGTGCGGCAGCCCGGTGAAGATGATGTCCTGGAAGACGGTTCCGGTCAGCAGCAGGTCGAAACCGTCCGCCGTCGGGGTCCGGACGGCGGAAAGCGGGTCAAAACGCCGCGTCGGCATCGCGTCCATGTATCGCACATTACGCCCTCGAAGTGCCGCTGGATAGGCGTCCGCCGGGCGGTCCGGGGCGCCTGTGAATAGACTGTCGGCATGCGGCTGATGATTGCCGGGGGCGGCGGGTTCCGGGTACCGCTGGTCTACCGGGCGTTGTGCGCAGGACCGTTCGCCGGGCTGGTCCGGGAGCTGGTGCTGTACGACGTCGACCCGGCCCGCCTCGCCGCCATCAACGCGGTGCTGGCCTCGCTCGCGGGGCAGGCGCCCGGCCAGGCACCGGGTGAACTTCCCGGCGCCGCGCCGCCTCCCGCGGTCCGGGCCACCACCTCGCTGGCCGAGGCGCTGGACGGCACCGACATGGTCTTCGCCGCGATCCGCCCCGGCGGCACGGCCGGGCGCACGGCCGACGAGCGGGTGGCCCTGGACCTGGGAGTGCTGGGCCAGGAGACCACGGGTGCCGGCGGCATCTCCTACGCCCTGCGGTCCATTCCCCGCATGCTCGAGCTCGCAGAGCAGATGAGGCGACGCTGCCCGGACGCGTGGCTGCTGAACTTCACCAACCCGGCCGGCATGGTCACCGAGGCCCTCGTGCCGGTGCTCGGCCACAAGGTGGTGGGCATCTGCGATTCGGCCAGCGGGCTGGTCCACCGGGCGGCCCGCGCCGCCGGCGTCGACCTTCCCGAGGGCCGGCTCGACGGCGTGGGCTACTACGGCCTGAACCACCTCGGCTGGCTGTACCGGCTGGAGTCCGGCGGCCGCGACGTGCTGCCCGGGCTGCTGGCCGACGCCGGCGCCCTGGCCGGCTTCGAGGAAGGCCGCCTGTTTCCGCAGCCCTTCCTGGCAGCACTGGGGTGCCTGCCGAACGAGTACCTCTATTACTACTACGAGACCCGGCGCGCCTTGGCCGGCATCCGCTCCGCGGCCACAACCCGCGGCGAGTCCATCGACCGGCAGCAGTCCGAGCTCTATCCGCGGCTCGCGGCGGCCGGCCCCGAGGCCTTCCGGCTGTGGGACGATGCGCGCCGGTCCCGCGAAGAGGGCTACCTCGCCGAGGCCCGTACCGCCGGCGAGCGCCGGGATGAGACGGACCTGGCCGGGGGCGGCTACGAACGGGTCGCGCTCGCCGTCATGCGCGCACTCTCCGGCGGCGGTCCGGCGGAGCTGATCCTGAACACCCCCAACAACACCGGCCTCCCCGGCGGCGTCGGGCTCCCCGGCGTCGGGCTCCCCGGCGACCCCGACGGCGGCAGCCGTGCGGTGCCGGCGATTCCGGGGCTGCCGGCGGACGCCGTCGTCGAAGTTCCCTGCCGGGTGACACCCGACGGCGTCGTCCCCCTGCCGCAGCAGCGTCCGGCACCGGCGCAGCTGGCCCTGCTCCGGCGGGTCAAGGACGTCGAACGGCTCGTCGTGCGGGCCAGCCGCCGCGGCGCCGGGACCACCGCGGCGGACCGCCGGGAAGCGGCGCTGGCGGCCTTCACCGGGCACCCGCTGGTTAATTCGCCGGACCTCGGGGAAAAGCTGCTGGCCGGCTACGAGTCGGCGTTCCCGGATCTGACGACGCTCTGGTCCGGCGAGGGGCGGGTCCCTCCGCCTGACTCGGCGCATGATTAGCGGTGTGGGGAGAAAATCTTCTGGACGCGCCGCTTTCATCGCCGCCGTCATTGGAACTGCCGGATTTGTAGGCAGCGGGTGGAAAGCCTGGACGTCTGTTTGCCTGCTGTCCTGCACCCGCGGGGAGAGTTCCACCTTCGGCAACGCCCTCGCCCTGACCGGCTTGTCATTCCTGCTGCTGGTCGCCGCCGTGGTCGCCGCCGCCCTGGCCGTCCGGCGCGGTGACGGCCGGCGCTGGGCCCGGGCTGCGCTCTGGGTGGCCGCTTTGCCGGTCGGGGCCGGCGCCATTGTCTTTCTGCTGTTTTCCCTGGCGCTGGGGTTCTGATTCCTGCCGGTATCCTTGCCGGCCGGGAAAGCTAGAGCCTGCGGTACATCAGGTGCAGGCCAACGTAGCCCAGACGCGGGTGCAGGAATGCTTCCGGAATGGTCGCCAGCACCTCGAAGCCCAGGGACTGCCAGGCGGCGACGGCCCGGACGTTGCTTTCGACGACGGCGTTGAACTGCATGGCCCGGAACCCGGACGCCCGGGCCGAATCCAGCGAATAGGCGCACAGCGCACGGGCCACGCCCTTGCCGCCGTGCGCCGGGTGGACCATGTACCCGGCGTTGGCGACGTGGCTTCCGCCGCCGCCCTGGTTCGGGTGCAGCTCGCCGGTGCCCAGAACGACGCCGTCGAGCTCCCCCCGCCCGGCTGCGACGAAGGTCTGACCCGGAGCCTGCCTGAACCAGCGTTCCCGGGCCTGGGGCTCGCTGGTGTCCCGGTCCCAGGTGAAGGTCTCCCCGGCCCTGATCACGGGCTCGAGGATCTCCCAGATCGCCGGCCAGTCCTGGCCGGTGGCCGGGCGGATCTCCCAGCCGGGGGCGGAGGGATCTCTGTCTTGTCTTGTGCTCACAGCCGTCACGTTAGCAGCACTCCCGGCGCTGTGACCGGCGCCGCTGACCGGCCGGTGAGGCCGCGGGAAGTTCAGGAGTAATGTTTTATCGAAGTGCAGTTCCGGCCGGTTTCACCGGGACATGTCCCGCCGGGACCGCTTCGCCGGGACATGTCCGCCAGGACCGTCCACAAGGACGTGGTCCAGAGAGGGAGGGAGACTGATGTCGCTGGTCCGCCGCGTGGCCTTCCTTTCGCTGCACACCTCCCCGATGGAGCAGCCCGGGTCCGGCGACGCCGGGGGCATGAACGTGTACATCCGCGCCCTCGCCGCGGCGCTCGCCGAGACCGGTGTCGAAGTGGAGATCTTCACCCGCTCCACGTCGGCCGGGCAGGCCGCCGTCGAGCATCCCTCCCCCGGAGTCTGCGTCCACAACGTCCTGGCCGGACCGACCCGGAAGCTGCCCAAGGAGGAGCTGCCCGAGCTGCTGCACAGCATGGTCGCCGAAATCGACCGCATCCGCCAGCTCCAGCCGCACGGCCGCTACGACGTGATCCATTCGCATTACTGGGTGTCCGGGGTGGCCGGGCTCGAGCTCGCCAGCCTGTGGGGCCGGCCCCTGGTCCACACCATGCACACCATGGCCAAGGTGAAGAACCTGCTGCTGGTCGCCGGGGAGCAGCGCGAGCCGCGCCGGCGCGAGGATGGCGAGCAGCGGATTGTCGACGGCGCCACCCGGCTGATCGCCAACACCGGCACCGAGGCGGCGGAACTGGTCTCGCACTACCACGCGGACAATGACCGTATCGATGTGGCCCCGCCCGGCGTGGACCTGGAAATCTTCACCCCGGCCTTCCGCAGCCGCGCCCGGGCCGACCACGGGGTGCCGCCGGGCCGCTTCCACCTGCTGTTCGCCGGGCGGATCCAGCGCCTCAAGGGCCCGCAGATCCTGGTGAAGGCCGCCGCCCTGCTGCGGGCCCGGCGTCCGGACATCGACCTTCAGCTGACCATCCTCGGCGCGGTCAGCGGGTCCAAGGATTTCGATTTGAAGTCGCTGATCAGCGCCGCGGGAATGGACGACGTCGTTACCCACCATCCGCCGGTCAGCGCACCGAAGCTTGCCGGCTGGTTCCGGTCCGCCGACGTCGTGGTGATGCCGTCCTACAGCGAATCCTTCGGCCTCGTGGCGCTCGAAGCCCAGGCCTGCGGCACGCCGGTGGTCGCCACCAAGGTCGGTGGGCTGTCCCGGGCCATCCATGACGGCCGGACCGGGCTGCTCGTCGAGGGCCACAAGGCCGCCGACTGGGCCGACGCCCTGGAGGCCCTGTACGACGATCCGGAGACCCGCACGGACATGGGCCGCGCGGCGTCCCTGCATGCGGAGGAATTCGGCTGGCAGCGCACCGCCGCGGTCACGCTGGAGAGCTACCACACGGCCATGAGCCAGTACTTTGGAAACCTGACCATTCCGGTGGGCCACACGCCCGCAACCGGAACCATGGGCCGGTAGCATCGGCTCCGTAACCACTGGCGCGGAACACCCACCGGCGCCACGAGCCAAAAGGACAACGATGTCTGAATCGACGATTCCCGGAACCGCCACGGTAGTGACCGGAACCGGAGCGGCAGGTCCCGCCGGAACCGCCGCACTGAGTGATCTGGAGATCGCTCAGCGGGCCACGATGCGGCCGATCGAGGAGATTGCCGCAGCGGCCGGGATCAAGGCCGAAGCCATCGAGCTCTACGGCCGGTACAAGGCCAAGATCGATCCGGCCAGGCTCGCCGCCTCGCTTGCCGGCGGAGCGGTCCGCGCCCCCGGCAAGGTGGTGCTGGTCTCCGCAATGTCGCCCACACCGGCCGGCGAAGGCAAGTCCACCACCACGGTGGGGCTGGCCGATTCCCTGGCCCGGGCCGGCCGCCGCGTGATGATCGCACTCCGCGAACCGTCGCTCGGCCCGATCCTGGGCATGAAGGGCGGCGCCACCGGCGGCGGCTATTCGCAGGTGCTGCCGATGGATGAGATCAACCTGCACTTCACCGGCGATTTCCACGCCGTCACCTCGGCGAACAACGCCCTGATGGCCCTCGTGGACAACCACATCTACCAGGGCAACGAATTGAACATCGACCCGCGCCGGATGACCTTCAAGCGCGTGCTGGACATGAACGACCGGTCCCTGCGGGAGGTCGTGATCGGCCTCGGCGGCCCCACGCAGGGAATCCCCCGGCAGGACGGCTTCGACATCACGGTGGCCTCGGAGATCATGGCGGTGTTCTGCCTCGCCACCGACCTGAACGACCTCCGGGAACGGCTCGGACGGATCACCTTCGGCTACACCTATGACCGGGAGCCGGTCACAGTGGCCCAGCTGGGGGTCCAGGGGGCGCTGACCATGCTGCTCAAGGACGCCCTCAAACCGAACCTGGTGCAGACCATCGCCGGCACCCCTGCCCTGGTCCACGGCGGACCGTTCGCCAACATCGCCCACGGCTGCAATTCCCTGATCGCCACCCAGACCGCCCGCAGCCTGGCCGACATCGTCGTCACCGAGGCCGGCTTCGGCGCCGACCTGGGCGCGGAAAAGTACATGGACATCAAGGCCCGCGTCGCCGACGTCGCGCCGTCCGCCGTCGTCGTGGTCGCGACGATCCGCGCCCTGAAAATGCACGGCGGCGTCGCCAAGGACCGACTCAAGGAGCCCAACCTCGACGCGCTGGCCGCCGGCGTCGTAAATCTTCAGCGCCACGTCCGGAACGTGGAGAAGTTTGGCATCACCCCGGTGGTGGCGATCAACCGGTTCGCCACGGACACCCCCGAGGAGCTGGACTGGCTGCTGGAGTGGTGCGCCGCGGCGGGGGTCCAGGCGGCCGTGGCCGATGTCTGGGGCCGCGGCGGGGGCGGCGACGGCGGCGACGAACTCGCGGCCAAGGTCGCCGCGGCCATTGACGCGCCGCATACCTTCCGGCATCTGTACCCGCTGGAGATGTCGGTGGAGGACAAGATCCGGACGATTGTGCAGGAGATCTACGGCGCCGACGGGGTGGATTTCTCCGTCCCGGCGCTCAAGCGGCTTGCGGAGATCGAGAAGAACGGCTGGTCGGGATTCCCGGTCTGCATGGCAAAGACCCAGTATTCCTTTAGCGACGACGCGGGCAGGCTCGGCGCCCCGAAGGGATTCACCGTGCACGTCCGCGACCTCATCCCCAAAACCGGCGCAGGCTTCATCGTGGCCCTCACCGGGGCGGTCATGACGATGCCGGGACTGCCCAGGGAGCCCGCGGCGATGCGCATGGACGTCGACGCCGAAGGCAACCCCGTCGGCCTCTTCTAAACCCTCCCTCAGATCCGGCGTCCCACCAGGCGACGCTCCCTCAGATCCGGCGGAAGGCCACCCGACGCTCCCTCAGATCCGGCGTCCCACCAGGCGACGCTCCCTCACGTCTGGCGGAGTGCCTGCGCGGCGGCGCCCGTACCGGACCTGCCGCTGCGGAGGCGCGCCCGGGTCAACTGTGGATAACTTCTGCGAGGTTCATCAAATGGGTTCACAATGCCAGCATGAGAACGCGAACGGAGCTTCCCGGTCAACTCGGCGCAGCACCATTCACCGTCGCCGCTGCCAAGTCGCTGGGAGTGCCGAGAGCCAGGCTCAGACGGCCCGATGTCAGTCATGTCAGCCGGGGTCTCTACCGGCCAGCGGAGTGGAGCTTCGAGTTGGAGGCTGCGGCGCGCGCTCTGTCCGCCGCTTCGCCCGGTGCCTGGATCTCGCACGTAACGGCCGCCAGGCTTCGATGTCAGCTCCTGCCTCCATGGCTCTCGGACTCGGAAGAGTTGCACCTGAGCAAGCCGCGAGCGCTGCCCGAGGTCCGGCGCAAGGGCATTACCGGCCACACCGTTCTGGCTTGGGATGACGAAGTCGAAACTGCGGATGGCATCCGGATCAGCACACGTCCGAGGACGTGGCTCGACCTCGCCCGACGGTTGAGCCTATCCGAACTGGTCTGCATGGGAGACGAGCTCATTCGGGTTCCCCGGTTGGGCTTAGAGGGACGGAGTGAGCCCTTCGCGACCATCGATGGGATGCGCTCGATGGTGAGCCGCCACCCGAATCTGCAGGGAATAGTCCGCGCCAGGGCGGCACTGGACCTGATACGCGTGGGATCCGACTCAGCCCCGGAGACGCTCCTGCGCCTGGCCATGTGCGAAGCCGGTCTCCCCGAGCCGGAGCTGCAGCTCCCGTTGCGCCCGGAAAGACCGGTTTCCCCGACGGCAGACCTTGGCTATCGCCGCCGTCGGCTGGCCATACAGTACGACGGCGGGCACCACCTTCTCCCCGAACAGATCTTCAGCGACCGCCGCCGCGACAAGGCCTTCGAAGCAGCGGGATGGACAGTGCTCGTCCTGACAAAAGATGACCTCGCAGACGGCTTTACGAGCGCCACCGCCAAGATCAAGCGAGTTCTCCGCGCCGCGTACCTCAGCTCGCCGGCCGCTGCTGGCTTTGTCGGTCCAGTCTGAGAGGGCAATTCACTGGTTCCCCTAATGTGCGGAAGGAGGCAATCGACCGTACGTGAGGGTTCGATTAGAGACTCACACCGAAAACCGAACGCTCCCGCACCAATGGGTGCGGGAGCGTCCGGTTGAAACGCGCCAAAGCTGCGGGAGCGTCCGGGTGGAACGCGCCAAAGCTGCGGGAGCGTCCGGGTGGAACGCGCCAAAGCTGCGGGAGCGTTGGAGGGGGTGGTGGGGGCGGGGTTAGCGCTCGAGGTCGCCGCGGATGAAGGCCTCGACCTTGTCGCGGGCGAGGTCGTCGTTGAACTGCTCCGGCGGGGACTTCATGAAGTAGCTCGACGCCGAGAGCAGCGGGCCGCCGATGCCGCGGTCCAAGCCGATCTTGGCGGCGCGGATGGCGTCGATGATCACGCCGGCGGAGTTGGGCGAGTCCCAGACCTCCAGCTTGTACTCGAGCGACACCGGGGCGTCGCCGAAGTTGCGGCCCTCGAGGCGGACGAAGGCCCATTTGCGGTCATCGAGCCACTGGACGTAGTCGGACGGGCCGATGTGCACGTCACGCGGCGCGATCTCGGCTTCGACGTTGGAGGTGACGGCCTGCGTCTTGGAGATCTTCTTGGACTCGAGGCGGTCGCGTTCCAGCATGTTCTTGAAGTCCATGTTGCCGCCGACGTTCAGCTGGTAGGTGCGGTCCAGTGTGACGCCGCGGTCCTCGAACAGCTTGGCCATGACGCGGTGCGTGATGGTCGCGCCGATCTGGCTCTTGATGTCATCGCCCACAATCGGGACACCGGCGGCGGTGAACTTGTCCGCCCAGGCCTTGGTCCCGGCGAGGAAGACCGGCAGGGCGTTGACGAAGCCAACTCCGGCGTCGATCGCGCACTGGGCGTAGAACTCCGCGGCTTCCTGCGACCCGACCGGCAGGTAGCAGACCATCACGTCGACCTTGGCGTCCTTGAGGGCCCGGACGACGTCGACCGGCTCTTCCGTGGACTGCTCGATGGTCTCGAGGTAGTACTTGCCGAGCCCGTCCAGGGTCGGGCCGCGCTGGACGGTGACGCCGGTCGGCGGGACATCGGCGATCTTGATGGTGTTGTTTTCGCTGGCCAGGATGGCGTCGGCGAGGTCCAGGCCCACCTTCTTGCCGTCGACGTCGAACGCGGCGACGAACTGGACGTCGTTGACGTGGTACTGGCCGAACTCCACATGCATCAGCCCCGGAATCGTGGCTTTGGGGTCGGCATCCCGGTAGTACTCGACGCCCTGGACCAGCGAAGTGGCACAGTTACCTACGCCGACGATTGCAACACGAATCGGATGTGAAGACACGGAGCTCCTTTAATACAAACTTCTGATGCCTGGCGCGGCTGCGCACTGCTGCGCGGCGGCGGCTGACGGGCATGGCGCCGTACGGCGCCCTTAGTATTCTAGTCAACCGCGCCGGCGGGCTGCTTGTTCCCGCCTGCCGGCGCCGTTTTTGTTACTCGCGGGCTGCGCTTACTCGCGGGCTGCGCTTACTTGCGAGGCCGTCCAGGTTACTTCTGGGCCCACAGGTTGATGCCAGATTCGACGGCGAACTCGTCAATCGCCGTCAGTTCGGCCGCGCTGAAGTCGAGGTTGTTGATCGCCGACAGGCTGTCCTCGAGCTGGCGGACGCTGGACGCGCCGACGAGGGCGGAGGTCACGGAAGAGCCCCGGCCCTGCTCCCGCAGGATCCAGGCGATGGCCATCTGCGCGAGGGTCTGGCCGCGGCCTTCGGCGATCCGGTGCAGGCCGCGCACCCGGTCCAGCTTGTCCTCGGTGATGCTGTTTTCGTCCAGCGACTTCTCCTGCGCCGCGCGGGACTCGGCCGGGATCCCGTCCAGGTAGCGGTCGGTCAGCATGCCCTGCGCCAGCGGCGAGAACGCGATCGAGCCCGCCCCGACCTGGTCCAGCACCTCATACAGGTTGGGGCTGCCGTTTTCGGTCCAGCGGTTCAGCATGGAGTAGCTCGGCTGGTGGATCAGCAGCGGGGTGCCGAGTTCCTTCAGGATCCGGGCCGCCTCAAGGGTCTGCTCCGGGGTGTAGGAGGAGATGCCCGCGTACAGGGCCTTCCCGGACCGGACGGCGGAGTCCAGCGCGCCCATGGTTTCCTCCATCGGCGTCCTCGGGTCCGGGCGGTGGCTGTAGAAGATGTCCACGTAATCCAGGCCCATCCGGTTCAGCGACTGGTCCAGGCTGGCGAGCAGGTATTTCCGCGAGCCCCAGTTGCCGAACGGGCCCGGCCACATGTCGTAGCCGGCCTTGGTGGAGATGATGAGCTCGTCCCGGTAGGGCGCGAAGTCGTCCTTGAGGTGGCGGCCGAAGTTGGTTTCCGCGGAACCGGCCAGCGGCCCGTAGTTGTTCGCCAGGTCGAAGTGGTTGACGCCGAGGTCGAAGGCCCGGCGCAGGATGGCCCGCTGGGTTTCGAACGGCTTGTCGTCGCCGAAGTTGTGCCACAGGCCAAGCGAAATGGCCGGGAGCCTCAGGCCGCTGCGGCCCACGCGGCGGTACGGCATAGTGTCGTACCGGGTCTCTGCTGGAACATAAGTCATGGGTACGGTCCTGTCTATTTCGTGATGATGGCGGCGCTGTGGCCGGGCAGGTCGATCTGGCCGGCGTGGAGGCTGACGCCGTCGTCGGTGGCCAGCGCGAGCGAGGCGCCGGAAACGGCGATCCGGCACGGTTCGGCGGAGAAGTTCATCGCCACCTCGACACTGCCGCGGCGCAGCCGGAGCCAGCGGTCGGTTTCGCTGAAGGCCACCGCGGTGTCCTCGAAGCCGAGGCCGGCGAGCTCCGGCGTCGAGCGGCGCAGCGCGATCAGCTTCCGGTACAGCTCCAGCAGGCGGGCGTGGTCACCCTCGGCGGCTTCAGCCCAGTTGAGCTTGGAGCGGGTGAAGGTCTCCGGGTCCTGCGGGTCGGGCACGACGGCGGGGTCCCAGCCCATCCGCTCGAACTCCCGGATCCGGCCCTCGGCGGTGGCCTTCCCGAGTTCCGGTTCCGGGTGCGAGGTGAAGAACTGCCACGGTGTGCTGGCCCCGTATTCCTCGCCCATAAAGAGCATCGGCGTGAACGGCGAGGTCAGGATCGCGACGGCGGCGAGCGCCAGCTGCCCGTAGCCCAGGGTCTGGGACAGCCGGTCGCCGGTGGCCCGGTTGCCGATCTGGTCGTGGTTCTGGCTGCAGACCACGAGGGCGGCCGGGTGGACAGCGGCCGTGTTGATGGGCCGGCCGTGGTGCCGGCCGCGGAAGCTGGAGTAGCTCCCGTCATGGAAGAACCCGTCAACCAGGACCTTCGCCAGCGCCCCGATGGAGCCGAAATCCTCGTAGTAGCCCGTTGTCTCGCCGCTGACGTTGACGTGGACGGCGTGGTGGAAGTCATCGCTCCACTGTCCGGCCAGGCCGTAGCCGTTGACCTCCCGCGGGTAGAGCAGCCGCGGGTCGTTAAGGTCCGATTCGGCGATCATCGTGGCGGGGCGTCCGGTTTCGGCGGAGACCTGGTCCGCGAGCACACCGAACTCCTCCAGCAGGTGGATGGCCCGCTCGTCCTTGAAGGCGTGCACGGCATCGAGACGCAGCCCGTCGACATGGTAGTCGCGCAGCCACATGGCGGCGTTCTCGAGGATGTAGCGGCGCACGACGTCGGAGCCGGAGCCGTCGAGGTTGACCGAGTCGCCCCAGGTGTTGCCCTCCCCCGACTTCAGGTACGGTCCGAAGCGTCCGAGGTAGTTTCCGCTGGGTCCGAGGTGGTTATAGACCACGTCCTGGATGACGCCGAGCCCGGCGGCGTGGGCGGCGTCGACGAAGCGCTGGTACGCCGCGGGTCCGCCGTAGCCTTCGTGTACGGCGTACCAGAGGACACCGTCGTAGCCCCAGTTGTGGGTGCCGTTGAAGCCGTTCACCGGCAGCAGCTCCACAAAGTCGACGCCGAGTTCCGCCAGGTAATCGAGCTTCCCGATCGCCGCATCCAGGGTGCCCTCGGGAGTGAAGGTGCCCAGGTGCAGCTCATAGATCACGGCGCCCTGCAACCCGCGGCCCTGCCACTGCCCGTCCGCCCACTCGTGGCTGCCGGCGTCGAAGGTCCGCGACAGGGCGTGGACGCCCTCGGGCTGCCGCCGCGACCGGGGGTCCGGCAGCGGCGTGGTGTCCCCGTCGAGCAGGTAGCCATAGTCCACGTCCCCGGAGGCCGGGGCGTCCGGCGCGGTCCACCAGCCACCGGAGCCGTCGCCGCCGGTGATCCGGTCCATCGGGTACTCCTGGCCGCCGGCGAGCAGCGTGATGGTCTGCGCGTCCGGCGCCCAGACGTTGAAGCGGTCGGTTCCGTGTGCAGGCAAAGTCATGGCGTGTTTCCGTTCCCCGGTTGTGCTTGTCAGTCGGGTTTCTCAGTCGGTGCGGTCAGTAGTCGCGGTAGATTGTGCAGGCATGCGGCGCTTAGGCGGTGGGCACCAGCAGGGCCACCGGGTAGCTGGCCAGGATCTCGGCCAGCGGCACGGAGCCGGCGCCGAAGGTCTTCCCGGTCAGCTCGTCCGCCATCTCCACCGCCAGGTCGACGGCGGTGTCCCGCCAGCCGCCCTGCCGTTCCAGCCCGCGGGGCAGCCGGGTGGCGAGCGTGAGCGCACCGGCGGCCGCGGCGCTGCCGCGGTCAAAGCCGACCAGGTGCCCGGCGGCCGGCCCGGTCGCTGCGACCGGGCGGTAGCCGGTGAACAGCTCCGGGCGGTCCCGGCGCAGGCGCAGCGCCCGCGAGGTGACCAGAAGTTTCGCGCTCTCTTCCGTGTACGACGCCGGGGGTTCCCCGGCGTCGAGCGCTGCCAGCGCCGCGCGGCGCGCCGCGTAGTCGACCGGCCGGCGGTTGTCCGGGTCCGTCAGCGACCGGTCCCAGAACTCGGTGCCCTGGTAGACGTCCGGGACCCCGGGCATGGTCAGCTGCACCAGCTTGGCCCCGAGTGAGTTGACCGCACCGTTGGGCGCCAGCAGCTCCACGAGGGATTCCAGTTCGGCCTGGACCGCCGGGTTGTCAAAGACCGCGTCGACGGCGGCGGTGAGCTGTTTCTCGAACGCCTCGTCCGGGTCCAGCCAGTCGGTCGAGTTCCCGGCCTCGCGGGCCGCCTTCATCGCGAAGTACTGCAGGCGTTCACGGTCCGCGGGCCAGGCACCGGCAACGGCCTGCCACAGCAGGCTCGCCAGCGGCCCGTCGGGCAGCGGCGCCAGGTCCTGCAGCCGGGCCAGGGTGGCCTGCCACTCGGCTGGCAGCTCCGCGAGGACGGAGATCCGGGCGCGGGTGTCTTCGCTGCGTTTGGTGTCGTGGGTGCTCAGCGTGGTCATGGACAACGGGAGTTCGGCCTGCCGGCGGATCATCCGGGCATGGAATTCCTCCGGTGCGACGGAGAATTCGGTGGGATCGGCCCCCACCTCCGTCAGCGTGCCCAGCCGGGTGTACCGGAAGAACGCGGTGTCCTCCACGCCCTTGGCCATGACCATGCCGGAGGTCTGCTGGAAGCGGCGCCCCAGTTCGGCACCGGCCGCCGGACCGGCGTCGAGCAGCAGCGGCAGCAGCAGCCCGACGGCGCCGGCCAGCTCGGGACGACGGCGGACGGCGAGTTCGCACGCCTCCCGCAGGACGTCCGCGCCCACCGGAAGGTAGCTGCGGTAGACCGGGAAGGCGGCGATGATTTCGGAGAGCGCGTCGGCAGCCGCTTCGACCGTGAGGCCGGCGCCGGGCGGCACCAGCCGCGCCAGCCGGAGCATCTCGGAGTGCAGGATGCCGTCGGTGATCCGGCGCTTGGTGCCCCGGATCATGTTCTCGTAGTCGGCGGGCTGGCCGCCGCGCAGTTCGGCGTCGAGCGCGTCGAGCGCGTCCTGCCCGGCGGGGTCGACGAACAGCCGGTCCACGTCCGCGAGGGCGTCGTAGCCGGTGGTTCCCTCGCAGTCGAAGCTGGCCGGGAGCACCTCCCCCGGCTCGAGGATCTTTTCGACCAGCAGGTAGCTGCCGCCGGTGACCTCGCGGAGCCGGCGCAGGTAGCCTTCCGGGTCGGCCAGGCCGTCCGGGTGGTCGATCCGGAGTCCGTCGACCAGGCCTTCGCGGAACCAGCGGACGATCTCGGCGTGGGCCTCGTCGAAGACCTCCGGCAGCTCGACCCGGATGCCGGCGAGGCTGTTGACCGCGAAGAACCTGCGGTAGTTCAGCTCGTTGTCGGCCCGGCGCCAGCCGATCAGCTCGTAGTGCTGCCGGTCGTGGACGGCCCGCGGGTCGTCCCCCTCGGTGTAGCTTCCCTCGGCGAGCGGGAAACGGTGGTCGTAGTACCGCAGCTCCCCGTCCTTGATTTCCAGCGCGTCGACGTCGGAGTCGGAGCCCAGCACGGGGATCCGGATCCGGCCGCCGCCGAAGTCCCAGTCGACGTCGAACGCCGCGGCATAGCGGGACAGCTGCCCTTCCTTGAGCAGCGACCACCACCACGGATTCTGGACCGGGGTGGCGACGCCGACATGGTTGGGCACGATGTCCACGAGCACACCCAGGCCGGCGTCCCGCGCCGCCTGCGACGCCGCGGCCAGGCCCTCGGCGCCGCCGCGGTCCGGGTCGATCAGGGAGGGGTCGGTGACGTCATAGCCGTGGTCCGAGCCCTTCTCCGCGGTCAGGATCGGCGAGAGGTAAATCCAGTCCACCCCAAGCGACTTCAGGTAGGGCACGGTCTCGGCAGCATCCTGGAGGGTGAAGCCGGGCCGGACCTGCAGCCGGTAGGTCGAGACGGGGGTCCTCATTTGGCGGCAGCCTTCGCCGCAGTCTCAGCGGCCTCGGCCTGTGATTCCGCCATCTCCCCGAGGGCGTCCTCGTGCTCGGCCATGGAGGCCAGCGACGCGGCCGCGGAGTAATCCACCTCAACCTCGGGGCCGGAGTGGGCGCGGAGCACCACCATGGATTTGGCGGCCAGTTTCAGCACCGACTGTGCCTTGAGCGGCTCGCCGGTGTTGGTCTGGTCCGAGGTGTCCACCAGGACGTCCCAGAACGGTGAGTACTCCTCCGCCGGCAGGGTAAAGTCCACGTCGTCGTCGTGGGCGTTGAACCCGAGCAGGAAGCTGTCGTCGGTGATCCGGCGGCCGCGGGAGTCCTGCTCCTGGATCCCGTGGCCGTTGTAGAACACGCCGATGGTGCGGCCGAAGCCGCTGCCCCAGTCCTCCGGGAGCATTTCGGTGCCCTCCGGTGTCAGCCAGACGATGTCGGGCAGCTTCTCGCCCTCGCCGCGGCGGACCGGGCGGCCGTCGAAGAAGCGGCTGCGCCGGAACGTCGGGTGGTCGTGGCGGATCTTGTTGACGACGGCGGTGAATTCCACCAGCGGCTGGTCCATGGCTTCCCAGTGGATCCAGCTCAGTTCGGAGTCCTGGCAGTAGGTGTTGTTGTTGCCCTGCTGGGTGCGGCCGAGTTCGTCACCGTGCAGCAGCATCGGGACGCCCTGCGAGAGCAGCAGGGTGGCGATGAAGTTGCGCTGCTGCCGGGCGCGGAGGGTCAGGACGCGTTCGTTGTCGGTGTCTCCTTCCTCGCCGCAGTTCCACGAGCGGTTGTGCGATTCGCCGTCGTTGTTGCCTTCGCCGTTGGCGTCGTTGTGCTTCTCGTTGTAGGAGACGAGGTCGCGCATGGTGAAGCCGTCGTGGGCGGTGACGAAGTTGATCGAGGCCACCGGGCGGCGCGCCGAGCTTTCGTACAGGTCCGCGGAGCCGGTCAGGCGGGAGGCGAATTCGCCCAGGGTGGACGGCTCGCCGCGCCAGAAGTCGCGGACCGTGTCGCGGTATTTGCCGTTCCATTCGGTCCACTGCGGCGGGAAGTTGCCCACCTGGTAGCCGCCCGGGCCGATGTCCCAGGGCTCGGCGATCAGCTTGACCTGGGAGACCACCGGATCCTGCTGGATGAGCTCGAAGAAAGTGGACAGCTTGTCGACGTCGTAGAACTCGCGGGCCAGGGTGGAGGCGAGGTCGAAGCGGAAGCCGTCGACGTGCATGTCCAGCACCCAGTAGCGCAGGGAGTCCATCAGCAGCTGGAGCGAGTGCGGGTGCCGGACGTTGAGCGAGTTGCCGGTGCCGGTGTAGTCCATGTAGTGCTTCAGGTCGTCGTCGACGAGGCGGTAGTAGGCCTGGTTGTCGATGCCCTTGAAGGACAGCGTGGGGCCGAGGTGGTTGCCTTCCGCGGTGTGGTTGTAGACCACGTCCAGGATCACCTCGATGCCTGCCTTGTGCAGGTCGCGGACCATGGCCTTGAACTCCTGGACCTGGTGTCCGACGTCGCCCGAGGAGCTGTAGGTGTTTTGCGGGGCGAAGAAGCCGATGGTGTTGTAGCCCCAGTAGTTGTTGAGGCCCTTCTCTTCGAGGGTGCCGTCGTTGACGAACTGGTGGACCGGCATGAGCTCGATCGCGGTCACGCCGAGCTTCTTCAGGTGGTCAATCACCGCCGGGTGTGACACGCCGGCGTAGGTGCCGCGCTGCTCTTCGGGGATCTCCGGGTGCAGCTCGGTCAGGCCCTTGACGTGGGCCTCGTAGATGACCGATTCGTGGTACGGGATGCGCAGCAGGCGGTCGCCGTCCCAGTCGAAGAACGGGTTGATCACGACACCGTGCATGGTGTGCGGGGCCGAGTCTGCGTCGTTGCGGGAGTCGGGGTCGCCGAACTCGTAGGTGAAAAGCGCCGGATCCCAGTCGATCTGGCCCTGGACGGCCTTGACGTACGGGTCAAGGAGCAGCTTGTTCGGGTTGAAGCGGTCTCCGTGCTCGGGCGCGTACGGGCCGTGGACCCGGTAGCCGTACTTCTGCCCCGGCTGGATGTGCGGCAGGTAGCAGTGCCACACGTAGCCGTCCACCTCGGTCAGCTCAATCCGTGTCTCGCTCAGGTCATCGGCAAGGATGCAGAGCTCCACCCGCTCGGCACGTTCGCTGAACAGGGCAAAGTTCGTGCCAGTGCCGTCAAAGGTTGCTCCCAGCGGGTACGCCGTTCCGGGCCAGACTTCCATGTGTTCTCCTCGTGCATAAGCGGACAATCTCTAGACAGACTACTTGTAAGTAGGGTGATCATCCCGATCGGGGCGGTTCGTGGGCTCTGCGGTACACCCTCCGCAGCACCTCCGGGACGGCCTCGGCGATGCCGCCCGCGGTCACCGGCGCACCGCCGGAGGCGAGGCTCCCGGCCCGGCCGTGGACGCTGGCGGCCAGCGCCGCGATGGCGGCCCATCTTGCGTCGGGATCGATGCCACGTTCACCGAAGCGGCCGACGTCGGCACCCAGTTGGGCAAGCAGTGCGCCGATAATTCCTGCCAGCACGTCGCCGCTGCCGGCCGTGGCCAGCCACGGCGTCGCCTCGGCCTGGCTGTAGAAGTCCTGGAACGGGGAGGCAACCAGGGTGGTCGCTCCCTTCAGCAGCACCGTGGCTTCGGTCAGACCGGCAGCCCGCCGCACGGCGCCCAGGGTGGATGCCTCCACTGCCGAGCGGTCCAGGTCGACCCCGAGTCGCTGCAGCAATGACGCCAGTTCGCCAGCGTGGGGTGTCAGGATTACTTGCGGGGCCAGCACGTCCGGAAGGGCCGGCAATGCGCCGGCGTCGGCGATCGTCGGCAGGCCCGAGTCTGCCGCGTCGCGGGCCCGCTGCAACTGCAGCTCATCGGAGTCATCCAGCCCGGAGCCCACGAGCCAGGCCTGGACATGCGTATCGGCCACGGTTCCGTTGCTGCACACAATCTCAGGGCACGCCTGGCGGACGAGATCTGCGACGTCTGGCGGTCCAAGGTATCGCACCATCCCGACGCCGGCCGCCAGGGCGCCCTTGCAGGCCAGCACAGCGGCGCCGGGATAAGCAGCGGAGCCTGCGACCACCCCAAGCACTCCCCGTGAGTACTTGTGCGCACGCCGCTCCGGCCGGGGCAGCAGGGCGGAAAGATCCTCGGTCTCAAGGCGTTGCAGGGCCGGCCAAGGGAGCCCGGCCTCGATTCCGATCGGAACCACGTGCACGCGGCCGGCGAAGTCCGCCCCGGGATCGGCCAGCAGTCCGGCCTTGGCCGCTCCGAAGCTCACCGTCAGCTCCGCCTGGAGCACGGGAGCATGGGCTTCTCCGGTGTCGGCGTCCACGCCGCTGGGAATGTCGCAGGCCACCACGAGCCCGGGACGGGAGCGCCCCAGCGCCTCGATCAGCTCAGCGGCCGGGCCACGGAGCCCGCCCTGCGCGCCGGTGCCGAGAACTGCGTCAATCACGACGCCGGACGCGGCGGCGGCCGCCGCCGCTTCGCCGACGTTGCCGATCGTCAGTCGGATCGCCCGGCCACCGGCCTTTTCAAAGGCCGCAAGTCCCTCCGGGTGGGCGTCGCCGGCGGTGAGGACCGCCGTCGTCCGCATACCGCGGCGGGCGAGCAGGGCGGCGGCGAAGAGCCCGTCGCCGCCGTTGTTGCCCTTGCCGGCGAGGACGGTGACGCTGGCGCCGTAGATCCGCCCGCGGCCGCGCCGCAGTTCATGGACCACGGCGTTGGCCAGTCCGTAGGCGGCGCGCTGCATCAGAACAGCGCCCACACCGTTCTCCAGAAAGCTCTTTTCAGTCGCTCGTATCTGGGTTCCGGTGTAGGCGCTGATCATGGTTTTGGTCCATTCGCGGTGCAGTCGCTGCGGGAAAGTCCGGCTGTGGCCGGGCCCGTAATACTCAGCCTTCGGCGATGACGGTCGCCGTGGCGATGCCGCCGTCGTGGCTGATCGAGAGGTGCCAGCGCTTGACGCCCTTCGATTCGGCGACGGCCAGCACGGTGCCCTTGATCTGGACGGTCGGCCCGTTCTGGTCCAGCCCGATCCAGCAGTCCTGCCAGTTCATGCCGGCCGGGGCGCCGAGGACCTTGGCCACGGCCTCCTTGGCGGCGAACCGGGCGGCGAGGGACCGCGTGTTCAGCTCGCGTTCCGCGGGGACGAACAGCCGGTCGCGCAGCCCGGGGGTGCGCTCCAGTTGCCGGCCGAACCGTTCAATGTCTACGACGTCTACGCCAATGCCAACAATCATGGCGTTATTCTACGGTCACGCTCTTGGCCAGGTTGCGAGGCTGGTCGACGTCGTAACCCTTGGCGGACGCCAGGGCCAGGGCAAAGATCTGCAGCGGGACCGTGCTCAGCAGCGGCGCCAGCAGCGTCGGGGTCTCCGGGATGTAGAAGACGTGCTCGGCGTAGGCCTTGACGGCCTCGTCGCCTTCTTCCGCGATCACGATCGTCTTGGCGCCGCGGGCCCGGACTTCCTGGATGTTGGAGACAACCTTGGCGTGCAGCGAGTCCCGGCCGCGCGGTGAGGGAACCACCACGATGACGGGCTGGCCCTCCTCGATCAGCGCGATCGGGCCGTGCTTGAGTTCGCCGGCGGCGAAGCCCTCGGCGTGGATGTAGGCGAGCTCCTTGAGCTTGAGCGCCCCCTCCATCGCCACCGGGAACCCGACGTGGCGGCCCAGGAACAGCACCGACTTGGCGTCGGCCATGGACGTGCCGAGTTCCTTGATCTGCGCCTCGTTGTCGAGGATCCGCTGGATCTTCCCGGGGATCTTGTTCAGGTCCGCGAGGATGTCCTTGATCTCGCCCTGGAACTTGTTGCCGCGCAGCTGGGCCAGGTAGAGGCCCAGGAGGTAGGCGGCGGTGATCTGCGCCAGGAAGGCCTTGGTGGAGGCGACGGCGATTTCCGGGCCGGCGTGGGTGTAGAGCACGGCGTCGGATTCGCGCGGGATGGTGGAGCCGTTGGTGTTGCAGATCGAGACCGTCTTGGCGCCCTGTTCCTTGGCGTAGCGGACGGCCATCAGGGTGTCCATGGTCTCGCCGGACTGGGAGATCGAGACGATCAGGGTGTTCTTGTCGACGATCGGGTCGCGGTACCGGAATTCGTGGGAAAGCTCGACCTCGGTGGCGATCCGGCACCAGTGCTCGATTGCGTACTTGGCGACCTGTCCGGCGTAGGCGGAGGTGCCGCAGGCCAGAACGATGATCTTGTCGACGTGCTTGAGCAGTTCCGGGTCAACCCGGAGCTCGTCGAGGGTCAGTTTGCCGTTGATGTCGGAGCGGCCCAGCAGGGTCTGCAGGACGGCGTCCGGCTGGTCGTGGATTTCTTTTTCCATGAAGGACGGGAAGCCGCCCTTTTCCGCCGAGGCCGGGTCCCAGTCGACGTGGTATTCCTTGCCTTCGGCCGGGGCGCCGTAGAAGTCGGTGATTTCCACGGTGTCGGCGGTGATGGTGACGATCTGGTCCTGGCCGAGTTCGACGGCGCGGCGCGTGTAGTCGATGAAGCCGGAGACGTCGGAGCCGAGGAAGTTTTCCCCGTCGCCGAGGCCGACGACGAGCGGGGAGTTGCGGCGGGCCGCCACCACGATGTCGGGCTGGTCTGCGTGGACGGCGAGCAGGGTGAAGGCGCCTTCGAGGCGCTGGCAGGCAAGCTGCATGGCCTTGGTGAGGTCGCCCTTGGACGAGCCGCCGTGGACCTGGTTCCGGTAGATGTCGCCCAGCAGCGCGGCAGCGACTTCGGTGTCGGTCTCGGACTTGAAGGTGACGCCCTTGCGGACGAGTTCAAGCTTGAGTTCGGCGAAGTTTTCGATGATGCCGTTGTGGATCACGGCCAGCCTGTCCTGATCGGCCAGATGCGGGTGCGCGTTCTGGTCCGTGGGTCCGCCGTGCGTCGCCCACCGCGTGTGGCCGATGCCGGTCAGCGAGTCCGGCAGCGGGTTGGCCTCGAGTTCACCGATCAGGTTGCTGAGTTTGCCCGACTTCTTGCGGGACGAAATCTTTCCGTCAGCGACCACGGCGATGCCTGCAGAGTCGTAGCCCCGGTATTCCAGGCGCCGCAGTCCCTCAAGGACAACGTCCAAGGCATTGTGTCCAGTATTTACCCGGCCAGCGGAGTGGCCCACATATCCAACGATTCCACACATGGACTCAAGCCTAACGGTTTCCCGGACAGCGGACGTAGCATGAACGGCCGCAAGACGCCGTTCCCCGCCCGGACTGGGCAGTCCCGGACCGCCCATTTCGCTCTCGGCCCAGCGGGGGGCAGAATCTCTAGGGTGACTTTGCAACGCAATGAAGCGAACGGCGACGGCGGCTCCCCGTTCGTGGAGCTGGACCGGCAGACCTGGTCCCGGCTCGCTGCCCAGATGGAGCAGCCCCTCAACCAGGAGGATGTGATCCGCCTCCGGGGCCTCGGCGATCCGCTGGATATGAAGGAAGTCCGCGAGGTTTACCTCCCGTTGTCCCGGCTGCTGCACCTGTATGTCGAGGCCGCGGGCCAGCTCCACGCGGCAACCACCACCTTCCTGGGCGAGCAGACCCAGCGGACACCCTTCGTGATCGGCGTCGCCGGATCGGTGGCCGTGGGCAAGTCGACCATCGCCCGCGGGCTCCGCGAAATGCTCCGCCGCTGGCCCGGCACCCCGAATGTTGAGCTGATCACCACGGACGGTTTCCTGTACCCGCTGGCGGAACTCAAGCGGCGGCAACTGCTCGAGCGCAAGGGCTTCCCGGAATCCTACGACCGCCGCGCCCTGCTCCGCTTCGTCAGCGAAGTCAAGGGCGGCGCCGAGGAAGTCCGCGCGCCCTGGTACTCCCACGTCACCTATGACATCGTCCCCGGCAAGGAAGTCGTGGTTCGCCGGCCCGACGTGCTGATCGTCGAGGGCCTGAACGTCCTGGCGCCGGCCCGGCCGCGGCATGACGGCCGGCAGGGCCTGGCGGTGAGTGACTTCTTCGATTTTTCCATCTATGTTGACGCCAAAACGTCCTACATTGAGGAGTGGTACGTGGACCGCTTCCGCAAGCTGCGGACCACCGCGTTCGCGCAGCCGGAGTCCTACTTCCACCGCTACGCCACGCTCTCGGACGGTGAGGCGGAAGAGACGGCCCGCGAGATCTGGAAGCGCATCAACGAACCAAACCTCGAGGAAAACGTGCTCCCCACGCGTGGCCGCGCGCAACTGGTCCTCACCAAGGATGCCGACCATTCCATCCGCCGCATGCTGCTCCGCAAGGTCTAGCACAGGTGTGCTACGACGCTTCCCCGGAGACTCCGGCGGCTCCGGAGTCCGTTCCCGGGCCGGAATCCCTTCCCGGCATGACCGGCCGGCGGGCCTTCAGCCGGCTGCTGCTGGCGGGAACCGGACTCGCGGCGCTGAGCGCCTGCACATCCGAAGCCGCCACGCCGCCGTCGTCGGCGTCTGTCTCAGCGACAACGACGACGGCGGGAGGCATCACGACGCGGTCGGCAACAGCCGGCGCCACGTCGTCCGCTGAGCCCCTGCCGGACAGTCCCGCCGCACCGGCACCGGGGACCACTCCGCCGGCCCTGGCGCCCTCGCCCGCCGCGCCCCGGCACTCGCTCACCGATCCGGCGAGCCCGTGGGTCATCGTAAACAAACACCGGCCGCTCTCCCCCGCCACGTATCGGCCGGCCGACCTGGTCCAGCCACGCGTGCGCCTCGCCACCTCCGGCGAAGCCGCACTGCTCAACAGCACGACGGCGGCCGCGGCGGAGCAAATGTTCACCGCCGCGGCCGGGGCCGGCGTCATCATGACGCTGGCGAGCGGCTACCGGTCCTATGCGACGCAGACGGCAACCTACAACAGCTATGTGTCCTCGCGCGGGCAGGCAGAAGCGGACACCGCCTCGGCCCGGCCCGGCTACTCCGAGCACCAGACCGGCTGGTCCTTCGACCTGGGCGACGGCAGCGGGGCCTGCAGCTTCCAGCCCTGCTTCGCCGATCAGCCGGCAGCAGTCTGGGCCAGGAACAACGCCCACCGGTTCGGCTTTGTGGTGCGCTACCCGTGGATGCTCCACCCGGTCACCGGCTACTACTACGAGCCATGGCACCTGCGCTACGTCGGGGTGGAAACGGCGACCGCGATGAACACCCGGGGCGTTGCGACCCTCGAGGAGTACTTCGGCCTCGAAGCGGCACCGGCCTACGTGTAGGGCTTTTTGTCTGAGTAGCTCCCGCCGGACCGACACGGAACAGAAAACTTACCTCGGCGACACGGCGTGTTCACACTGCCTGTCTAACGTTGGGATCATGCTGACAGGATTCAAAAACTTCATTCTCAAGGGCAACGTCGTAGACCTTGCCGTCGCAGTCGTCATCGGCGCCGCTTTTGGCGCCGTGGTAACGGCCCTAGTCCAGAGCGTGCTCATGCCGTTCATCGCAGGGGTGGTTGGTTCGCCCAACTTCGACAGCTTCGCGCTCGTCACCCTGAACGGAAACGACATCAAGTTCGGAGTGTTGCTGACGGCCATCGTCAACTTCCTCCTCGTCGCGGCCTCGATCTACTTCGTCGTCGTCGTCCCCATGAACCACATGATCGAACGGCGCAACCGCCGCCTCGGCATCGACCCGAGCGTCAAGGAAGAGGCAGCCGAGGATCCGCAGATCGCGCTCCTTACCGAAATCCGCGACTCCTTGCAGCAGCGCCAGCTGTAGTCCCAGGACGAACCGAGCTTCACCATACCGATTAACCACCGAATGGCCCGCCTCTCGAGGCGGGCCATTCGGTGCTTAAGGTGTAATCGCAATTCATATGCTGCCGTCGCGTGATCGGCGACGACGACTCGGTTACAGCACTTATGTGCACTACAACATCCGGCTCCGCTCGGCGTTAAGGCGCGTCTCGCCCTAATAAGTCCAGGAGACCTATTAGGCTCAATGCACCGCCACTCCAACCGGGGAAGCCGCGGAATAACGACGGCGGATTTCCCTGGATGGTCTGCAACTCTCTGGAAGGCTACTTTTCGATGAAACTTCGCGCGCAGTTGAGGTCAATTGACGTTGAACGGGTGATTCTGGTCCCGGTCATGGCACTTTTGTTGTTGTCGGCGATATTTGCATTATTTTCGGGTGGGAATCGCGCATCGTCTTCCACCCTCGTCGCTGCGTTGTACGTGGGCTACCAGGTGCTGTTGACCCTCTTTTACGTCCTGTTGGTCTTCTTCCTTCTCACGAGGAACCCTGCAAGTGCCCGGAGCGGTCGGATTGCGCCCACCGTCGCCGCCTACGTGGGGACTTTCCTGCCTTTCCTCTTTGCGTTTGGTGGTGGTTCAGAAGTTTCCGAGGGATTAGCTTTTTTTGCGGTGGGGCTGATGGTTGTGGGGATGTCGTTCACTGTCTACTCCCTGTTCACGCTGGGTAAGAGTTTCGGCGTGGAGGCCCAGGTGAGAACTCTGGTGCAGCACGGTCCTTACCGGCTCATCCGTAACCCACTCTACGTCGGAGAGATGGCGACTCTGACCGGCGCAGTATGCTTCGATCCCACGTTGTTGAACACAGCAATTCTCTTGGCACTGGGCGCAATCCAGGCATACCGAGCAGTCCAGGAGGAGTTGCTACTGGAGGAGAACTTGCCCGAATATGCAGCTTACAAGCTACGAACTAAGAGATTTGTTCCCGGCCTGTTCTGACCCTGCCGCCACCGGCTGCATGTACCGGCACCCGCACTTGCGCACAACCGTCGCCGTCCCATCCCCGAGCGTTCCCATACAAGGAGCTCTCCCTATGGCCAGCTTCCCCGTGAGCGCCCACAATCAGCACCCCCCGTCTCGCACTGCTGTCGAGTTGCTGATTGTGCGTTGAGCGCCGTCAGTCCGCGACGAGCTCCAGGGCCAGCTCGGTCCGGACCACCTGCGCCAGGCGTTCCGCGACGGCCTGGGCGGTCTCCGGGGAGGCCGCCTCAACCATGACGCGCACAACCGGTTCGGTGCCGGAGGGGCGCAGTAGCACCCGGCCGGTGTCGCCGAGCTCGGCCTCGGCGAGGGCCACGGCGGCCTCCAGGGCAGCATCGCCCTTGACCCGGGTGCGGTCCACGCCCTTGACGTTGATCAGGACCTGCGGGAGTTTGGTCATCACCTTGGCCAGATCCTTGAGGGACCGGCCCGTGAGTGCCACCTGGGCGGCAATCTGCAGTCCGGTGAGGACGCCGTCACCCGTGGTGGCGTAATCGGCGAAAATCACGTGGCCGGACTGCTCGCCGCCGAGGTTGAAGCCGCCTTCGCGCATTTCTTCGAGGACGTAGCGGTCCCCGACGCCGGTTTCACGCAGGCCGATGCCGGCCTCGCGGAGGGCAATCTTGAGTCCGAGGTTGCTCATCACGGTTGCCACCAGGACGTCGTCCTTGAGCTTGCCTGAGGCCTTCAGCGCCACGGCGAGGATCGCCATGATCTCGTCGCCGTCGACCTCGCCTCCCTCGTGGTCCACGGCCAGGCAGCGGTCGGCGTCGCCGTCGTGGGCAATCCCCAGATCGGCGCCGTACGCCAGGACGGCCTGCTTCAGCGGACCCAGGTGGGTGGAGCCGACGCCATCGTTGATATTGAGGCCATCCGGTTCGGCACCGATGACGATCACTTCGGCACCCGCGTCCTTGAAAACCTGCGGGGAACACCCGCTGGCCGCGCCGTGGGCGCAGTCCAGCACCACCTTGATTCCATCCAGGCGGTGCGGGAGGGTGCCGAGCAGGTGGACTATGTAGCGGTCCTCGGCGTCGGAGAAGCGCTGGATCCGGCCGACGTCAGCACCGACCGGGCGGCGCGGCTCTTTGCCGAGCTGCTCCTCGATGGCGTTTTCGACCGAGTCGGGGAGCTTCTGGCCGCCGGTGGCAAAGAACTTGATGCCGTTATCCGGGGCGGGGTTGTGCGAGGCCGAGATCATCACGCCGAAGTCCGCGTCCAGGTCGGCCACCAGGTAGGCCGCCGCCGGGGTGGGCAGTACGCCGGCATCATAAACGTCGATCCCGGAACTCGACAGCCCGGCGATCACGGCCGCAGCGATGAACTCACCGCTTGCGCGGGGGTCCCGGGCCACCACGGCGCGCGGCCGTGTTCCGTCGGTATTGCGGTCATGGCCGAGCACGACGGCGGCGGCCTGGGCCAGCTGCAACGCCAGTTCGGCTGTGAGCAGGCCGTTAGCCAAACCCCGGACACCATCTGTTCCAAATAATCTAGACATCAGGTCAAGTTTAGACGATGAGGGCGCCGCCGCCGGTCCCGGGACCGCTCCCCCGGTTCGCGGCGCCACCCCGTGACCAGCATTTCCGCTGGTCATTGGCTGGATACTGGCTGGTTAAACGGCGAAAGCCCGCCCCGCCATAAAGGCGGAACGGGCTTTCGTTGCAAGCGCCAGGTGCGCTTGGAAGCGGGTTTAGCGCTTGGAGTACTGCTGAGCCTTACGGGCCTTCTTGAGACCGGCCTTCTTGCGCTCGATGACGCGGGCGTCACGACGCAGGTAACCGGCCTTCTTCAGGGTGGCGCGGTTGTTCTCGGTGTCGATTTCGTTCAGTGAACGGGCGATGCCGAGGCGCAGGGCGCCGGCCTGGCCGGAGATGCCACCACCGTGGATGCGGGCGATAACGTCGTAGGCGCCATCAAGATCGAGGATCTTGAAGGGCTCGTTGACGTCCTGCTGGTGCAGCTTGTTCGGGAAGTAGTTCGCCAGCTCGCGGCCGTTGATGGTCCACTTGCCGGTGCCGGGCACGATGCGAACGCGTGCGACGGCTTCCTTGCGACGGCCAACTGCTGCGCCGGCAACCGTGAGGGCCGGGCGTTCCTTCTTGGGCGCTTCTGCTTCCGCAGGACCGCTTTCCGAGGTGTAGCTGGTCAGGTTTTCCTCAGCCACAACGGCCTCGGTGGTCTCTTCGTTCTGAGCCACGATTCTCCTTGATTAAAAGTTTGTTGGTGGCCAGGACTACTGGGCGACCTGGGTGATTTCGTATGTCTTGGGCTGCTGGGCGGCGTGGGGGTGCTCGGCACCCTTGTAAACCTTCAGCTTGCCCAGCTGCTGTGCAGCGAGGGAGTTCTTCGGGAGCATGCCCTTGATGGCCTTCTCCACGGCGCGGACCGGGTTGGATTCCAGCAGCTCCGCGTAGGTGACGGAGGTCAGGCCGCCCGGGTAACCGGAGTGGCGGTATGCGCGCTTCTGCTCCAGCTTGGCGCCGGTGAGGGCAACCTTTTCAGCGTTGATGATGATGACGAAGTCGCCCATGTCCATGTGGGACGCAAAGGTGGCCTTGTGCTTGCCGCGCAGCAGGATTGCGGTCTGGCTCGCGAGACGACCAAGGACAACGTCTGTGGCGTCAATGACGTGCCACTGGCGGTTGATATCGCCGGGCTTCGGGGTGTACGTACGCACGGTGTTTGCCTCGTTCTTGTTCTGGCGTTCTTGTTTTAGGCGTCACTCGAAGGTGCACCTACTATCTATGCGCTACCGGAACAGAGGTGAGGGCTCTATGTAACCAGTCATCCTGAAGTCTCGAATGTGCACGCTGGGTAGTTATCCTGCAACCGGATTCCAAGCGGGCACGCATCATCGAGAAGGACACGCACAACGACTACCAATAATAGCGGATGACGTGTCACTGGGTCAAAATGGGGTGTCCGGATGCATTCTGCCCGCCCCCGGCCCGTCGCATACCTGGAGGAACCGTGCTCGACATCGCCGCCGCTGGCTCCGTATCGCCGCTGTTCATTGCCGGCGTGGGCTGCGCCGGCGCGTGCCTGGGACTTGTGGCGGATGCCCTGGTTCGGCGCGTGCTCCCCCAGCTGGCCGGCAATGCCACCACCAGGCTGAGGATCACGACGGCGGCGGTCACCCTTGTCCTGTCGACCCTGCTGGCCTGGCGCTTCGGTTTTACAGTAGAACTTCCCGCCTATATATTGCTGGGCATTTTCGCCGTTCCGCTGGCCCGGATCGATATTGTGCACCATTTGCTGCCGAATCGGCTCGTTGGGCCCTTGCTTGGGGCAGGCCTGGCGCTACTGGCGGTCGCCGCTCTCGCCCAGGGAACCCCGGGTGACCTGATTCGCGGACTCGCAGGGTCCGCAATATTGTTCGCTTCTTACTTAATTCTTGCCCTGACCAGTAGAAACGGCCTCGGAATGGGCGACGTGAAGCTCGCCGCACCACTTGGACTGTACTTAGGCTACCTAGGTTGGTCGCAGGTGTTTTACGGAGGGGCGCTTGCCTTCGTTGCGGGCGGCCTGGCCTCAGTCTTCCTGGTCCTGAAAAACCGCGAAAACAAGCCAAAAGAGGTTGCCTACGGCCCCTCGATGTTGGCGGCCGGACTGGCTATCATCCTGCTTCTTCCGTAACTCCAGTAACTGCGGCATCTCTGCTCCCATTGGTAAGCAAGCGCATCAATACGAGTAGTGCGCCCCACTAGTTATCAAAAAACTGAGTACACCCCAGGGTAGTCACACGTAGCACCCCCTTTTCCGCGCCAAAAACTCGGGTATTCCGATTCATTGCTGCGCCCTTAATCGCCATGCAATTGTTGTCCCAACGGAACTCCGAGGGTTAGCAGCAAGAGATTAGCTGGAATTCCGTTACTCACTCAAAACTCTGGAAAAGGACTCTAAAATGACTGGTCTCATGGTTTCAATGCTCGCTTTTGTCGCCGGCGTCAAGAACAAGATGGAATCCGAAAAGGGCGCCACCGCCGTTGAATACGGCCTCATGGTCGCCCTCATCGCCGTCGCCATCATCGGCACAGTTACCCTCCTGGGTGGCCAGCTGAACACGCTCTTCACGCAGGTCACGGCCGGCCTCACCCGTCCCGCAGCAGGCTAAGGCGACACTCGCATCGAACGCCCGGGGGCGGGGCGGCGGCAGTTCGGGCGACAAGTCCACTGCCAACGCACTCGCCCCTGGGCTTCATTCGTCTGCGCATGCGCAGGTTTCCAGGTCTCAAGGTTCAGGAGGGGTCGTGAACGGTCTCAAATCCAAAGCGAGAGTTATTACATCACGAGTGATGGACGTTTGCTGTTCGGTGCGTTCGCGTCAAAGTGGTGCTACCGCAGTCGAGTACGCACTTATGGTCGGCTTCATTGCCACCGTCATCGTGCTTGCCGTCGGCTTGCTCGGGCAACAGCTTATTCCCGGCTTCCGAGCCGCGACGGCCGGCCTGTGATGAAACCCCGGGTCAAGCCGCACGGATCCAAGAAGCCCAAGGAGTTGGGTGCTGTCGCTGTTGAGTTCGCCCTGATTCTCCCCATCTTCCTGGCACTAATTCTGGGAGTCGTGGAATTCGGGCGCGCCTTCAGCATCCAGGTTTCCATGGCAGAGGGCGCCCGCGAAGCCGCCCGATATATGGCGATCCATTACAAGGATGCAGACGCCCTGGGTGCCGCCCAACAAAAGGCAATAAACGCGGCGCCCATTGCCGATTTGCAGCCTGGCGAGATCACCATCAGCGCCTGTGGGCCGGACCGGGACGCCGTCGTCTTGATCCAGGCCAACACGGCCTACTTGACCGGACTTCCAACGCTGCTTCCCTTTCTACCGGACTTCATGAGCATTTCAGCAAAAGGGGTAATGCGATGCGGGGGATGACCAGAACGCCGGCAGACGTCGTCGACAACGAAAACGAGCTAGGCGTGATTGCGCCGCTCGCCGCCATTCTCATGGTTGCCCTTCTGGGCTTCGGAGCTCTTGCCGTCGACGTGGGCGCAATGTACTCGGAGAAGACACAGCTACAGAACGGCGCGGACTCCGCGGCGCTCGCAATCGCTCAGGCCTGCGAAAAAGTCTCTTCTACAGCGCCCTGCGCTGCAGATCAAAAAGTTCAGGCTGCGCCGTTCGCCAACGGCAATGCTTTGGACGGTTCGAGCAACGTTGTTTCGGCGATTGTCACGACAACGGGGACCACCGGCACCGTGGACGTCACAACCGAGACACCGGCCGGCGCGGGCGGGGAGCACTTCTCTCTTTATCTGGCCCGGGTGCTGGGCATCAACTCCGTGGAGATCCGCGCGGCGGCCCAGGCACGGTGGTTCTATCCGACCAAGGGGCGTTCAATTCTGCCACTTGTGTTCGCAGCCTGCGAATTCAAGGAGGATGGTCTCCCGCACAAAATCCTGACCCAGGGCGGAGGTCATGGAGCCATAGATTGCAACGGCAGGAACCCATCAAATCAGATAATCCCCGGAGGCTTTGCGTGGTTAAACCCCGACAACAATGTCGGGTGCAACGTCACGGCCACAATTGGTGAGTGGAGCCGAACCAGTACGGGCGCTTCAATTCCGACCGGCTGCGATTCTTTGTTCAGTTCCCCCCTGCTGGGGCAGACAGTAGCGCTGCCCGTCTATGAATACACATGTAAGGACGTCTTGAATCCGTGCACGGGCAACAACGTCAAATACAAGATCCTGAAATGGGCCGGATTCAAAGTCCTGGGTTGGAATTTTCCGGGAAATGTTGCCGGACCGACGGGTGTTTTCGGCCCCGGCGAAAACGGGCTCTACGGGACGTTTGTCGGGTACTCGGCTGATCCAGGGCTTTTCACTGGTAGCTCGCCCACTCCAACGGGCAACGTTTTTGTCGTCGAACTCACGAATTGATCCACTTACGAATACGAATTAATCCACTCATTAAGGGGACTGCAAATTGAAAACACGCCTACTGGGAGGCATCGTCGCATTTGTGCTGGCAATAGTTGGCACGGTCTTATTGGTCTCATACGTTTCAGCATCGGAGGCGAGGGCCCAAAAGGACCTGCAGCCGGTCGATGTACTCGTGGTTCAACAACAGGTTGCCAAGGGCGCTGATCTCGAAGCGGTTAGGAGCGCAGTGAAGCTGACCTCGCTCCCTTCGGCCTCGGTGCCCAACGGCGCCCTAAAGAGCCTGGAGGGCCTCAACGGGAAGGTCGCCGCAGTCGATCTGCTGCCCGGCGAAGCGCTCCTCGGGGCCCGGCTGGCCGATCTTGAGAGCCTGTCCGCGCCAGGCTCTGTACCGGTTCCGGACGGAATGCAGGAGATTTCGGTTCAGCTGGAGGCCCAGCGGGTGGTCGGCGGGCGTATCGCAGCAGGCGACACCGTGGGCGTTGTCGTCCTCTTTGACAAGGGAGCCGTGAAGGACGCCCCGGATGTCGAGTCCGGGCAGCAGATCTTTCACAAAGTACTGGTGACGAGCGTGCAGCGTTCGCTGGCGAAGACTGCCGCAACGGCCCCCGGTGGGGCCACTGCTGAGGAGCAAGCCAACACGGAATTGCCCACCGGACAGTTGATCGTAACTTTCGCCCGGAACGATGCCGATGCCGCGAAAATCGCGTTCGGGGCCAACTTCGGAAGCCTGTGGCTGACGAAAGAACCCTCGTCCGCTACTGAAGGCGCCCCGCTGATCGTCAAGAAGCCGGAGTTGTACCGATGAGCAGGTTCGTAGCCATCACAGCAGACCCGGATTTCGAAGCCCGGGCCAGGCAGGCGGCTTCCCGCCTTCGCGGAACATTTCACGGAATCGTAGCCAACTTCCTGCCGCCTGGGCCGGACGACGTCCTGCGGATGCTCTCGGGCGATCTCGTCGAAGTGATTCTGCTGGGACCGGGCCTCCCGGTGGATGACTCCCTTAGGCTCGCCAGTCTCTTCGACCTCCAGTACCCCGAGATCAGCGTGGTGCTGGTGACCGATAGCGATCCCAGTGTTGCACTGCCCGCGATGCGGGCAGGAATCAGGGACCTCCTGGAACCCGGCGCCGACGTAGACGCCATACACATCATGCTGGAACGCGCCAGCCTCGCGGCTGCCGGACGCAGGCGTGGCCTCGGGAACAGCGTTGAACCGTTGGCCGGAAACGGAAGAATCATCGCCGTCATGTCGCCAAAGGGTGGCGTGGGAAAAACGACCGTGACCACAAACGTCGCGGTTGGACTCGCAAAAATAGCTCCTATGGGCGTCGTGGTGGTCGATCTGGACCTGCAATTTGGCGACGTAGCCTCCGGGCTCATGCTTGAGCCGGAGAAGACGATCGCGGACGCCGTAAAAGGGGCGGCCGCGGGCGACAGCTTGGTTCTCAAGTCATACCTCACGCTGCATCCATCAGGTATCTACGCACTGTGCGCACCCCTCAATCCGATAGAGGCCGATCAGATAACCGGAGAGCAGGTCTCTAGGTTACTAGTCCAGCTAGCGAGCGAATTCAAATACGTTGTGGTGGACACCGCACCAGGGCTCGGGGAGCATGTTCTCGCGACTCTCGAGCAAGCCACAGACGGCCTGTGGGTCTGCGGTATGGACATACCGAGCATTAAGGGCCTCCGGACAGGATTCGGACTCCTTACGGAGCTGGGCCTGCTACCCCCGAACCGGCATGTGGTTCTTAACTTTGGTGATCGCCGAAGCGGACTGACCCTAAAGGATGTCGAGGCAACCATTGGATGCCCGGTGGATGTGGTGCTCCCTCGGTCACATGCCGTGCCGTATTCCACCAACAAGGGCGTCCCGCTGCTACAGGAGGCGTCCAGGGATGCCGTGGCAAAGGGACTGCGTCAGCTCGTCGAGCGGTTTGACCCGAACTGGGAGCAACGGCCTCACAAGAAACTTCACCGAAGGGCGGTAGTCCAATGACACTCGCAGATCGCTTTGAAGCCGTCCGCGGCCAGGACGGCAAGACTCCAGCATCCTCTCGAACTGAGATCCCGTGGGCAGCGACGGCTCCGAACGAGTCCGCCTGGCATGAACCAACCACCAAAGATCACAGCGCTGAAGCCAACGACGCCTTGTCGGCGGTCAAGGAACGCGCCGGCGCTGCGCTCTATGAGCGCATGGGCAGCCGGATCACGGATTCCTCACTGGACGAGGCTGAGTTGCACGACTACGCCAAAGGCGAACTGCGCACCATCATCGAAGAGGATGAGATTCCGTTGTCCTCCGGCGAACGGCAACGCCTGGTTCAGGAAATCCTCGATGATGTCATCGGCCTCGGCCCCCTGCAGAAATTCCTTGCCGATGACGCAGTGACGGAAGTAATGGTCAACGGACCGGAGAAAATCTATGTGGAACGCGCCGGCAAACTCTTTCTGACCGGCTCCCGCTTCACGTCCGAGGAACACTTGCGCCGGATTATCGAGCGGATTGTCACCAAGGTCGGCAGAAGAATCGACGAATCTTCTCCGCTCGTTGACGCTCGTTTGTCCGACGGTTCGCGTGTCAACGCCATCATCCCTCCGCTGGCCGTTAGCGGATCATCGCTGACCATCCGAAAATTCGGCCGGGTGCCGCTGACAGTCAACGATCTCATCGGCTTTGGCACCATCTCCCCGGAGATCGCCGAACTGCTGAATGCCTGCGTGCACGCCCGGCTCAACATCATCGTCTCCGGCGGCACCGGGACAGGCAAGACGACCTTGCTCAATGTCTTGTCCTCGTTCATTCCCGCTGATGAGCGTATCGTCACCATCGAGGACGCCGTCGAGCTTCAGCTGCAGCAGGAACACGTTGTCAGGCTCGAAAGCAGGCCGAGGAACATCGAAGGCAAGGGCGAGATAAGCATCCGGGATCTCGTCCGGAACTCACTGCGCATGCGCCCGGACAGGATCGTCGTTGGCGAAGTCCGCGGCGGCGAGACGCTGGACATGCTGCAGGCCATGAACACCGGCCACGACGGTTCGATCTCAACCGTGCACGCAAACACCCCGCGCGACGCCATCGCGAGACTCGAGACCCTGGTCCTCATGGCTGGTATGGATCTTCCACTCCGTGCCATTCGCGAGCAGATCGCCTCGGCAGTCAACCTGATTGTGCACATTTCGCGCCTGCGGGACGGAACCAGACGAGTCACCCACGTCACGGAAGTCCAAGGGATGGAAGGGGACGTCGTCACGCTTCAGGACGCCTTCACTTTCGACTACAGCGCGGGGATGGACGCGAACGGCCGCTTCGTTGGACGACCGATTCCCACCGGGGTCAGACCACGCTTCGTTGATCACTTCGCGGAACTGGGAATCGCACTTTCGCCGGCCGTCTTCGGGAATTCGCCGATTGGCGGTGGTTACCGGTGACCGCCGACAGCCCTCTTCTGTTGCTTCTTGGTGTCCTCCTTTGCTTTGCCGCATTGGTGTTCCTCCTCGTTGTGACACTTCGTGGGCGTGAATCCAACATCGATGTTTCGCGCAGAAGGCCTGGGGTTGCCGAGCAACCGTCGGTCCTCACCCGGGTTGCGGCATCTGCATCTTCCTTTGTCGACCAAAAGGTCAGCAAGAACGCCAGCTTCGGTTCCGCCAACTCCTTGGAGGAAGCGGGGCTGCGCATTCGCCAAGCAGACTATATTCTCCTGCTCGGATGTATCGCCATCACGTCGGGCATCATCGGATTTGTGCTGGCCGGGGCGGGACTGGCTCTGCTGTTCGTGCTGTTGACGCCCATCGGCGGCATGCTGTTCCTGAACATTATGGCCAGCAACCGGCGAGCGAAGTTCGAATCGCAGCTTGGCGACACCCTGCAGATGCTTTCCGGCGGGCTGCGGGCAGGTCACAGTCTGCTTCGAGCCGTGGACGCGGTCTCGCAGGAGTCAGACGCGCCGACTTCGGAGGAATTCGCGCGTCTAGTGAACGAGACCAGGCTGGGACGAGACCTGAAGGAATCCATGGCCGACTCAGCGCGACGCATGCGGAGCGAGGATTTCGACTGGACCGCGCAGGCCATAGAAATCCACCGCGAAGTCGGCGGCGACTTGGCTGAGGTACTGGACCATGTGGGAGAGACCATCCGCGAACGGATGCAGATCAAGGGTCAAGTGAAATCCCTTAGTGCCGAGGGCAAGTTGTCAGCCTATATCCTCATCGCGTTGCCCGTCGGGATCTTTTTGTTCCTAAGTTTCTCCAATCCGGGCTACCTCGGCGTTCTATACACCAACGTGCTCGGCTGGGTCATGCTCGGGTTTGCAGTTGCACTTCTGGCTCTCGGGTCCTTCTGGCTCAGCCGTGTCGTCAAGATCAAGTTCTAGGGGGAACAACCATGAGCGTAATGGCCTGGTTCATAGTGGCAATCATCGTTGTTCCCTGTTCGGTTATGGTTTGGGCAGTAATCTCAGTCGACCGAACAGGCCTGGCAGCTGTCCGCAGCAATCTTGGACGAAGCAAGGGAGCGTCAGCGGACACTTCAGCCGGCCTCAATGCACCGAAGCTCGCGCAACTGGGTCAGCGTCTGGCCCCAAAAGGGTATCCGGCCTGGCTGGATAAGTTGCTCGCCAAGGCGGGAAGGCCGGCCGGCATGCCGCTGGAGCGGCTGCTGGTGATCAAGCCGTCACTCGCCCTGGTGGCCGGCCTCTTTGGGGTTTTGTATGTTGTCAAAACCCCCACGGGTACCACCATTCTGTTGGCGTTGTTCGTGACCGTACTCGCGTACTTCGTTCCGGACCTGCTTCTCCATAGCCGGGGGGCTAAGCGCCAGGAAGCCATCGAACTGGAGTTGCCCAGCACCCTGGACCAAATGCTGATTTCGGTGGAGGCCGGACTTGGCTTTGAATCAGCAATGGCGCGCGCCGGCCAGAACGGAAGCGGCCCGCTCGCCGCGGAACTCCTCCGGACGCTGCAGGATATGCAAGTCGGCAGGAGCCGCCGGGAAGCCTACCTCGCCATGGCTGACCGCACCGGAGCCCCAGACCTGCGGAGCTTCGTGCGGGCCGTTGTCCAAGCGGATGTGTATGGCATCGCGATAGCAAGCGTCCTCCGGACGCAGGCCAAGCAGATGAGAATCAAGAGACGTCAGCGGGCTGAAGAGAAGGCAATGAAGCTTCCCATCAAGGTGCTGTTTCCCCTCATGCTGTGCATTCTGCCGGTGCTCTTCATCGTCATCCTCGGGCCGGCCGTCATCAACATCATCGCGGCCTTCTCCAACATGTAAGACCAATCAAAGCGGCTACACCAGCGCCCAATGACCGGACCCCCTCGGACCCAGAGCCGAGGGGGTCCTCCAAAGACCGGACCCCCTCGGACCCCAGAACCGAGGGGGTCCTTTTGTGTCCGGTCACTGCGCCTAGCTCAAGCGCAGGTTACGTACAGAAAACACACAGGATAGGTGCAGGTTGGGAAGCCTTGGCACAGGATACGGCAAGCAGCGTAACTTCGGGCGAATCGCATTGCTAACTTTCAGGCATAGCTGGTGTCTGGCCAGTTTCCCAACTCGCTCAGGAGCTCACGTGCTTTCTCTTATCGCAACCCTTCAGACCCTTGGGTTCACCGCCAAGAACCGCCTTCGTGACGAGAAGGGTGCAACTGCCGTGGAATACGGCATTATGGTTGCCCTCATCGCCGTAGCCATCATCATCGCCGTCACGGCCCTTGGTACCCAGCTGACAGACCTCTTCGAAACCGTCACGGCCGGGCTCGTACCGCCTGCTGCCGCGCCGTAGTCCCTGGCCTCATCTCAGGACATATCGACAGGTGCGGTGAAGGGTAATCATTCCTTCACCGCACCCTCGTTCGTAGTGGCCTCCGGCCACAGTGCAAACCGGCCACAATATCCATCCGTTGAAAGGTCGCCACGCATGCGCGAGGGCACGGAGCGCGGCGCTGTCGCAGTGGAGTTCGCACTCCTGGCGCCCGTCCTGATCATGCTGCTGCTTGGCATTATGGAATTTGGCCGTGCCTACAACGCGCAGATCACGCTATCAAGTGCCGCCCGCGAAGGGGTTCGCGTCATGGCAATCGGCAACAACGCCGCAGCTGCCCGCACGGCGGCCAGGAATGCGGCCGTCGGGATGCAACCCGCACTGACAGATTCCAACATCACCATTAGCCCGACAACCTGCACCACCGGCGCGCAGGTGACCATTACGATCTCTTACACCCTCTCCACCGTGACACGTATCGCGGGGCCGTTCCCGATGGAAGGCAAGGGGGTGATGCTATGCGGCGGATAGCTAAAGTCGCTCCGCCGAGGGATCGCGAGCGCGGGGCCATCAGCATCCTGGTCGCCATCTTGATGGTGGCGCTGTTGGGCTTCAGCGCCCTCGCCGTCGACGTCGGGATGCTCTACGCCGAACGGACCCAGCTCCGCAACGGGGCCGATGCTGCCGCCCTCGCCATCGCCCAGGAATGCGCCCGCAACATCAACGATTCCGACTGCGATGCCACTTCGCCGCTGGCACGGGAACTGGCAAACAAGAACGCCGGAGACGGCGCCAGTAACATAGCGTCCTTCGTCGTGGATAAGGCCGCCGGTACCGTTAAAGTGACGGCCGGAGCGCAGGAAGCCGGGCAGGTTTCTAACAGCGTTTCGCTCTTCTTCGCCAGAGCCTTGGGGATCAACGACGCTACCGTAACCGCCGCCGCCACCGTGCAGTGGGGCCGCCCGGTAGCGGGCCCGACGACGTTCCCGATCGCCTTCTCCATCTGCCAGGTCAAGGGCCACGTAGACGCCGGTCTGCAGCTTTTGGTGAGCCACGGAAGCAAGGGCGAGACGAGCTGCAATTACGGGCCGTCCGGGGCCGTAGTTCCGGGCGGATTCGGCTGGCTGTTGCGCGCCTCGGGTACCTGTGCGGGAAATGTCAACGCCGCGAATTGGGCGGCTGGCGAACCCGGGAACAGCTATCCCAACATTTGCGATGACCAGTTGCGGGCGTGGGCCACGGACATCACAGCAGGCAAGGACGTGACGGTCCTGCTCCCGATTTTCAATCAGGTGACCGGTACCGGCACCAGCACTAGCTACAAACTCATCTCTTTTGCGGCCTTCCAGGTCACAGGCTGGAGTTTCAATGGCAATACCTTCCCCCGCACATTCCGCAACAAGCCGCCGTCCCTCCCGGCATTGGCCTGCGACGGCAGCTGCACCGGCATCATCGGCAGCTTCGTCCATTACGTCTCCCTAGATAAGGCCTACACCTACGGGACACCGGAGGACTTTGGGGCCGGCGTCGTCAAACTCACGCAGTAACCCCCCCCCCGTCGCTATACTTTCCACCACCAGTCCAGGAGCAGTTTTGAAGTCACGCCTATTAGCCGGGATCGCCGCCGTGGTCCTGGCCGTGATCGGCGCCGTTCTGGTGGTGTCCTACGCCAGCGGTGCGGACGCGAGGGCCGTCCGGGCCCTTGAGCCTGTGAAAGTCCTGGTGGTGACGAAGCCTGTACCGGCCGGTACTGCCGTGGAAAGCCTGCTGCCCTTCTTGACCGCCCAGTCGCTTCCGGGCACCGCGGTGGCAAAGTCCGCGCTGCGCAGTCTCGACACCTTCGCCGGCAAAGTCACCGCTGTCGAACTGCTTCCGGGTGAGCAACTCGTCGCGGAACGGCTGACCGCACCCGAAACCGCGCAGTCCGCTGGATCCGTGCAGGTGCCGGAGGGGCTTCAGGAGGTCTCGTTCCAGCTGGATCCCCAGCGCGTAGTTGGTGGACGGCTCGTAGCCGGGGACCACATCGGCATCTTCATCTCGTTGAAAGGTGGGGGCATCGAGGCGAAGCCGGACAAGGAGACGACGCAGCTGACACTCCACAAGGTCCTGGTGACGTCAGTGCAGCGTGCCGCCAGCGCGGCCCCGTCGCCCGAGCCCACTGCCAGCGGCTCAGCGGCCCCGGTCGAGGATACGTCGCTGCCCACCGGATCGTTGCTGTTGACGGTCGCCGTGACCGACGTGGACGCCACCAAAATCGTCTACGGCTTGGAATTCGGCACCCTCTGGCTGAGCAAGGAGCCGCTCACGGCCAAGGACAGCGGCCGCCCTGGAATCATGACGAAACCGGAAGTGTACAAATGAGCCGTTTTGTCCTGATCACGCCCAATGCCGACTTCGATTCCCGCGTGCGTCTGGCTCTGGCCGGAAGCCTGCCGGGAGGCCTGCAGACCTTCCCCTTCGTGAACCCTTCAGATCCCGGGGAGTTGTTCGCGAAGCTTGACCAACAGCGTCCCGAAGTCCTCATTCTTGGACCGGATGTGCCCGTTGACGACGCCCTGCGGTTGGCCACGATCTTTGACGTCCAACTGTCTGAGCTCAGCATCATCCTGGTGGGCGAACCGGACCCCGATTTCCTGCTGCTGGCCATGCGCGCCGGCATCCGGGATATCCTCAGCCCGAACGCCGACGCTGCCCAGATCCGGGTCATGCTGGAACGGGCCTGCCAGTCCTTTGCCAGCAAGAACCGGTCGGCAGCGGTCCAACAGCCGGACGCCCCGAAGGGTCTGGTGATCGGCGTCTTCTCGCCCAAAGGCGGAGTAGGTAAAACAACCATTGCCACCAACATCGCCATCGGGCTGGGTCAGGTTGCCCCCATGGGCGTTGTGATCGTGGATCTGGACCTCCAGTTCGGGGACGTCGCCTCGGGCTTGTACCTCCACCCGGAGCACACTGTGACCGATGCGGTCTCCGCCGCGGCGAGCCACGATTCACTGGTCCTTAAAGCGTTCCTGACCGTGCACCCCGGCAATATTTACGCTCTCTGCGCGCCGAGGAGCCCCGAAGAAGCGGACAACATCACGCCCGAGCAGGTGACGCGCCTCCTCGGTCAGCTCGCCGAGCAGTTCCAGTACGTCATCGTGGACACTGCCCCCGGGTTACCGGAGGTGGGCTTGGCTGCCATGGAGCAGTGCACGGACATTGTCTGGGTGACCGCCATGGATGTTCCCAGCATCCGCGGGCTGAGGTCCGGCCTCGAAATCCTCCGGCGCTTGGACCTCCAACCTGATACACGTCATGTTGTACTGAATCTGGCCGATTCCGCATCTGGACTCAGCGTTCAGGATGTCGAAGCCACCATCGGCGCGCCGGTAGACATCAGTATTCCGCGCTCCAAGGCCGTCGCATTTTCCACGAACCGGGGCATCCCGGTACTCCAGGAGAGCCGCAAAGACCCGGCCGTCAAAGGGCTGCGGCAGCTGGTTGAACGGTTCGATCCTGCATGGCGTGCCAGGGCAAAAAAGAAACTCCACCGAAGAGTGGTGGTCCAGTGAAGCTTTCTGAACGTCTCGCCGCCGCCGAGGGCGGGTCCGTTGCCCCGGCCAGGCTCACTCCGGTGCCCGGCCGAACCGCCCACGCCGCGCCTCCCAATCTGCTCAAGGCTCCCGCCCCGATGGAACGGCCGCGCGCCCCGATCGCAGCCCCCACGTTCGAAGACCAAACCGACCCGCACCGCTCTGTTGGCCCGCAGCCGGTGGATGTCTTCGCTGCCCTCAAGCAACGCGCGGCCACGGCCCTGTTCGAGCGTATGGGCGGTCGCTTCAACGATTCCGCCCTCACGGAAGACGAATTGCGTTCCTCCGCCCGGGAAGAACTCACCCGCATCATCGACGCTGAACAGGTCCCGTTGTCCGGCGAGGAACGCCTCCGGCTGGTCCAGGACGTGGCAGACGACGTGCTGGGCTACGGACCGTTGCAGCGGCTCCTGGATGATTCCGCCGTAACGGAGATCATGGTCAACGGCATGGACCAGATTTACGTTGAGCGCCACGGCAAACTGACGCTCACAGAATCGAGGTTCAGTTCCGAAGACCACCTGCGCAAAGTGATCGAGCGCATCGTCTCCAAGGTGGGACGCCGCATTGACGAATCATCTCCGCTTGTGGATGCACGCTTGGAGGACGGTTCCCGCGTTAACGCCGTCATTCCGCCGCTCGCGGTGGGCGGCTCCTCGTTGACGATCCGAAAATTCAGCAAAGTTCCGCTCACGGTCCAAAACCTCATCGAGTTCGGCACCCTGACACCAGAGATGGCGGAGCTCCTTGATGCCTGTGTCAAGGCGAAGCTCAACATCATCGTCTCCGGCGGCACCGGCACCGGCAAGACCACACTGCTCAACGTTCTGTCATCGTTCCTGCCCCATGACGAGCGCATCGTGACGATCGAGGACGCCGTCGAGCTCCAAATCCAACAGCGCCACGTCGTCCGCTTGGAAAGCCGGCCGCCCAATACCGAAGGCAAAGGCGAGGTCACCATCCGTGAGCTGCTGCGGAACTCCCTCCGTATGCGCCCGGACCGGATCGTGGTCGGTGAGGTTCGTGGCGGGGAGTCGCTGGACATGCTCCAGGCCATGAATACCGGACATGACGGGTCGCTGTCCACGGTGCACTCCAACTCGCCCCGGGACGCCGTCGCCCGCCTGGAGACCCTGGTCCTGATGGCGGGAATGGACCTGCCGCTCCGCGCCATCCGGGAGCAGATCGCCTCCGCCGTCAACCTGATCATCCAGATCTCCCGTCTGCGCGACGGCAGCCGCCGCATCACCCATGTCACGGAGGTGCAGGGCATGGAAGGGGACATCGTCACACTGCAGGACGCCTTTGTCTTCGACTATTCCGCCGGTGTCGACGCCCACGGCCGGTTCCTCGGCAAACCGGTCCCCACCGGCATCCGGCCCCGGTTCATCGACCGATTCGAAGATTTCGGCATCCATGTCTCACCCGCAGTATTCGCCGCTCCCCTGGCGCCAGCCGGAAGGCAGTGAGCCGACCTTGACAATCCTGCCCCTCGGCGTTGGCCTGTTCTCGGTCGCCCTTTTCCTGCTCGGTTTCGTTTTGCTCGCCCCGCGAAGGGCGGGTGTGCCGCTGGACCGGCGTCAGCCCGCCCAGAACCAAGCAGACTCGCAATTGACCCGGTTCGCCGGCTCGGCGGTCCACCTGGTCGACGGGTACTTCTCGCAGCGAAAGGTGCGGTTGTTCAGCAGGGAGGCACTCGAAAACGCGGGCCTGCGGCTGGGCCAGTCCGACTTCTTTGTGTTGGTGCTGGCCGGTGCCTTCGTCGGCGCACTGGCAGGCTTCATTGTCGCGGGCCCGTTGCTGGCAATCCTGTTCGTCCTGCTGGCACCTTTGGCGGGTCATCTCGTGATCGGCTTCCTCACCGGCAAGCGCCGCGTCATGTTTGACCAGCAACTCGGCGACACCCTTCAACTTCTCTCCGGCGGCCTCAGGGCAGGCCACAGCATCCTGCGGGCCATTGACGCAGCAGCATCCGAATCGCTCAGCCCGACCGCGGAGGAGATGCGACGGGTGATCACCGAAACGAGCCTCGGCCGCGACCTCCAGTCGTCCCTCACCGATACAGCCGAGCGGATGCGGAGTGATGACTTTGTCTGGATAGCCCAGGCGATCCAAATCAACCGGGAAGTGGGTGGGAACCTCGCCGAAGTCTTGGACCAGGTGGGCGAAACTATCCGCGAGCGCAGCGAAATCAAGGGCCACATCAAGTCCCTGGCGGCCGAGGGAAAGTTCTCCGCATATATCCTGATGGCCATGCCGTTCGGCATCGTTGCGATGCTCATGGCGGCCAACCCCGGCTATATGAACTCCATGTTCACTCACCTGCTGGGTTGGATCATGATCGGCGCGTCCCTCATCATGATGACCATCGGCGGTCTGTGGATGCGCAAGATCATCGATCTGAAGTTCTGACGTGTCGATGAACCCCTCGGTACTACTCGCCCTGCTCCTGGTCTCCCTGCCGCTCGGATATCTCGTCTGGACAGCACTCTCCGTCGACCGGAAGTCACACCGGGCCATCCGCGAGCTCCTAGCAGCGGGCACGGAAACCGCGGTGGTCACCGAGGCACCACGGACCTCGGTGCTGGAATGGATCGGATACTGTCTCACGCCGGCCGGCTATGTCCGCAAACTCGACACGCTGCTGTCCCTGGCGGGTCGCCCCACCTCCCTTCCCCTTGGACGGGTGCTGGCCGCCAAGCCCTTGCTCGGCCTTGCCGGTGCGCTGCTGGGCTGGTACATCAGCGCGACGGGTTCAACGCCCATTATTAAGGCGGTGGGCCTCTTTGTGGTCGTGCTGGGCTACTTCATCCCTGATCTGATGCTCCACAGCAAGGGCCAGGAACGCCAGAAGGCCATGCAGATGGAGCTGGCCAACACCCTGGACCAGATGCTCATCTCCGTGGAAGCGGGCCTGGGCTTCGAGGGAGCCATGGCCCGAGCCGGAGAGAACGGCAAGGGCCCTCTCGCCGAGGAACTCGTCCGTACGCTGCAGGACATGCAGGTGGGCAGGAGCCGCCGTGAGTCGTACCTGGCGCTCGCGGAGCGGACTAGCATCCCTGAACTGCGCAGCTTTGTCCAGGCCGTTGTTCAGGCGGATACCTACGGCATCGCCATCAGTAGGGTGCTAAGGATCCAGGCCAAGGTAATGCGTGTCAAGCGGCGGCAGCGGGCCGAGGAAAAAGCCATGAAGCTCCCGGTCATGATCTTGTTTCCCCTGCTCTTTTTTATCTTCCCGGTGCTCTTCATTGCCATCCTTGGCCCTGCTGTGATCAACGCGATCGACACCTTCAGCGGGCAGTAGCCGCAGCAAGGGAAACCGCAAATTCTCCACAGGAAAATGCCATAATGTGAAGCATCAACCGGGGCAGGCAGTACCGTGGACCCATGTCCTTACTCGGAGCATCAGACGGCGGCGGCGCGATCACCGGATTGTCCTCTGACACTTCTCCCCGTGGTGCGGGGCTGGCCACGCCAGCGGCTCTTGACACCGCTCCGCCGCTCGTGGACCCTGCCGCCCTGCAGGAACTCGGATCACAGCTGGACAGCCCCGCCGTCGCCGAGGGATTCGCCAGGGACTATACAAACATGTGGGACCAGCGCTACCAATCGTTGGCAACATCCCTTGAGAGCGGCGACGAGGCCGCGGCCCTGGATGCGGTCCTAAGTTTAAAAACATCCTCCGCGATGGTCGGCGGGGTGCGCCTTGCCGAGCTCGCCAGGGAGCTTGAGGATGCCATCCGCGTCCGCGACGCCGTCCGGGCGCGGCTGCTCCTGCGTGAAGTCGCCGAAAGTGGTAACGAAACGGTGGACGAGCTCCAGCTCAACCTAAGGGACAGCTAGTCCAATGCCGGCGCGAGCCGGTACCCCACTCCGCGGACGGTCTGGAGCCACCGCGGCTGTAGCGGGTCCTCCCGCAGCTTGCGCCTCAGGTTGCCGATATGCACCTCGACTGCACGCTCGTCGGATTCGCTGATGTACGCGTCCGGGCCGTAATGCTCACCCCGGACCACCCGCACCAGGTCCACCTTGGTCCGGACAGCGCCGGCCGCCTTCAGCAGGGCGTGCAGAAGGTCGAACTCGCTCCGGGTCAGGCTGGTGGGACCGCCGGCAAGAGTGACTGACCGGGTATGCGGATTCAACATCAGGCCGTTGTGCATATACACGGAGTCCTGGGGCGGCACCTCACCTTTCGGAGTCTCCGCTCCCCGCTCCCTGGACGTTGGAGTCAGGGCGTCCAGCCGCGGCCTGCGCATCATCGCAGCCACCCGGGCGCGGAGTTCACGCGGCCGGAACGGTTTGGTCATGAAATCGTCGGCCCCGGTGTGCAGGGCAGTGAGTGTGTCCAACTCATCCACCCGGGCTGTCAGCATGACCACATAGGCATCACTGAATTGCCGGATCCGGCGCAGGACTTCAAAACCGTCAATGTCGTGGAGGCCAATGTCCAGGGTCACGACGCTGGCCTTCTGGCTCCGCACGACCTCGACCCCCTCGCGCCCGGTGGCCGCGCCGTGGACGTCAAATCCTGCCTGGCTCAGCACGGCTTCGACCAGGTGGCGAACGTCTTCATCGTCCTCTATAACGACTGCGACTCCCAAGTCAGTCATGGCCCCCCCTATTTTTGTATCTGATCCTGCGGCCTCCACCCCCATGGCGGCCGCGTCGGTACTGCAGCGCACGCAGTGTGCGCCAGTATTGTCAGAATACCCACGCATTAGCGCGAATTAGCGTTTAGGCACAGCCGCGGCCACAAATGTTCATTGTGTGTCAAGGTAGCGTGACGAATACGGTTGAATTGAGGAAGCAAGGAAAGGATTCGGCGTCATTGAGCAAACAGCAACGGGTAGGGAACCCGGAAGGTAGCTTTGCGGGACTCCCTCGTGCTCTGCCGCCGGCGCTATCTCGGTCGACCGGGCACAGGGAGGCCGAACTGCACGCCCTACTCGCCGACAGCCGCGAACGTGAACACCGGCTCAACCTGGAGGTCACCGCGTTGGTCGATGCCCTGACGGAGAAGGACCATCTTGTCGCCACCGTCTCGCACGAGTTCCGCACCCCGTTGACGTCCATCATCGGCAACCTGGATCTGCTTCACCTCGAGGCAGCTGAACTATCTCCTTCAGCCGTACGTTGGCTTGAAGTCGCGCGGCGGAATGCAACACGATTGTCGGCGCTGGTCTCGGACCTGCGGGTGTCCGCCGACTCGACTCTGCCCATGCACCCGCGCCGGACTGATCTGGCCAGCCTGGTCGAAGCCAGCCTCGGCTCAGCCCAGGGCTACGCCGAGGCAGCCCGGGTCTCGCTCTCCATGGACGTTCCCGCCCCGCTCTGGGCCGAAGTGGACCCGCTGCGGATCAGCCAGGTCCTCGACAACCTCGTATCCAACGCCATCAAATACACACCCGACGGCGGCACCGTCCACGTCTCCGCCAGCAACGCGGGGTCCCGGGTTCTGCTGCACGTGGAGGATAGCGGCATAGGCATGTCCGCCGAAGACGCCAACCGTGTGTTTTCCCGGTTCTTCCGCAGCGCCGCGGTCATTGAAGGCTCGATTCCGGGCGCCGGACTCGGCCTGTCCATCACAAAGGCGATCGTCGAACGGCACGGCGGGGCTATCTCCGTCAGCACAAGTCCGGGTTGCGGCAGCACCTTCACCGTGGAACTGCCCGCCGGGGCGGCCCCTCCAACGCACTAGTTTTCGGGCCGAGAGGCTCCGCTACTGACGCATAGCCCGGGTCAGCTCAGCCCGGGCCAGCAGTCCGCTGGCCGAGGGGTAGGCCACTTCCTCCAGCACCAGCGGGTGCGGGGCAGAGAGCACCGACTTCGCATCGCGCTGGCGGTCGAGCAGCCGCTGATACAGCCACTCAGGCTCCTCGATCCCGGCACCAACAAACAGCGCCGAACCCACCAGGGAGCGCACCATGTTGTGGCAGAACGCGTCCGCCTGGACCGTGGCGACGATGACGCCGTCGGCTCCGCGGGCAAACTCGAAGCGCTGCAGCTCCCGGATGGTCGTGGCGCCTTCCCGCGGCTTGCAGTAGGACCGGAAATCCTGGAGTCCCAGCAGTTGCGAGGCGCCCTCGTTGAGCAGTCCGACGTCGAGTTGTTCCTGATGCCACAGCGTGGAGGTGCGGCCGAGCGGGTCCCACAGAGCAGGTCCGTCCGCGATCCGGTAGCTGTACCGGCGCCAGAGCGCAGAGAACCGCGCGTCGAAGCCCACCGGGGCGGGGGTGACCTTGTGGACCTCGATGGCCCCGGTCAGGTCCCCGAGACCGCGGCTCAGCGCGCCGCGGAGCCGCCGCAGCAGCGCAACAGCGGGGTCCAGCTCCACACCGCGGTTGAGACCCAGCCACTCCGCCTCGCTGAAGTCGACGTGGACCACCTGGCCGCGGGCGTGCACGCCGGCGTCGGTCCGCCCGGCGACGGTGACCCTGATGGGCCGGCGGATGAGCAAGGCGAGGGCCTCCTCGAGCGTGCCCTGGACGGTACGCCGTCCGGGCTGGACGGCCCACCCGCTGAAGGGTCCGCCGTCGTACGCCAGATCGAGCCGGACACGCAAAAACCCGTTGCCCCCTCGAAAAGGGGCAACGGGTTTCTGGTCGTTCATAACGTCAAGTCTACTTCGGAAAGAAGGCAGACTACTCGGCGTCGCCGGCCTGCGCAGCGTCGCCGCCGGCAGGGGCGAAGCCGGCAGCAGCTGCCGATTCTGCGGAGTCGAACCAGACTTCAGCAACCGTGTTGTCGTACCAGCGGGAGCCCGGAACGTGGAACTTCATGGAGTCCTCGTTGCCCTTGACAGCGAAGCCCTCAGGAGCAGCCTCGCCAGCAACAGCAGGCTTGGAGCCGGCGTACTTGGCCTCAGCAGCTTCGGTCTCAACAACCTCGGCCTCGGCGGGAGCTTCCTCGGCGGCCGGAGCAGCCTTCTTGTCAGCATCGCGCTTTGCGGCGGAGGTAGCCTCGGCTACGACTGCCTGCTTGGCGGAAACCGGCTCAAGAACCAGTTCGATGACAGCCATGGGAGCGTTGTCGCCCTTGCGGTTGCCGATCTTGGTGATGCGGGTGTAGCCGCCGTTGCGGTTCTCCACTGCCTGTGCAATGTCGGTGAACAGCTCGTGGACGATGCCCTTGTCGCTGATCAAGCCGAGTACACGGCGGCGGGAAGCCAGGTCGCCACGCTTGGCGAAAGTCACCAGGCGCTCGGCGTACGGCTTCAGTCGCTTGGCCTTGGTCACCGTGGTGGTGATCCGCTTGTGCTCGAACAGTGCGGCGGACAGGTTCGCGAGCATAAGACGCTCGTGAGCTGCTCCGCCTCCGAGGCGCGGACCCTTAGCGGGGGTAGGCATAATAGTTTCTCCTCATATGGAAGCCGTTGGGCTGTGCACACCGTGGTGCATCAGCCCGCGGGCCAAGATCTGTTTGTTAGAGCTCGTCGTCGCTGAAAGCGGCGTCGTCCTCTTCAATTGCTGCGGCGCGTGCTGCGAGGTCAAAACCGGGAGGCGAGTCCTTGAGGGACAGGCCCAGTTCAACCAGCTTTGCCTTGACCTCATCGATGGACTTCGCACCGAAGTTACGGATGTCCATGAGGTCGGCCTCGGAGCGGGCCACGAGTTCACCCACGGTGTGGATGCCCTCACGCTTGAGGCAGTTGTACGAACGGACGGTGAGGTCCAGATCCTCGATCGGCAGTGCCATGTCCGCTGCCAGGGCAGCATCCGTCGGCGACGGGCCAATCTCGATACCTTCAGCTGCGGTGTTCAGCTCGCGGGCCAGACCGAACAGTTCCACCAGGGTGGTACCTGCCGAAGCAACGGCATCGCGCGGGGCGATGGCCTGCTTGGTCTCGACGTCGACAATGAGCTTGTCGAAGTCAGTGCGCTGCTCAACACGGGTAGCTTCCACGCGGAAAGTAACCTTCAGGACCGGCGAGTAGATCGAGTCAACCGGAATGCGGCCGATCTCGGAGTCGCCCGACTTGTTCTGAGCTGCCGAAACGTAGCCGCGGCCGCGCTCGATGGTCAGTTCGAGTTCGAACTTGCCCTTCGAGTTCAGCGTGGCAATGTGCAGATCCGGGTTGTGGAATTCGACGCCGGCCGGCGGAGCGATGTCCGCGGCGGTGACGACTCCCGGGCCCTGCTTGCGCAGGTATGCAACAACCGGCTCGTCGTGCTCGGAGGAGACCGACAGGTTCTTGATGTTCAGGATGATCTCGGTGACATCTTCCTTGACACCCGGAACCGTGGTGAACTCGTGCAGCACGCCATCGATCCGGATGCTCGTGACAGAGGCACCGGGGATGGAGGAGAGCAGGGTACGGCGGAGTGAGTTTCCGAGCGTGTAACCGAAACCGGGCTCCAGCGGTTCAATGATGAACCGTGAGCGGTTTTCGGAGACGACCTCTTCGGAGAGGGTAGGGCGCTGTGCAATGAGCACTTAGGTTTCCTTTCGGCGAGCATCCGCTATATGACGCAACACAGGGGGTGGAAAAATCGGTCTGAGACTTAACGCGGCTGGGCTTGCCCGGACCGGTGAGGGTCCGGGCAAGCTCCGGTGCGCTGGAAAGGCTTAGACGCGGCGGCGCTTCGGCGGACGGCAGCCGTTGTGGGCGCTGGGGGTTACATCCTGGATGGATCCAACCTCAAGGCCAGCGGCCTGCAGCGAACGGATAGCCGTTTCGCGTCCCGAACCCGGGCCCTTGACGAATACGTCAACCTTGCGCATGCCGTGCTCCTGGGCACGCTTTGCGGCGGCTTCGGCGGCCATCTGGGCTGCGAACGGGGTGGACTTACGTGAGCCCTTGAAGCCGACCTCACCGGATGAAGCCCAGGAGATGACAGCGCCATTCGGATCCGTGATGGAAACGATGGTGTTGTTAAAGGTGCTCTTGATGTGCGCCTGGCCAAGCGCGATATTCTTCTTGTCCTTCTTACGCGGCTTGCGAACCGCGCCACGAGTCTTCGGGGGCATTTTTTCTCCTACAGAAAGTTATTGGGGGGAAGCTCAGCTATTCCCTCATTTGCCGGGTTCCCTGAAATCGCGTCAGCGATTTTAGGGGGCAAATGGGACCTATCTGGTCTTCTTCTTGCCTGCGACGGTGCGCTTCGGGCCCTTGCGGGTACGCGCGTTCGTCTTCGTACGCTGTCCGCGCACTGGCAGGCCCTTACGGTGGCGAATACCTTCGTAGCTGCCGATTTCAACCTTGCGGCGGATATCTGCTGCTACTTCGCGGCGAAGGTCACCCTCAACCTTGTAGTTGCCTTCAATGTAATCACGCAGCTGGACGAGCTCGGCGTCGGACAGGTCCTTGACCCGAACGTCCGCGCTGATGCCGGTGGCAGCCAGGGTTTCGTGTGCACGGGTCTTGCCCACGCCGTAGATGTAAGTAAGCGCAATTTCCAACCGCTTTTCGCGGGGAATGTCTACGCCAGCGAGACGAGCCATAGAGGCAGTGCTCCTTGAATAAACCGGAGGTCGTAGGCAGTACACCCGCACGTTTTGTGCGGCCCCAGCCTCCGACCGGGGGTTAGCTGTACGGGCTCATATGTCCCAAATCAGCTTGTGCTGCCTTTATTTACTTGCGTGGGCTAGCAGCCCAGGATTTCCCGAGTGGGAAATTAGCCCTGGCGCTGCTTGTGGCGCGGGTTCTCGCAGATCACCATGACCCGGCCATTACGGCGGATCACTTTGCACTTTTCGCAGATCTGCTTGACGCTCGGCTTGACCTTCATGGCGTTCCTTTGCGTGTTGCAGTTGGTCAGCTGAACCGGCCTCGAGCTGTTGCTCCGGCCGGCCAGTGTTTACTTGTAGCGGTAGACGATACGACCACGTGTCAGGTCGTACGGGCTCAGCTCCACCACTACCCGGTCCTCAGGGAGAATCCTGATGTAGTGCTGGCGCATCTTTCCTGAGATGTGTGCCAGAACGACGTGCTTGTTGGTGAGCTCAACGCGAAACATCGCGTTAGGCAGCGCCTCAGTCACAACGCCCTCGATCTCAATGACCCCGTCCTTCTTGGCCATACCCTCCGCTAACTGTTGTTTGCCGCAGCCTCCAGTTTGCACCGAAAATCACCGCGAACGTTTTTTGATTGATTGGCTGATGCCTCCCGGCCACAAATGGGCACAACAGGGCAGACAACCAACAGATAACATTACGCCATTGCGGCCGGAATGTTAAATCCAGCAAGCGTAGCGTACTCAGCCTCCGTATGCACCAAATTCGCCCGCCGGCGTGCTCACGGACTCCGCGGAGGCGATCCCGTCGAGGATGGCCAGCCGCACGACGTCGGCTGCCGCACTCTGCAGGGTAATGAGACTTACCTGCCGGGCCGTTTCGCTGCTGCGGTCCAGTTCCAGCGCGCCGGTGGCGAGGCAGAACACCGTGTCCCCGTCGGCCAGGGTGTGGCTGGGATTCAGCGCGCGGGCCAGCCCGGCGTGGGCGGCCGACGCGGTGCGCTTGCATTCGGCCTTGTCCAGGACAGCGTTCGTTGCGACGACGACGAGGGTCGTGTTCAGGGCGGGCGGCGGATCCGAAACCCTCTCCCGCTCGTCCTCGACGGCATCGAAACCCCTGTACGGCAAGCCCAGCGCGTTGACCACCGCCAAGGCCCCCACCACGACGCCGTTGTCCAGGGTGATCGAGGCTGTCCCTACTCCGCCCTTGTATTTGCCGCGGCCGATTGCTGCTCCGAGTCCGGCTCCGACGTTGCCGCGTTCGACGTCGTCGGTGATGGGGCGGGCGGCGGCGTCCGCGGTGGCCGCGTAGCCCATGGCCGCGTCCGGGCGGGCGGCGAAGTCCCCGCCGCGGCCGAGGTCAAAGATCGCCGCGGCAGGCACGATCGGCACCACTCCCCCGGTCACGGCGAAGCCGCGGCCGTTTTCCTCGCACCAGAGCTGCGCGCCGAGGGCAGCCGCGAGACCAAACGCGCTGCCCCCGGTGAGCACGACGGCGTCGACGGTTCGGGACAGGGTGGTGGGGTCGAGGGCGTCGGTTTCGTGCGTCCCGGGGCCGCCGCCCCGGACATCGACGGAGCCCACGGTCCCGGCCGGAGGCAGCACCACCGTCACTCCGCTCAGCCACCCCTCACCAGTCCTGCCGGCATGGCCGACCCTCATTCCCGGCACGTCAGTAATCGCAGTCATGGTCCCATTGTGCGCTCCGGCGCCCGGCACCGCCTCCACTCCATCGTTTTGACGAACCGCCAGAAAATGTCTGTATTCCGGACAACGCATATGGGAGACTGCTCCCACACTGCGTTAACAGGCAACGAAGCCTTGGACAACAAAGATCTCCCGGGGTCTTGTGCGGGGTATTGCCCACAAACCATGTGGTGAAGTGATAGCAAGGGATCCCCGCTCACCCGTCTGCCACGGCAGGCACGGACCCGTAAGAGACCTGAATGACCCGACAAATGACCGATCGGCCGCCCCGCGCCTCCGTTGAGGCCCAACCGGCCAAGGCACCGCGCGCCCGCTGGTCCGCCAGAACCCGGCGGGACTTCTTTGTCTTCCTGGCGCTGGCCCTGCCCAACCTGATCCTGATAGCGGTGTTCACGTACCTCCCGCTCTTCAACAACATCTACTACTCCACCCTGGACTGGACCCTGGGCTCAGCCTCGGCCACGGTGGTGGGCTTGGACAACTACGTCACCTTCTTCACCAGTTCGGACGCCACCAAGGTCCTGGGCACCACCGCGATGTTTACGCTGGTCACTGTCGGCGGTTCCATGCTGCTGGGCCTGCTGGTGGCCCTCGCGCTGAACTCCAAGATCCGCGGTACAACGTTCGCGCGCTCAGCCGTCTTCGCCCCCTACGTGCTCAGCGGCGTCGGCGTCGGGCTCGTCTGGCTGTTTATTTTCGATCCGGGCTATGGCGTGCTGTCCTGGCTGCTGCGCGGCATCGGCCAGCAGAGTCCGCAGTGGATCAATGATCCGCAGCTGTCCCTGGTCATGGTCATGATCGTCTACATCTGGAAGAACCTGGGCTACTGCGCCGTCGTCTATCTGGCCGGGCTGCAGTCGCTCCCGCAGGACGTCATGGAAGCCGCGTCGCTGGATGGCGCCAACGGCTTCCGCCGCTTCCTGAACATGTCCCTGCCGCTGCTCTCCCCCACCACCTTCTTCCTGCTCATCACCACGATGCTCAGCTCGCTGCAGGCCTTCGACCTGATCCGGATCATGACCCCGCTGGGCAACGGCACGAGCACGCTGATCTACGAGGCCTATCTGCAGGCCTTCGGTGCGTTCAACCGGGCCGGCTACTCGGCCGCAATCTCCGTGATCCTGTTCGGCATCCTGCTCATCATCACCGTGCTGCAGCTGCGGTTCGTCGAACGGAAGGTGCACTACTCGTGAGCACACTGTCGCCCGTCAGCCCCGACCCGGCGGACAACGCCGGCCCTGCTTCCGGTCCGGATGCCCGCCCCGAGATTCCGCTGCAGCGGCACCGGCCGTTCTCCCGCGCAAACCTGGTCCAGACGGTGGTCGGCGGCTACCTTCCGCTGATCCTGGCCGCCCTCGTCGTCTTCCTGCCCCTGCTGTGGATGGTGCTGAGCTCGTTCAAGCTGCCCGGCGAGATCATTACGATGGACCTGAAGATCCTGCCGCAAAGCCTGAACTTCGAGAACTACAACATCGCCATGACGACGGTGCCGTTCGCCCAGTTCTTCGTGAACAGCCTGATCGTCACCGGGGTGGGCGCCACCATCAAGGTCCTGCTGGCCATCCTGACCGCCTACGCCCTGGTGTTTGTCCGGTTCCCCTACAAAAACGTGATCTTCGTGCTGATCCTCGTGGCCCTGATGGTCCCGCCGCAGGTGTCCATCCTGCCCAACTACATCCTGATCGCGGGTATGGGCGGAAAGAACACCCTGTGGGGCATCATCCTGCCGGGCCTTGGCACCGCGTTCGGCACCTTCCTGCTGCGCCAGCATTTCATGACCCTTCCCGCTTCCATCCTGGAATCCGCCGAGATCGACGGCGCCGGTCACTGGCGCCGCCTCTGGCAGATCGTGGCGCCAGTCTCCGGGCCGTCCATCGCCACCGTCGCGCTCGTCGTCGTCGTCAGCGAATGGAATGACTACATCTGGCCGCTCATCATCACCGACCGCCCCGAAACGATGACGCTGCCGGTTGGCCTGACACTGCTGCAGAACTCCGAGGGCAACGGCTCCGGCTGGGGCATCCTGATGGCCGGTGCCGTGCTGGTGATCGTGCCGATCCTGCTGGTCTTCGCCGCCCTGCAGCGGTACATCGTGGCCGGCCTGACCCAGGGCAGCGTCACCGGGTGACGCCGCCACCGCAATTTCCCCCCGTCCCACATTCATCACCAATCAACGAGTCAGCATCATCGAGAGGATCCACCATGGCATTGAATCTTGACCGCCGGCATTTCCTGGGACTGGCAGGCGCCGGAGCCGGTGCCGCCGCTCTGGCCGCCTGCGGGGGCCCGTCCACCGGAGGCACCACTCCCGCCACCAGTGCCGCCGACATCGATTTCAGCGGCGTCAAGCCCGCAGCATCGTTCGATTTCTGGTCCAACCACCCGGGCAAGTCCCAGGACGTGGAGAAGGCCATTATCGAGAAGTTCCAGGCCAAGTTCCCGGACATCAAGGTCAACCTGGTCACCGCCGGAGCGAACTACGAGGAAATCGCGCAGAAGTTCCAGACCTCGCAGGCCGCGAAGTCCGGGCTTCCCGGCGTCGTGGTCCTCTCGGACGTCTGGTGGTTCCGGTACTACTCCAACGGCAACATCATCGCCCTCGACAGCCTGATCAAGCAGCTGGACATCAAGGCGGATGACTTCCAGAAGTCCCTGATCGCCGACTACCAGTACGAGGACAAGCAGTGGGCGCTCCCCTACGGCCGCTCCACGCCGCTCTTTTACTACAACAAGGACCACTTCAAGGCCGCCGGGCTGCCCGACCGCGCCCCCAAGACGTGGCAGGAGTTTGCCGAGTGGGCGCCCAAGCTGAAGGCCAGCTCCGGCGCCCAGTACGCTTACATCTACCCGGCCCTGGCCGGCTATGCCGGCTGGACGCTGCAAAACAACCTGTGGGGCTGGGGCGGCAGCTGGTCCAACGAGTGGACCATCAACTGCGACTCCGCCGAGTCGGTCGCGGCGCTGCAGTGGGCGCAGGACTCCATCTTCAAGGACAAGTGGGCCGGGGTCTCGTCCAAGGAAGCTGCCGACGACTTCGCCGCCGGCATCACCTCCTCAACGATCTCCTCCACCGGTTCACTGCTGGGCGTGCTGAAGTCCGCGACGTTCAATGTGGGCGTCGGCTACCTGCCGGGCGGTCCCAAGAACGAGAGCCCGGTGTGCCCCACCGGCGGCGCGGGCCTGGGCATTCCCAGCGGGGTCAGCAAGGAGGTCCAGCTCGCGGCCGCCACCTTCCTGAAGTTCATGACCGAGCCGGAAAACACCGCACAGTTCTCCGCCGCGACCGGCTACATGCCCACCCGCACGTCGGCTGACATGACCGCAGTGCTCGCGGCCACCCCGCAGATCAAGACCGCCATGGACCAGCTCGCCGTGACCCGCGTCCAGGACAACGCCCGGGTGTTCCTGCCCGGCGCGGACCAGGAGATGGCCAAGGCCGCCGCGGCCATCCTCACCCAGCAGGGCGACGTTAAGGCCACCATGACGGCGCTCAAGGCCACCCTGGAGGGCATCTACACCAAGGACGTGAAGCCGAAGCTCAAGAGCTGACGCGGCGCGGGCTGTTCTCCGACACGACGAAGCCCTGGCGATGCTGGTATTCCGGCATCGCCAGGGCTTCGTCGTGTCATGAGCCGCGGTGCGCGTCGCTGGAGAGGACCCGGGGCGCGGCGGCGTCGTCGTCGGGGTGCGTCGCCAACCAGGGAACGCGTCGCCAGTGCCGAGGCGCGTCGTAGGAATGTATGCGCGTCGCCGCGGCCGACGGACAGGGAATCGAGACGACGACGACACCGGAAGGGACCAGTTCCGCTGCGCCAAACGTCCTCCGACGCGGCGAATCCCTGGCGATGCTGGTATTCAGGCGTCGTCAGGGCTTCGCCGCGTCGCGAGCCACGATGCGCGTCGTCAGCGTCGGTGCGCGTCACCGGCGACGATGCGCGTCACCGGCGACGGTGCGCGTCGCCGGCGACGATGCGCGTCACCGGCGACGGTGCGCATCACGGGCGTCCCCAGCCGGGTGACCGCGCCGCGCATTCGGTTTGCGGCCCGGGTCAGGGAATCGGGACGGGCACGACGCCGAGCGGGGCCAGTTTCGCGGCTCCGCCGTCGCGCGCGGAGAGGACCCAGATGCCCTTCTCGTGGACCGCGACGGAGTGCTCCCACTGGCAGGACCGCTTGCCGTCGGTCGTCACGACCGTCCAGTCGTCGTCGAGCACGGCGGTTTCGATGCTTCCGCGCACCAGCATCGGCTCGATGGCCAGGCACAGCCCCGGGCGGAGCTTGGGCCCGCGGTGGTTGGTGCGGTAGTTCGGCACGTCCGGGGCCATGTGCATCTCGGAGCCGATTCCGTGGCCCACGTAGTCCTCGAGGATGCCGAGGGTCTTGCCGGGCACGGAGGAGACGTAGTCGTCCACGGCGTTGCCGATGTCGCCGACGAACTTGCCGGTCGCCACGGCGGCGATCCCGTGCCACATGGCAGCCTCGGTGACGTCGGAGAGCCGCTGGTCCTCGGGGTCGACGGTGCCAACGATCACGGTGCGGGCGGAGTCGGAGTGCCAGCCGTCCAGGATCGCGCCGCCGTCGATCGAGAGGATGTCCCCGTCCTGCAGGACGCGGTCGCCGGGGATACCGTGCACCACTTCCTCGTTCACCGAGGTGCAGATCGTGGCGGGGAAGCCGTGGTAGCCGAGGAAGTTGGAAGTGGCCCCGGCGTCCTTGAGGACCGCGGCGAACACGGCGTCGAGGTCCTTGGTGGTTTTCCCCGGGGCGGCCGCGGCCACAGCGGCGTCGAGGGCGCGGCTGAGCACGACCCCGGCCGCCTGCATGGAACGCATCTGGGCGTTGGTCTTGTATTCGATGCGTGGCTGGCCGAATGCCATCCGCAACTTCCTTTCATTGGGGCTGCGCCGCCCGGGAGGGACGGCCAAATGCCTGAGGCCCCTCCCGATGTCCCGGGAGGGGCCTCAAAGTCTGTCGCCGATCAGGCCGACTGGGCCTCTTTGATCGCCTGCATGACGCGGTCGGTGACCTCGTCGATGCCGCCGATGCCGTCGACGCGGGTCAGGATGCCGCGGTCGGCATACTTGGCGACAACCGCCTCCGTCTGGCCGTGGTACAGGTCCAGGCGGTGCCGGATGACGGCTTCGTTGTCGTCCGTGCGTCCGGTTTCCAGCGCGCGGCCCAGCAGGCGGGTGACGAGTTCCTCGTCGTCGGCCGTGAGCTGCAGGACGACGTCGAGCTTCTGGTCGCCGTCGGCCAGGATCCCGTCGAGGTAGTCCACCTGCGCGGTGGTGCGCGGGTAGCCGTCCAGGAGGAAGCCGTTCTCGACGTCGTCCTCGCTGAGGCGGTCGCGGACCATCTTGTTGGTCACGCTGTCCGGGACGAAGTCGCCCGCGTCCATGTACTTCTTGGCCTCAATGCCAAGCGGGGTCTCACCCTTGACGTTGGCGCGGAAGATATCCCCGGTGGAGATCGCAATGACGCCGAGGCGCTCTGAAATGCGCTCCGCCTGCGTTCCCTTGCCGGATCCGGGAGGTCCGATAATCAACATTCTCGTCATCGCAAAAGCCCTTCGTAGTGACGCTGCTGTAGCTGCGCATCAATTTGCTTGACGGTCTCCAAACCGACGCCGACCATGATCAGGATCGAGGTGCCACCGAACGGGAAGTTCTGGTTGGCGTTGATCAGGACCAGGGCGACCAGCGGGATTAGTGCCACAAAGCCCAGGTACAAGGCACCGGGGAGGGTGATCCTGGAGAGCACATACTGCAGGTAGTCCGCGGTCGGCTTGCCGGCACGGATACCCGGAATGAAGCCGCCGTACTTCTTCATGTTGTCAGAAACTTCTTCAGGGTTGAAAGTGATCGCAACATAGAAGTAAGTGAAGAACACAATCATGGCGAAGTAGAGCGCCATGTAGATGGGGTGGTCGCCGCGGGTCAGGTTGTTGTTGATCCACTCAACCCAGGGAGCAAGCGGCTCGCCCGGAGCCGGCTGGTTGAACTGCGAGATCAGGCCCGGCAGGTACAGCATCGAGGACGCGAAGATGACAGGCACGACGCCGGCCATGTTCACCTTGATGGGGATGTACGTGCTGGTGCCGCCCACGGTGCGGCGGCCGATCATCCGCTTGGCGTACTGCACCGGGATGCGGCGCTGGGACTGCTCCACGAAGACCACCGCGGCGACGGTCAGCAGACCGATCACCAGGACCATAAAGAACGTGCCCGGGCCCTGCGAGGTCCAGATGGCACCCAGCGAGCCGGGGAAGCTCGAGACGATGGAGGTGAAGATGAGCAGGGACATGCCGTTGCCAACACCCTTTTCGGTGACGAGTTCACCCATCCACATGATCAGGCCGGTACCGGCCGTCAGCGTGATGATGAGGAGGATCGTGGTGACGATGCTGTCGTCCGGGATGATCGGCAGCTGGCAGTTCGGCAGCAGCTGGCCGGAACGGGCCAGCGAGACCAGCGTCGTCGCGTTGAGCAGGCCCAGCGCGATTGTGAGGTAGCGCGTGTACTGGGTCAGCTTCGACTGTCCCGCGGCGCCTTCCTCATAGAGCTCCTGGAAACGGGGAATGACCACCCGGAGCAGCTGGACGATGATGCTCGCCGTGATGTAAGGCATGATGCCCAGGGCGAAGACGGACACCTGCAGCAATGCACCGCCGCTGAACAGGTTCACGAGCTGGTAGATGCCGCCCGAGGTCTGACCGGTCTGCAAGCATTGCTGGACATTCTGGTAGTTCACACCAGGCGAGGGGATGAAGGCACCCAAGCGGAAGATTGTGATGATTCCCAGCGTGAACAACAACTTGCGTCGCAGATCAGGCGTGCGAAAGGCCCGGCCAAATGCGCTAAGCAAGCGTCCTCCTGAGTATTAAGTAAAGTCGTGTGAGATAGGTCAAATAAACCCAACAACCGAGTCTAACGGGTGGACGCGCCCTGCGAACAATCGCAGGGCCGGGAAAATTGAAAAAACTCCCGGCACCAGGGCGTGAGCCCCGGTACCGGGAGTTTCCACAACGAAGCATCTGCCCCGCCGCCTCGTTAGAGGGCGGTGGTGCTTCCGCCTGCTGCAGCAATCTTTTCTGCGGCGCTGGCCGAGAATGCGTGGACGGTGACGTCAACCTTGACGGTGATTTCGCCGGTGCCAAGCACCTTGACGGGCTGGTTCTTGCGAACGGCACCCTTTTCGACCAGGTTCTCCACGGTGACTGCGCCACCTTCCGGGAACAGCTCGTTGAGCTTGTCCAGGTTTACAACCTGGTACTCAACCCGGAACGGGTTCTTGAAGCCGCGCAGCTTCGGCAGGCGCATGTGCAGCGGCAGCTGGCCGCCGGCAAAGCCAGCCTTGATCTGGTAGCGGGCCTTCGTGCCCTTGGTACCGCGACCTGCGGTCTTACCCTTGGAACCTTCACCACGACCAACTCGGGTCTTGGCGGTTTTGGCACCCGGGGCGGGACGCAGGTGGTGAACCTTCAGTGCGTTCTGCTTCTCAGCAGCGGCGCCCTGTGCCTTTTCGGCGGTGTTCTTCTCTGCCATTACTTCGCCTCCTCTACCTTTACCAGGTGCGGAACCGTGTTGAGCATTCCGACGGTCACGGCGTCGGCGGTGCGGACAACGGTGTGTCCGATCCGCTTCAGGCCGAGGGACCGCAGGGTGTCGCGCTGGTTCTGCTTGCCGCCAATGGCGGACTTGATCTGAGTGATCTCCAACTGTGCGTCGGAGACAAGCACGTTCTTAGCCATGACTCAGACACCTGCCTTCTGGTTCAGGAGCGCCTTCACCATTGCCGGCGGAGCGATCTCGTCGAGCGGGAGGCCGCGGCGTGCTGCCACTGCTGCCGGCTCTTCGAGGCGCTTCAGCGCGTCAACGGTCGCGTGAACGATGTTGATGGCGTTGGAAGATCCGAGCGACTTGGAGAGGATGTCGTGGATGCCCACGCACTCCAGTACTGCACGGACCGGACCGCCGGCGATAACACCGGTACCCGCGGATGCCGGACGGAGCATGACGACGCCTGCGGCGGCCTCACCCTGGACGCGGTGCGGGATGGTGCTGCCGATGCGGGGAACGCGGAAGAAGGACTTCTTGGCTTCTTCGACGCCCTTCGCGATGGCGGCGGGAACTTCCTTGGCCTTGCCGTAGCCGACGCCGACCATACCGTTGCCGTCACCGACGACGACGAGGGCGGTGAAGCTGAAGCGACGACCACCCTTGACGACCTTGGAAACACGGTTGATGGTTACGACGCGCTCTACGAACTGGCTCTTTTCGGCTTCGCGGCCACCGTCGCGGCCACCACGGCCACCACGGTCTCCGCGGCCCTGGCCCTGGCCGCGGTCGCCACGCTCGCCACGACGAGCAGCGCCACCACGGGCGCCGTCGGTGGTAGCAGGCGCAGCGGTCTCAGTTGCCGGAGCAGCTACAGCTTCAGTCACCTGAATGTCCTTTTCGTTATTTTCGGTCACAGTGACAGCCCACCTTCACGTGCGCCGTCAGCGACGGCGGCGATCCGGCCGTGGTACTTGTTACCACCGCGGTCGAAGACAACTGCTTCGATACCGGCAGCCTTGGCGCGCTCGGCGACGAGCTCGCCAACGCGCTTGGCCTTGGCAGTCTTGTCACCTTCGAATGCACGAAGGTCGGCTTCCAAAGTGGAGGCGCTCGCTACGGTCAGGCCCTTGGTGTCATCGACAACCTGGACGAATACGTGGCGTGCGGAACGGTTGACGACCAGACGAGGACGTACAGCCGTTCCGGAGATGCGCTTGCGGATACGAAGCTGGCGACGGCTGCGCTGGGCAGACTTGCTCTTGTTCGTACGCTTCTTGTTAATTGCGATCGCCATGGTTACTTACCAGCCTTTCCGACCTTGCGGCGGATGACTTCGCCTGCGTAACGGATGCCCTTGCCCTTGTAGGGGTCCGGCTTCCGCAGCTTGCGAATGTTGGCAGCAACCTCGCCGACCTGCTGCTTGGAGATGCCTGAAACAGAGAGCTTGGTCGGGGTCTCTACTGCAAAGGTGATGCCGTTCGGTGCCGTGATGTTAACCGGGTGGCTGTAGCCCAGAGCGAACTCCAGGTCAGACCCCTTTGCCTGAACGCGGTAACCGGTACCGACGATCTCAAGCTTCTTCTCGTAGCCTGCGGTGACACCCTGGATCATGTTGGCGATCAGGGTGCGGGTCAGGCCGTGCAGCGAACGTGAGGCGCGCTCGTCGTTCGGGCGGGCGACAGTCAGGGTGCCATCTTCCAGGGAAACCTCGATCGGGCTGGGCACAGTGTGGCTCAGCTCGCCTTTGGATCCCTTGACGTTGACGACAGAGCCGTCAACCTTGACCTCAACGCCGGCAGGAACGGTGATGGGGAGACGTCCAATACGTGACATTATTCTCTTCCTTTCCCGTTACCAGACGTAAGCGAGGACTTCGCCGCCCACGCCCTTCTTGCCGGCCTGCTTGTCAGTCAAGAGGCCGGAAGAGGTGGACAGGATTGCGACACCCAGGCCACCGAGCACGTGCGGCAGGTTGGTGGACTTTGCGTAAACGCGCAGTCCCGGCTTGGAAATACGACGAACGCCAGCGATTGAACGCTCGCGGTTCGGACCGAACTTGAGCTCGAGGGTCAGCTTCTTGCCAACCTCAGCGTCTTCTTCTTTCCAGGAGGCGATGTAACCTTCGGCCTTCAGGATGTCGGCAACGCGTGCCTTGAGCTTGCTGTACGGCATGGACACGGAATCGTGGTATGCCGAGTTTGCGTTGCGCAGACGCGTAAGCATGTCTGCGACGGGATCTGTCATTGTCATGGTGGGCTCTTGCCCTTCCTCATAACGGTTTCCACCGTGCAGTGTCCCGAATGAATTCGGACCCTGCGCGGACGGACCTTTTACGTAGCTAGATTAATCTTCGGTCTTGAACGGGAAGCCAAGCGCCTTGAGCAGCGCGCGGCCTTCGTCGTCGGTCTTGGCAGTGGTCACGACGGTGATGTCCATGCCGCGAACGCGGTCAATGGAATCCTGGTCGATCTCGTGGAACATAACCTGCTCGGTCAGACCGAAGGTGTAGTTGCCGTTGCCGTCGAACTGCTTGCCGCTGAGGCCCCGGAAGTCACGGATACGCGGCAGAGCCAGCGTGACCAGACGGTCCAGGAATTCCCACATGCGGTCCCCACGCAGAGTTGCGTGTGCACCGATCGGCATGCCTTCGCGCAGCTTGAACTGTGCGATCGACTTGCGGGCTTTGGTTACCTGCGGCTTCTGGCCGGTGATCAGGGTCAGATCGCGGACAGCGCCGTCGATCAGCTTGGAGTCCTTGGCGGCATCTCCAACACCCATGTTCACAACGACCTTGACCAGACGGGGAACCTGGTTGACGTTCTCGTACTTGAATTCCTCAACGAGCGAGCTCTTGATGGAATCCGCGTACTTGGTTTTCAGACGAGGAACGATCTTGCTTGCCGGAGTCTCGAGAGTCTCAGTCATTAGATGTCCTTCCCTGAGCTCTTGGCCACGCGGACACGCACTTCGCGCTTCACGCCATCGCGCTCAACGGTCTCGGTGCGGAAACCGACGCGGGTGGGCTTCTTGGTGGACGGATCAACCAGAGCCACGTTGGAGATGTGGATCGTAGCCTCGACGACTTCGATGCCACCGGTCTTGGTGCCGCGCTGCGACTGACCGACCTTGGTGTGCTTGGTTACGCGGTTGATGCCCTCAACCAGCACGCGGTTGGAGTCGGGGAAAACGCGCAGAACCTTGCCCTGCTTGCCCTTGTCGCCGCCGCGCTCAGCCTTGGCGCCAGTGATGACCTGAACCAGGTCACCCTTTTTGATCTTAGCCATGGACTAAAGCACCTCCGGAGCCAGAGAAACGATCTTCATGAACTTCTTATCGCGAAGTTCACGACCAACCGGTCCGAAGATACGGGTACCGCGGGGGTCACCGTCGTTCTTCAGGATCACAGCTGCGTTCTCGTCAAACTTGATATAGGAACCATCCGCACGGCGGCGTTCCTTCTTGGTACGGACGATGACAGCCTTGACGACGTCGCCCTTCTTTACGTTGCCGCCCGGAATTGCGTCCTTGACGGTAGCGACGATTACGTCGCCAATGCCTGCGTAGCGACGGCCAGATCCACCGAGAACGCGAATGGTAAGGATTTCCTTAGCACCCGTGTTGTCGGCGACCTTGAGTCGCGACTCCTGCTGAATCACTATTTACTCCTTGCGTCGCGCTGGTTCTCAGACCGAAAATCTTCCTACGGAATGAGCCTTGCGGAACGGTTGATCGGGGTGTCTCTTGACCTGCCTGGATTTTGCCAGACCAGGCCTAAACTCCCGTGCCAAAAACATTTGCTTCCCAGGCGGATTCCGACGAGTCGGGGCGCAAGGGGGCACTATGCCGTGGCACGCTTGTTTACGAGGATGATGACAGCGCACAGATAGCGCCATACAAACTCAAAATCTTAGCACGTTTGCGCCCACACTCAGAATCAGCCCTTACCACAGACGACGGCGTTCCGCACGGCAGGCTGTAGGCCCGCCGCCGGCAGTTCACCTGGGTACGGAGAAACCCCCGCTCCCAGAAGGGAACGGGGGTTTCTCGACAGCCAGGCTGCAGGTGTTACTTGGCCTTCTCGATGATCTCCACCAGACGCCACCGCTTGGTAGCGGAAAGCGGGCGGGTCTCGGCGAGGAGAACGAGGTCGCCGATGCCGGCGCTGTTCTCTTCGTCGTGAGCCTTGATCTTCGTGTTGCGGCGAAGGACCTTGCCATAGAGGGCGTGCTTCACACGGTCCTCGACCTGGACAACGATGGTCTTTTCCATCTTGTCCGAGACCACGTAGCCGCGCTTGGTCTTACGGTCACCGCGCTCGGCAGCCGCAGCTGCGCCGGAAACAGTTTCCGTCACGTTCTCGTCCTTTTCACTCACTTGGCATCCTCCTCGGTTTCAACCGTTTCAGCCTTGTCAGCCTTCTTGGTTGCAGCCTTCTTGGACTTCTTTTCTTCCTTGGCTTCCACAACCGGTGCGGCAACCTCGGCACGAATGCCCAGCTCGCGCTCACGGAGAACGGTGTAGATGCGGGCGATGTCCTTCTTTACCGCGCGCAGACGACCGTGGTTCTCCAGCTGACCGGTGGCGGACTGGAAACGCAGGTTGAACAGCTCTTCCTTGGCCTTACGGAGTTCCTCAACGAGTCGCTCGTTGTCGAAACCGTCCAGCTGTGCGGATGCAAGTTCCTTGGATCCTACTGACATTTCTATTCACCACCTTCGCGACGCAGAATGCGTGCCTTCAACGGGAGCTTGTGGATCGCCAAGCGAAGTGCCTCGCGGGCAGTTGCTTCATCGACACCGGAGATCTCAAAGAGAACCCGGCCCGGCTTGACGTTTGAGACCCACCATTCCGGAGAACCCTTACCGGAACCCATGCGGGTTTCGGCAGGCTTCTTCGTCAGCGGACGGTCCGGGTAGATGTTGATCCAGACCTTTCCGCCACGCTTGATGTGGCGGGTCATCGCGATACGGGCAGACTCGATCTGACGGTTCGTGACGTAGGCCGGGCTCAGCGCCTGGATACCCCATTCACCGAAGGAGACCTTGGTGCCGCCCGTTGCAGCGCCGGTACGACCCGGGTGGTGCTGCTTACGGTGCTTGACTCGACGTGGGATAAGCATTTAAGCCTGTCCTCCTTCTACTGACTGTGCCGAGCCTGCGGCACTGGCTTCAACAGCCGGAGCTTCGGCAGCAGCGGGTGCAGCCTCGGCCGGGCGGTCGTTACGACGACGGCGGTCACCACGGTCAGCGCCACCCGGGCGGCCCGGGCGGTCGCTGGCACCACGGCCACGGGACGGAGCAGCAGCTGCCTGCTGAGCCAGTTCCTTGGCAGTGACGTCACCCTTGTAGATCCAGACCTTCACGCCGATGCGGCCGAAGGTGGTCTTGGCCTCGTAGAAGCCGTAGTCGATGTTCGCGCGGAGGGTGTGCAGGGGCACACGGCCTTCGCGGTAGAACTCCGAGCGGGACATTTCTGCGCCGCCCAGTCGACCCGAGCAAGCGATCCGGATGCCCTTGGCACCGGCGCGCTGCGCGGACTGCATGGCCTTCTTCATCGCACGGCGGAACGCCACGCGGGAAGTCAGCTGCTCAGCAACGCCCTGGGCAACAAGCTGTGCTTCCATCTCGGGGTTCTTGACCTCGAGGATGTTCAGCTGGACCTGCTTGCCCGTGAGCTTTTCGAGCTCGCCGCGGATGCGGTCTGCTTCTGCGCCGCGGCGGCCGATAACGATGCCCGGACGTGCAGTGTGGATATCCACACGGACACGGTCGCGGGTGCGCTCGATTTCGACCTTGGCGATACCGGCGCGCTCCATGCCCGTGGACATGAGCTGGCGGATGCGGATGTCTTCGCGGACGAAGTCCTTGTACCGCTGGCCGGGCTTGGTGCTGTCAGCAAACCAGTGCGATACGTGATCGGTGGTGATGCCGAGTCGGAACCCGTGCGGGTTAACTTTCTGTCCCACTTAGCGAGCCTCCTCTTTCTCCGGGGTAGCAACTACCACGGTGATGTGGCTCGTGCGCTTCTTGATCTGAAATGCACGACCCTGGGCTCGCGGCTGGAACCGCTTCATGGTCGGGCCTTCATCAACATACATTTCGCTGATGATGAGGTCACCTTCGTCAAACGCCACGCCGTCGCGGTCCGCGAGGACCCGGGCGTTGGAGATTGCCGACTGAACTACCTTGAATACCGGCTCTGAAGCTGCCTGCGGGGCAAACTTCAGAATTGCCAGAGCCTCATTCGCTTGCTTACCACGAACAAGGTTGACGACGCGCCGGGCCTTCATAGGCGTTACGCGGATGTGACGCGCAATTGCCTTGGCTTCCATTGCTTTCCTTCTCTCGTCTTTGACGTAAGTGCAGGCGCCTAGCGGCGCTTGCCCTTACGGTCGTCCTTGACATGGCCGCGGAATGTCCGCGTGGGAGCGAATTCGCCGAGCTTGTGCCCGACCATCGACTCAGTGACAAACACGGGGATGTGCTTGCGTCCGTCGTGTACGGCGATCGTGTGGCCGAGCATGTCGGGGACGATCATCGAGCGGCGGGACCAGGTCTTGATGACGTTCTTGGTGCCCTTTTCGTTTTCCCTGGCTACCTTTACAAAGAGGTGCTGGTCAACGAAAGGACCTTTTTTCAGGCTGCGTGGCATGTGTCCAGGCTCCTATCGCTTGTTCTTGCCAGTACGACGGCGACGAACAATAAGCTTGTCGCTCTCTTTGTTGGGACGGCGGGTGCGGCCTTCGCGCTTACCGTTCGGGTTGACGGGGTGACGTCCACCGGACGTCTTACCCTCGCCACCACCGTGGGGGTGATCGACCGGGTTCATGGCGACACCACGGACGGTCGGGCGAACGCCCTTCCACCGCATACGGCCGGCCTTGCCCCAGTTGATGTTCGACTGCTCGGCGTTGCCGACCTCGCCGACGGTTGCGCGGCAGCGCACGTCAACGTTGCGGATTTCACCGGAAGGCAGACGCAGCTGGGCGAAACGGCCTTCCTTTGCCACGAGCTGGATCGATGCGCCGGCGGAGCGGCCCATCTTGGCGCCGCCACCCGGACGCAGTTCGACTGCGTGGATTACGGTACCGACCGGGATGTTGCGCAGCGGAAGGTTGTTGCCGGGCTTGATATCAGCGTCGGCACCTGCCTCTACGGTGTCACCCTGGGACAGCTTGTTCGGGGCAATGATGTAACGCTTGGTGCCATCAATGTAGTGAAGGAGGGCGATGCGAGCCGTGCGGTTCGGATCGTACTCGATTTCGGCAACGCGGGCGTTGACGCCGTCTTTGTCGTGGCGACGGAAGTCGATCAGACGGTACTGGCGCTTGTGGCCACCACCCTTGTGACGGGTCGTGATCTTACCGGTGTTGTTACGGCCACCCTTTTTCGGGAGGGGACGTACCAACGACTTTTCCGGCGTCGACCGCGTGATTTCAGTGAAGTCCGCTACGCTCGAGCCGCGACGGCCCGGGGTAGTCGGCTTATATTTACGGATTCCCATAATTTAATTTCCTCGTTAAAGTGGTCTCCGCTACGAGAGCGGACCGCCGAAGATGTCGATCGTGCCTTCTTTGAGGCTCACAATTGCACGCTTGGTGTTCTTGCGAGTACCCCATCCGAATTTGGTCCGCTTGCGCTTACCGGCACGGTTGATGGTGTTGATCGAGTCGACCTTGACGGAGAAGATTTTCTCCACGGCCAGCTTGATCTCGGTCTTGTTCGAGCGGGGGTCCACCAGGAAGGTGTACTTGCCCTCATCGATCAGGCCGTAGCTCTTTTCCGAAACGACGGGTGCAAGCACGACGTCGCGCGGGTCCTTGAGGGTGGCTGCACTCACTTGGCATCCTCCTGGTTCTTTGCCACTGCCTTGGAAGCAACGAATGCTTCGTAGGCAGCCTTGGTGAAGACAACGTCATCGGAGACGAGAACGTCGTAGGTGTTCAGCTGGTCTGCGTACAGAACGTGAACATCAGTGAGGTTGCGCACGGAGAGTGCAGCAACATCGTTGGCGCGCTCGATGACAACGAGCAGGTTCTTGCGCTCGGAGACACCCCGCAGGGTAGCCAGTGCTGCGCTGGAGGACGGCTTGGTGCCGGGAACCAGCTCAGCAACGACGTGGATGCGGCCGTTACGGGCGCGGTCAGAGAGAGCGCCGCGCAGGGCAGCAGCAATCATCTTCTTGGGGGTGCGCTGGCTGTAGTCACGCGGCGTGGGGCCGTGGACTACGCCACCACCGGTCATGTGAGGAGCACGGATTGAACCCTGACGGGCGCGGCCGGTGCCCTTCTGCTTGAACGGCTTGCGGCCTGCACCGGAAACCTCGGCGCGGGTCTTGGTCTTGTGGGTACCCTGGCGAGCAGCAGCGAGCTGGGCGACGACGACCTGGTGCAGCAGCGGCACGTTGGTCTGTACGTCGAAGATCTCTGCAGGCAGGTCAACCTTGACAGTGCTAGTCATTGAACTAGGCTCCCTTCACGGCGGTGCGTACGAGTACGACCTGGCCGCGGGCGCCGGGGACGGCGCCCTTGATCAGGAGCAGCGACTTCTCGACGTCAACCGCGTGGACCGTGAGGTTCAGCGTGGTGTGACGAACGGCGCCCATGCGGCCGGCCATTTTCATGCCCTTGAAGACGCGGCTCGGGGTGGATGCGCCACCGATTGAACCGGGCTTACGGTGGTTCTTGTGGGCACCGTGGGAAGCTCCAACGCCGTGGAAGCCGTGACGCTTCATAACACCGGCGAAGCCCTTACCCTTGGTGGTGCCAACGACGTCGATCTTCTGGCCGGCTTCGAAGAGCTCAACGGAGAGCTCCTGGCCCAGCTCGTAAGAGTCAGCATCTGCAGTGCGCAGTTCTACGACGTGGCGGCGAGGCGTGACGCCTGCCTTTTCAAAGTGACCAGCCAGCGGCTTGGTGACCTTGCGGGGGTCGATCTGGCCGTAGCCGATCTGAACGGCGACATAGCCATCAGTGTCTGCGTTGCGCAGCTGCGTGATGACGTTTGAGTCTGCCTGGACCACAGTGACGGGGATGAGCTTGTTGTTCTCGTCCCAGACCTGGGTCATGCCGAGCTTCGTGCCCAGCAGGCCCTTTACGTTACGGGTTGCGGTCATAGTCTCTCAGCACCTCCCTACAGCTTGATTTCGATGTTCACGTCGGCCGGCAGGTCGAGACGCATAAGCGAATCAACAGCCTTCGGCGTGGGATCGATGATGTCGATAAGACGCTTGTGCGTGCGCATTTCAAAGTGCTCGCGGCTGTCTTTGTACTTGTGCGGAGAGCGGATGACGCAGTAGATGTTCTTCTCCGTCGGCAGCGGCACAGGGCCAACTACCGTGGCGCCTGCGCGCGTGACCGTCTCAACGATCTTCCGTGCTGAAGAGTCAATGACCTCGTGGTCGTATGACTTCAGCCGGATGCGGATTTTTTGTCCCGCCATGTCGCCTGACTCTCTTTCGTTAGTGCTGCTCCAGTGAGGGCTGCTCTGTTTACTTGCGTGTTGCATGTGGCTGCCGAAGCAATTGAAGTCGTAACTACCACCCGCCGCACAAGCTGAATCCGGATAAATCCGGGTTCCTCAACCTGCCGGCGTAACCGACCCCCGCGGTCGGGCGTGTCGCGTTATTCACGCGTGCAAGCCCGCAGTTCCATGGGGAGTGGGTTATGTTTGGTCTCCAACCTGGACCCTGACACCCGGCATTATCCGGATCGGGACGCGAAGGAGCGCTTGAACAACTCATCTAGTATGCCGGAATTAACGGGCAGAAGCGAATCAACGGTATAGCGGGGGTGCTCGACGGCGGCCGGTCGCCCCTTCAGCGCAGCGGGCCCGGCCGGTCCCCCGGGCAGCGGGCCGGCGGCCGGCGGGTCCCCCAGGGCCGATCATTGCCTTCGGCGGGCGGCGTGGGGATGATAGGGGCATGACTGAGCAGGATCCTGTGGCAGTTCAGGCCCTCGCCGCGCGCCTGGGCCCCGGTTTCCAGCTGGGAGTGGCCTCCGCCGCTTTCCAGATCGAGGGGTCCCTCGCGGCCGGCGGCCGTGGGCCCTCCGGCTGGGATGCCTTCGTCGAGAAACCCGGCAGCATCCTGGACGGCCACTCCCCCGCGGTCGCCTGCGACCACTACAACCGCACGCCCGAAGACATCGAACTGATGCGCACCCTCGGCATCGACTCCTACCGGTTCTCCATCTCCTGGCCGCGGGTCCAGCCCGACGGTACCGGGCCATTCAACGCCGCCGGACTCGACTTCTACGACCGGCTGATCGACCAGCTGCTCGAGGCCGGCATCTCCCCGATGGCAACCCTGTACCACTGGGATACCCCGCTACCGCTGGAACACCGCGGCGGCTGGCTGAACCGTTCAACGGCGGAACGCTTCGCCGCCTACAGCGCAGCAGCCGGTGAGCGTTTCGGCGACCGCGTGGCCCAATGGGTGACACTGAACGAACCGGTGTCAGTGACGCTGAACGGTTATGCCCTGGGCGTCCATGCCCCCGGCCACGACCTGCTCTTCAATGCGCTGCCCTCAGTGCACCACCAGCTCCTCGGGCACGGCCTCGCCGTGCAGGCCCTGCGTGCTGCCGGGGTGACCGGCGCCGTGGGCGTCACCAACCTGCATTCCCCGGTCCGGCCGGCGTCGCGCTCGGTCACTGACCGGTTCCTGGCCAACATCTTTGACCTCGTTCTGAACCGGGTCTACGCCGACCCCATCCTGCTGGGCCGCTATCCGAAGGTGCCACTGATCGCGAAGCCCTGGTTCCGTTCGATGGGGAAGATCTCCGACGCCGACCTGCGGAACATCCACCAGCCAATCGACTTCTACGGGCTGAACTACTACTACCCGGTGAAAGTCGCGACCGGAGCCGGCCCGGGCGAAAGCCCCGTCGGCACCGCAAAGGCGATGCTGAAGATGCCGTTCCATATGGCAGCGTTCCCGGAATATGCGACCACAGGTTTCGGCTGGCCCGTGGCCCCGGACCACCTGGGGCCGCTGCTCCGCGAACTGAAGGACCGGTACGCTGGAGCGCTTCCGCCGCTGTACATCACCGAAAGCGGCGCGAGCTTCCCCGAGCCCGACCATGTGTCCGGACCCATCGCGGATGCGGAACGAATCAGCTACATCGCATCCCACCTGGGTCATGCCCTGGACGCCACGGCGCCCGGCGGCATCGCCGAGGACGTTGAACTGCTGGGCTACTACGTCTGGACCCTGATGGACAACTTCGAGTGGGCGGCCGGTTACTCACAGCGCTTCGGCCTGATCCACGTGGATTTCGACACCCAGGCGCGCACGCCCAAGGATTCGTACTACTGGTATCAGGCGCTCAGCCGGGCACGCAGGCGCCTGACCACCAGCGGGTGAAGATGCAACTGCCAGCTACTCCTGCCGGTTCGCCCGGTTGATCCGCTTGGCCCGCTCAATCTCGTGGCGGAAGTGCTTCCTGGCCCAAAAAACAGCGGCGACAACGGCGACGGCCACCAATAGGAAAATCAACCAGCCCATTGTGAGCTCCCTTCGTTGGGGGCAACATTATCAGCGTCCCGCCCCGGTCAGCCACGGTCCGCCGGCTCACGCTGCGGCGCCTGCTCGGGCTGGGGCGCCTGCCCGGGAGCAGCAGGCTTGCTGCGGCTCAGCCGCCAGACGGCGATCGCAATCAGGGCCGCGGCAATGAGGGCCAGCAGCGCGAAGGTGTACTGGCGCATCGCCCACAGGATGCACAACGCCACCCCCGCCGCGCCCCACCAGACAAACAGCCGTTCGCCCATGCCCAGTCCGGCCATCAGCAGGATGGCCATCAGCGCAAGGACCCAGAGTTGCTTCCCCGGATCGCCGCCGAAAATAATCCCCAGCCCGGACAGCGTTACCAGCCCGGCGGCGCCTGACCACAGCACCCGGACCGCCGTACGGTTCCCGGACGCCAGGCGCACCGCGCCCAGCACCGCGGCGAGAACCACGTACCACTGCAGCGTCCAGAACCAATCGGGCCAGTCGGAGCCGGCGCCGGGTCCGGTGAACAGCACCGCGCGCTGCACGGCCGCCGTCGTGGCGAGCAGTCCCAGTTCCGCCGCCACCCTGCGGGCTGCCGCCGGCACCTCGACGCAGCACACTGCGGCGGTGGCGGCCACGAGCGCGGCGCCGGCCCAGGACGTCGCGTCCCAGCGCAGCCCGAAGACCGCGGCGAGGCCAAGGCCCAGTACCGCGGCAGCAGCGAGTGACCAGCGCCGGAGTGGATCGGTGCCGAGGGTGTCGCGGCGCAGCCACCGGATGGCATAGAGCGCCGCCGCGGCCGGAGCGCAGCCGGCCAGCCACGGCAGGTAGCTGCCCCACGCGCCCGGCACGGTGTCCAGCAGTTCGGCGGCTTCCAGGGTGGCCCCGGCCAGCACCGCAGCAACAGCCGGCACGTAGAGCACCGGCCAGCGTTCCAGGTGCGACGCCGCAAAAAGGACCACCGCGAGCACCAGGACCGCTGCGCCGGCCAGCCAGTCAGCCGCTGGCGGCGCCAGCAGCAGTGCGGTCCCGACAAAGGCGCCGGAGGCGGCCAGCCAGAGCCAGCGTTCGACGTCGGCCCGTGCGGTCCGCCGGAACAGCAGACCGGCGCCGGTAGCGGCCAGCGAGAGCACAAGCAGCACCACCACGACGCCGTCCCGGCTCAGCAGGGGCCGGTCAAGGAAGCCGCCGGCGGAGAAGCCGCCGTCGAACTGCGCCAGCGGCCCCAAAGCCACCGTGGCGAAGACGGCGGCATAGACCGCCAGGTAGGCCGCCCCGCGGGCCGCGAAGACCCGGCTGGCCAGCGCTGCGGAGACCAGCAGCAGCGCCACGTGCAGCACGATGACCCAGCGGCCGCCGTCGTCCGGGTCCGCCACCAGGTAGCCGACCGGAAGCACCGTCTGGGCGGCCAGCGTAATCCACACCGCTGCCTGCTGGAACGGGACCTCCACCAGGCGGTGCCGCATCAGCCAGCGGATCACGTGCTGTGCGGCAAGGACCAGCCCGAAGGTCACCGAGACCGCGGTGACGGAGACCGTTGCGTCGTAGCTGAGAACGAGCGCCAGGGCCAGGGTCAGCACCCGGGCCGCAGCGAAATAGCTGCCCTTGGCGGTGCGCGCGGTCGCGGCCACCACCATCACGGCGCTGTACGCGGCAAAGATACCCAGCACCAGCTCGACGTCGAGCGCCGAGCCCGCCCGGAACAGCAGCAGCACCGCCAGCGCGGCCGGGGCCACCGCCATCGAGGCGGGGCGGGCACGCAGCACGAACCCCGCCGCCGCCGCGCTGAGGGCGATCAGGACGACCGCCGCCGTCAGCTGCGCCGAGGGTCCTTCGTTGGGGAGGCTGGAGGTCCTGAGCAGGGACAGGGCGACGGCCTGCAGCCCGAGGACGGCGGCGGCGTCGGTGAGCACGCCGCCGGGAGCCTGTCCCCTGGCCTCCGCCAACAGCGGGAAGGCCAGCTGCAGCGCCAACACCAGCACTGCCAGTGACGACCCCGCGAGTTCCTCGCCGCCGAACAGCAGCGGGCCGGTGTCCTGCCGGAGCTGCTGGTAGCCCGTCAGGACCAGGACGGTGCAGGTCCCCCGGGCCATCCACCAGTAGCTCCACCGCTGCTGCCGTGCCGCGCGTCGCAGCGCAGTCAACATCAGATACAGCACAATCAGGGCCAGGCTGATATTGCCCGCCCGGAGCGAGACGACGGCGAACGCCATCCCTGCCAGCGCTGCCGCCATGCCCAGGGGCAACAGCTCCCGGACGCCGGGCCGCCAGGGGGAACCTTCCGCCGCCTCCCCGGACAGGGCCCAGCCGATGCCCAGGGCGACGAGGAGCTGCAGCATGATAGCGGTGCCGGTGAGCGCCCTCCCCGGGGTGTCGTCCACGAGTGCCATCCCGGCGAGGGCGGGCAGCGCCGCGAGGGTGAAGGCAGCCAGGCTGGCGTTCGGCGCCAGCGAGGGCACACCCACCCCGACGAGGAATGCCGTGGCGAGTTGCTGCGCCACGAGGGCCAGCAGGAAGGCGGAGAGCACGGCGAGTGGGTCAGGGTCACCGCCCAGTACGGCAGCGACGGCTGCGGGAACGGTCAGCGTCGCCGCGATGCGGGCGGCGAGAACGAAGTGCCGGCGCAGCGGCTCCGCCGCGGGCAGGGAGCGCACGCCCCAGAACAGCGCCGCCAGCAGGAGCAGACCTGCCGGGGTCCAGCGGCCGGCACTGTCACCCACGGCCGCGGACATTGCGAGGGCAGCCGGCGGGGCCCATTCTGCCAGCCCGCCCAGGCCCACCGCGAGGGCCATGCCGGTGAGCAGCGCCAGCAGCAGCGGCACCCAGACCGGAACGTCAACCGCCGGGTCGACGGCCGCGTCGAACAGGGTCGAAGCACTCCACAACAGCGTCAGGACCAGTTGCAGCCCGAAGGTGGCGAGGGCGTCCGCCCGCCTGCGGCCGGCCGAGCCCAACAGCGTGGCAGGAAGGACATTCAGCCCGGAGCCCACGAGCACGGCCTGGAGGGCCGCCAGCACGAGGGCGGTCAGCAGCGTCCACGGCAGGCTCTCGCTCGCGTCCCAGGCTGCGACCGTGGCCGCCACGGTGAGGCTCAACCGCGCGCCGTAGTAGTGCGCGACCCGGAATCGGCCCTGCGGAACGGCTGCCATCAGCGCGAAGTAGGCGCCGCACAGGAACATGACCAGCGCGTACTCGCCCTTGCCGAGCAGCAGCGGCACGAAGGTCACGGCCACTGCCACGGAGGGGACCACGAAGGGGTGCAGGTCCATCAGCGGCTTGAGGAACACTCCCGGCACCCAGCGCGGACGGGACAGCGCCAGCAGCGTCAACAGGATCGCGACGGCGATCAGTGCCACGAAATACCAGACCAGGGCTCCGCCGAGGACCGCAACGCCGGACCACGCCGTCGACACGAGGAACGTCAGGGACAGGTAGGCGAGGACCCTGCTTTCCATCCGTACCGCGGCGCCAACATAGGCGACGGTGCCGACGACTGAGGTGACCAGCCAGGCGGCGGGGCCGTCGTGCAGCGTGAAGTTGTACAGGGCCAGGCCGGTCACCGGGACCAGGGCCAGGCCGGTCCCGGTGAACGCGACGGCGGCGGGCCGAAGCCGCGGGGCCCTCGCATGCAGGAACAGCCCGCCGGCATAGAACAGCGCCGTGATGGCGGCGACGCCGGCGAAGCGAAGCCCCTCCGGCAGGGAGGTGCCTACGAACAGGGCGCCGGCTGCGACCAACAGGAGGCTGGCGACGTAGAGCGTGATGTTGATGTTCTGCCGGTCGCGTTTCTCCTTGCGGGCGGCACGTTCCGCTTCGGATTCCTGGTAAACGGCCGGGGGCTGCGGCGGCGCAGCCGACCACTGGGCGGGCAGGGGCAGGGGCTGCGGCGTTTGCTGGACTGGCAGGTGGGGCTGATACTGGCCGGGCCAGACCGGCGGAACTGGCGCGGGCCACGGCTGGGGCGCTGCCGGTGCAGGCGTCGGTTGGGGGGACGCCGGCGGCGCCGGTTGGGGCGCCGCCGGCGCTGCCGGTGCGGGCGCTGCCGGTGCGGGCGGGATGTTTGACCCCTGCTGCTCGCGGGCAGCCCCGCCGTCCCTCCAGCCCTGGAGGTGCCCCGCCCGGAAGCCGGCCGCGAAAGCGCCGCTGAGAGCCTCATTGGCCCGCCGGCGTTCCTGCGCCCTCCCCCGGCGCAGGCCCAGCATCAGGGCACCGGCCACCAGAAGCAGCACCAGCAGGGCTTGGACAGCACTCGGCATACAGATCCCTCATGTCTCCGGCTGCCCGAACCCGCTCAGCCCCCAGCAAATCCAATGACTAGATGAAATCTATCACCACTGGGCGGCCAGCGGATGCCCGCCCACAGGTCCCGCTCCCAGGAGGGGACCTCCCCGGCCCGTGCGGTTATGCGCAGTCATCCGACGAAGATGGCCGCTATGCGCGGCTTCATAGCGGCCATCTTCGGCGAATCGGCGAAGGCGGCATTGTGAGGGGCCCCCCATAGCGGCCATTTGTGGCGAATGGACGGACCCCGGTCGGCAGGTTCAAGCAGTCAGGGTTTTCGCCAGGGAAATGGACCTGCCCGGCCGGGCGACCAGGACCCGGCACAAAAAAGAACAGCCCCGCTGCGAGTGCAGCGGGGCCGTTCTTTGCTTCACGGGGGCCGTCAGACGGCGTACCCGATCAGAGGTCTAACTCAGATCAGCAAGTACTACTTGAGGATCTTGGTAACGCGTCCCGAACCAACGGTGCGGCCGCCTTCGCGGATAGCGAAGCCGAGGCCCTCTTCCATGGCGATGGGCTGGATGAGCGCAACGGTCATCTCAGTGTTGTCGCCGGGCATAACCATTTCCGTGCCTTCCGGCAGGGTGATAACGCCGGTTACGTCCGTGGTGCGGAAGTAGAACTGCGGGCGGTAGTTGGAGTAGAACGGGTTGTGACGCCCGCCTTCGTCCTTGGAGAGGATGTAGACGTTAGCCTCGAAGTCGGTGTGCGGGGTGATGGAACCCGGCTTCACGACAACCTGGCCACGCTCGACGTCGTCGCGCTTCAGACCGCGGAGCAGGAGGCCACAGTTCTCGCCGGCCCATGCTTCGTCGAGCTGCTTGTGGAACATCTCGATACCGGTAACCGTGGTCTTCTGGACCGGGCGGATGCCGACGATCTCGACCTCGGAGTTGATGGCGAGGGTTCCACGCTCGGCGCGGCCCGTAACAACGGTGCCACGGCCGGTGATCGTGAAGACATCTTCGATCGGCATCAGGAACGGCTTGTCACGGTCACGGACGGGGTCCGGCACCGAGTTGTCGACAGCTTCCATGAGGTCCTCGACGGACTTGACCCAAACCGGGTCGCCTTCGAGAGCCTTCAGACCGGAAACGCGCACAACCGGAGCCTCATCGCCATCGAAGCCCTGAGCCGAAAGCAGCTCGCGAACTTCCATTTCGACGAGGTCGAGGAGCTCTTCGTCATCGACCATGTCCGACTTGTTCAGTGCAACCAGCAGGTAGGGAACGCCAACCTGGCGGGCGAGCAGAACGTGCTCGCGGGTCTGAGCCATCGGGCCGTCAGTGGCGGCAACCACCAGGATTGCACCGTCCATCTGTGCAGCACCGGTGATCATGTTCTTGATGTAGTCAGCGTGACCCGGAGCGTCTACGTGTGCGTAGTGGCGCTTCTCGGTCTGGTACTCAACGTGGGAGATGTTGATGGTAATGCCGCGCTGACGCTCTTCGGGAGCAGAGTCAATAGACGCGAAGTCGCGCTGCTCGTTGAGTGTCGGGTACTTGTCGTACAGCACCTTGGAAATCGCGGCCGTCAACGTCGTCTTACCGTGGTCAACGTGACCAATGGTGCCGATGTTAACGTGCGGCTTAGTCCGCTCGAACTTTGCCTTTGCCACAGGTTCCTCCTAGAACGTTTTCAAATGACTTACCCTTCGACCGCGCTTGTCGCGACGAAACTTCAGTAAGTCTACTTGGGGGGCTTTGGATTGATGAAATTGCAGATTCAGGAACTAATACTAGTCCCACGAGTCTGTCGGTGCAGATGGCCGCCGGCCGGGCCGGAACCGGCCATCTGCACCAGGCGAATTTCCGGAACCGGAAACGCACCCGAGTTTGTTGCTGCGAGAGCCGTGGAGACTACTCGCCGCGGTTCTTCTGGATGATCTCGTCGGCATATGCCTTCGGGACCTCGGCGTAGCTGTGGAACGTCATGGAGTACACAGCGCGGCCCTGGGTCTTCGAGCGCAGGTCACCGATGTAGCCGAACATGCCGGACAGCGGGACGTGCGCGCGGATGACCTTGACGCCCTGGGCATCTTCCATGGACTGCATCTGGCCACGGCGGGAGTTGAGGTCACCGATAACTTCACCCATGTATTCCTCAGGGGTGCGGACCTCGACATCCATCAGCGGTTCGAGCAGGATGGGGTTCGCCTTGCGTGCGGCTTCCTTGAAAGCCATCCGGCCGGCGATCTTGAACGCCATTTCCGAGGAGTCAACATCGTGGTACGCGCCGTCAATCAGCGTGGCCTTGATGCCGACAACCGGGTAGCCGGCGAGGACGCCGTCGTTCAGCGCATCCTGGATACCGGCGTCAACCGAGGGGATGTATTCGCGCGGAATACGTCCACCGGTGACCTTGTTCGAGAACTCGTACATCTCGCCGTCGGACGTGTCCAGCGGCTCGATCGCGATCTGGATCTTTGCGAACTGGCCGGAACCACCGGTCTGCTTCTTGTGCGTGTAGTCGTGACGCTCTACAGCACGCTTGATGGTCTCGCGGTACGCAACCTGCGGCTTGCCGACATTTGCCTCGACCTTGAATTCGCGGCGCATGCGGTCCACCAGGATGTCCAGGTGGAGCTCGCCCATGCCGGCGATGATGGTCTGGCCGGTGTCCTCGTTGAGGGAGACCTGGAAGGTGGGGTCCTCAGCGGAGAGCTTCTGGATAGCCGTGGACAGCTTCTCCTGGTCGCCCTTGGTGTTCGGCTCGATCGCAACAGAAATCACGGGCTCCGGGAAGCTCATGGATTCGAGGACGATCTGGTTGTTGGAATCACACAGGGTGTCACCCGTGGTGGTGTCCTTCAGGCCGATTGCTGCGTAGATGTGGCCAGCGGTAGCGCCGTCAACGGGCATTTCCTTGTTGGCGTGCATCTGGAACAGCTTGCCGATGCGCTCCTTCTTGCCCTTAGTGGAGTTGACCACCTGTGAGCCTGCTTCCACGTGACCGGAGTACACGCGGATGAAGGTGAGCTGACCGAAGAACGGGTGCGTCGCAATCTTGAACGCCAGAGCCGAGAACGGCTCCTCGGAGGAAGGCTTGCGCGTCAGTTCCTTCTCTTCGTCGCGGGGATCGTGACCGATCATCGGCGGGACGTCGAGCGGGTTCGGCAGGTAATCGACAACTGCATCAAGCATCGGCTGGACGCCGCGGTTCTTGAAGGCGGAGCCACAGAACACCGGGTAGAGCTCGGAGCTGATCGTCATCTTGCGGATGCCGGCCTTGAGCTCGTCTTCGGTGATCTCTTCACCTTCGAGGTACTTCTCCATAAGCTCTTCGGAGGACTCTGCAACGGTCTCAATGAGCGTTGCGCGGTACTCTTCGGCCTTTTCCTTGAGGTCAGCCGGGATCTCCTGGATCTCGTACTTCGCACCCATGGTGACGTCACCCTTGGAGTCGCCGGGCCAGACCAGTGCGCGCATGTAGAGCAGGTCGACGACGCCGATGAAGTCGTTCTCGGCGCCGATCGGCAGCTGCATAACGAGCGGCTTGGCACCGAGGCGGCTGATGATGGTGTCGACGGTGAAGTAGAAGTCAGCGCCGAGCTTGTCCATCTTGTTGACGAAGCAGATGCGCGGGACGTTGTACTTGTCAGCCTGGCGCCAGACAGTCTCAGACTGCGGCTCCACGCCTTCCTTGCCATCGAACACGGCAACTGCACCGTCGAGGACGCGCAGGGAGCGCTCAACCTCAACCGTGAAGTCCACGTGGCCGGGGGTGTCAATGATGTTGATCTGGTTGTTTTCCCAGAAGCAGGTCACGGCGGCAGACGTGATGGTGATGCCGCGTTCCTTTTCCTGTTCCATCCAGTCAGTCGTCGAAGCGCCGTCGTGCGTTTCGCCGATCTTGTGGTTCACACCTGTGTAGAACAGAATGCGCTCGGTAGTAGTGGTCTTGCCGGCATCAATGTGGGCCATAATGCCGATATTGCGGACCTTGCTAAGGTCGGTAAGCACGTCCTGTGCCACGGTGTCTCCCTTTCGGATGGACTGCACGTTCGCCGCCGGCTCTGTTGAGCCAGCGGCGTCCGGGAAGTATTACCAGCGGTAGTGTGCGAAGGCCTTGTTGGACTCGGCCATCTTGTGGGTGTCTTCGCGACGCTTCACAGCGGCACCGAGACCGTTGGAGGCATCCAGAATTTCGTTCTGGAGGCGCTCGGTCATGGTCTTCTCGCGGCGGGCCTTGGAGTAGCCAACCAGCCAGCGCAGGGCGAGGGCAGTCGAGCGACCCGGCTTGACCTCAACCGGAACCTGGTAGGTGGCGCCACCGACGCGGCGGGAGCGGACCTCGAGGGAAGGCTTGACGTTCTCCATGGCCTTCTTGAGGGCTGCGACCGGGTCGCCGCCGGACTTGGCGCGAGCACCTTCGAGTGCACCGTAAACGATGCGCTCTGCGGTGGACTTCTTGCCGTCAACGAGCACCTTGTTGATGAGCTGGGTGACCAGCGGGGAGCCGTAAACGGGATCTAGAACTAGCGGCCGCTTGGGGGCCGGACCCTTGCGAGGCATATTACTTCTTCTCCATCTTTGCGCCGTAGCGGCTACGAGCCTGCTTACGGTTCTTGACACCCTGGGTATCGAGGGCGCCACGGACGATCTTGTAACGTACACCCGGAAGGTCCTTCACGCGGCCGCCACGAACGAGCACAATGGAGTGCTCCTGCAGGTTGTGGCCTACACCGGGGATGTACGCGGTGACTTCAACGCCACCATTGAGGCGCACACGGGCAACCTTACGGAGAGCCGAGTTCGGCTTCTTCGGGGTCGTCGTGTACACGCGGGTGCAGACACCGCGGCGCATGGGGCTGCCGTTAAGCGCGGGAGCCTTGGTCTTCTTGACCTTCGGCGTGCGGCCCTTACGGACCAGCTGGTTAATCGTAGGCACTCTCGTGTTCTCCGTTTTATCCGGAGCGGCCGTTGGCGGCCGCTCTCTTGTCGCTGCGCCCCGCCGCTCGAGCCTTGAAGTTCTCTCCAGAGCAGCTGAAACGAAGCCTTAATAGTCGGGCCGCATGCCGGGTCCCACGGACTTTCGTCCCGGACTTCCCCTAGGCATGCGAAAATGTGGCATACGTTGCACAAGAACCCTGCAAACCGGAAACGTCGACCTGATTCAGCCTTTCAGCTGCAATCGGCGCACTCATCCACTGCCACAATAACAATTAGTCTCAAGTCTAACACGGTCAGGTCCCAGCCCTTAATCGGGACCCCGCTCCCCCATCGGTTGCTCCGATAACGCCGTTCTGGGGACCCTAAAGGGCGTTATCGGAGCAACCGACGGGTTAAAGCGGGATGGTCCCCCACCTTGCGGTGCGGGACCATCCTGGTGCCTGTCGGCCGGGTTAGCGGAAGTCGCTGCCCAGGTCGTAGTCATCCAGCGGGATGGCGTGGAACTCGGGAGCTCCGTCGCCGCCCAGCGAATCGTAGGAGAAGTCACTGAATGCGCTGGGGCCGGTGAACAGGTTGGCCTTTGCTTCTTCAGTGGGCTCCACGGTGACCTCGGTGTAGCGCGGGAGACCCGTGCCGGCCGGGATCAGCTTACCGATGATGACGTTTTCCTTGAGGCCGAGCAGCGGATCGCTCTTGCCTTCCATGGCCGCCTGCGTCAGGACGCGGGTGGTTTCCTGGAAGGAAGCTGCGGACAGCCAGGACTCGGTGGCCAGGGACGCCTTCGTGATGCCCATGAGCTCGGGACGGCCGGAAGCCGGCGTCTTGCCCTCGGACACAACGCGGCGGTTGGCCTCCTCGAAGCGGCTGCGCTCGGCGAGCTCGCCGGGCAGCAGGTCCGATTCGCCGGACTCGATGACCGTAACGCGGCGCAGCATCTGGCGGACGATAACCTCGACGTGCTTGTCGTGGATACCAATGCCCTGGCTGCGGTACACGCCCTGGACTTCGTCCACCAGGAACTTCTGCGCGGCACGGGGGCCCATGATGCGCAGAACCTGCTTGGGGTCGACCGGACCGTTGATGAGCTTCTGGCCGACGCTGACGTGCTCGCCGTCTTCGATGAGAAGACGTGAACGGCGCAGCACCGGGTAGGCGATCTCTTCGGATCCGTCATCCGGGGTGATGACCAGGCGCATCTGGCGCTCGGACTCTTCGATGGCGATGCGGCCGGCTGCTTCAGCAATCGGTGCGACACCCTTCGGAGTACGGGCTTCGAAGAGCTCCTGGATACGGGGCAGACCCTGGGTGATGTCGTCGCCACCGCTGGAGGAGACAGCACCACCGGTGTGGAACGTACGCATGGTCAACTGGGTGCCCGGCTCGCCGATGGACTGTGCGGCGATGATGCCGACTGCCTCACCGATGTCGACGGTCTTGCCCGTGGCCAGCGAACGGCCATAGCACAGGGCGCAGGTGCCGACGCTGGACTCACAGGTGAGTACGGAGCGGACCTTGACCTCGGTGATGCCGGCTGCGAACAGTTCGGCAATGACCACGTCGCCGCAGTCGGTGCCACCTGCTGCCAGGACCTTGCCCTTGGAGTCAACGACATCCACGGCCAGGGTGCGGGCATACGCGCTGTTCTCGACGTTCTCGTCCAGGACCAGCTCGCCATTGGAGTCAGCGACGGCGATCGCGGTCATAAGACCGCGCTCCGTGCCGCAGTCCTCTTCGCGGACGATAACATCCTGCGAGACGTCCACCAGGCGACGGGTCAGGTAACCCGAGTTGGCGGTACGCAGCGCGGTGTCAGCCAGACCCTTACGGGCACCGTGCGTGGCGATGAAGTATTCCAGCACCGACAGGCCCTCACGGTACGAGGACTTGATCGGACGCGGGATGATCTCACCCTTAGGGTTGGCCACCAGGCCACGGATACCCGCGATCTGGCGGACCTGCATCCAGTTACCACGGGCGCCGGAGGACACCATGCGGTTGATCGTGTTCATCGGGGACAGGTTGTCACGCATCGCCTGGGCGATCTCGTTGGTTGCCTTGTTCCAGATCTCGATCAGTTCCTGGCGACGCTCGTCGTCGTCGATCAGGCCCTTGTCGTACTGGCCCTGGATCTTGGCGGCCATGGTCTCGTAACCGGCGAGGATCCGCGGCTTGTCCTTGGGCACCTCGATGTCGGAGATGGCGACGGTGACGCCGGACCGGGTGGCCCAGTAGAAACCGGCATCCTTCAGGTTGTCCAGCGTTGCCGCCGTGACCACCTTCGGGTAGCGCTCGGCGAGGTCGTTGACGATGGTGGACAGTTCGCCCTTGTCGGCAACGTTCTCAACCCACGGGTAGTCCGCGGGCAGGGTCTCGTTGAAGAGGACCTGGCCCAGGGAGGTCTGGACGAGTACGGTCTGACCCGGCTCGTAGCCTTCCGGAGCTTCCCAGCCGGCGTAAGGGACAAAGCCCTCCAGCCGGATCTTGACCTGGGAGTTCAGGTGCAGCTCGTGCAGGTCGAACGCCATGATGGCTTCCGCGACGGAGGAGAAGATCCGGCCCTCGCCAGCTGAACCGACACGCTTGGTGGTCAGGTGGTAGAGGCCGATGATCATATCCTGCGAAGGCAACGTCACCGGGCGGCCGTCAGACGGCTTCAGGATGTTGTTCGAGGACAGCATCAGGATGCGGGCTTCAGCCTGGGCTTCGGGGCTCAGCGGCAGGTGCACTGCCATCTGGTCGCCGTCGAAGTCAGCGTTGAAGGCGCCACAAACCAGCGGGTGAAGCTGGATGGCCTTGCCTTCGACCAGCTGCGGTTCGAACGCCTGAATGCCGAGACGGTGCAGGGTGGGTGCACGGTTCAGCAGCACGGGGTGTTCGGTGATGATCTCTTCGAGAACATCCCAGACCTGCGGGCGGTAACGCTCGACCATCCGCTTGGCCGACTTGATGTTCTGCGCGTGGTTGAGGTCAACCAGGCGCTTCATCACGAACGGCTTGAAGAGCTCCAGCGCCATCTGCTTCGGCAGGCCACACTGGTGCAGCTTCAGCTGCGGGCCGACGACGATCACGGAACGGCCGGAGTAGTCAACGCGCTTACCCAGGAGGTTCTGGCGGAAACGACCCTGCTTGCCCTTGAGCATGTCGCTCAGGGACTTCAGCGGACGGTTGCCCGGTCCGGTGACCGGACGGCCGCGGCGGCCGTTATCGAAGAGGCTGTCAACAGCTTCCTGAAGCATGCGCTTCTCGTTGTTGACGATGATCTCCGGGGCACCGAGATCAAGCAGGCGCTTGAGGCGGTTGTTCCGGTTGATCACACGACGGTAGAGGTCGTTGAGGTCGGAGGTCGCGAAGCGGCCACCGTCCAGCTGGACCATCGGGCGCAGTTCCGGCGGAATCACCGGGACGGCGTCCAGCACCATGCCGAGCGGGCTGTTGCTGGTCGTCAGGAACGCGTTGACCACCTTGAGCCGCTTCAGGGCGCGGGTCTTGCGCTGGCCCTTGCCGTTGGCGATGATGTCGCGGAGCATGTCCGACTCGGCCTGCATGTCGAAGTTCTCAAGACGCTTCTTGATGGCTTCGGCACCCATGGAACCTTCGAAGTACATGCCGTAACGGTCGCGCAGTTCGCGGTACAGGCCTTCGTCGCCTTCAAGGTCGGCGACCTTGAGGTTCTTGAAGCGGTCCCAGACCTGCTCGAGGCGCTCGATTTCAGCATCCGCGCGCTTGCGGACGTTTGCCATCTGGCGGTCAGCGGAGTCGCGGGCCTTCTTCTTGTCGGCAGCCTTGGCCCCTTCGCCCTCGAGACGGGCAATCTCGTTCTCGAGGTCGCGGGCGATCGTGGCGATGTCCGAGTCGCGGTTGTCGATCAGCTGCTTCTTCTCGATGTCGTGCTCAACCTGGAGGTTGGGCAGTTCCTCGTGGCGGCTGTCGGCGTCGACGCTCGTGATCATGTAGGCGGCGAAGTAGATGACCTTTTCGAGGTCCTTCGGTGCCAGGTCAAGGAGGTAGCCCAGACGGGACGGCACACCCTTGAAGTACCAGATGTGCGTGACCGGGGCGGCCAGCTCGATGTGGCCCATGCGCTCACGGCGAACCTTGGCGCGGGTGACTTCAACGCCACACCGCTCGCAGATGATGCCCTTGAAGCGCACGCGCTTGTACTTACCGCAGTAGCACTCCCAGTCGCGGGACGGGCCGAAGATCTTCTCGCAGAAGAGGCCGTCCTTCTCAGGCTTGAGCGTGCGGTAGTTGATGGTTTCCGGCTTCTTAACCTCGCCGTAAGACCAGCCACGGATGTCATCCGCGGTGGCGAGGCCGATCTGCATGAGGCCGAAGGAGGATTCGCTGGACATATGGTCCCTGTTCTCTCTTGTTCTCTAAATTCTGAAGTCTTGGGTTACGGGAAGAGGGAGGTCATGTACGACGGCGGGTGGTCACCCGCCGTCGTACATCACCTGCTAAACCTCTTCTACGGAACTGGGCTCTGCACGAGACAGATCGATGCCCAGTTCTTCCGCAGCCGTGAAGACTGCGTCATCAGAGTCACGCATTTCAATTGTGGTTCCGTCCGTGGAAAGAACTTCCACGTTCAGGCACAGCGATTGCATTTCCTTGATCAAGACCTTGAAGGACTCAGGAACGCCCGGCTCCGGGATGTTCTCGCCCTTGACGATGGCTTCGTAGACCTTCACACGACCGTGAATGTCATCGGACTTGATCGTGAGGAGCTCCTGGAGCGTGTACGCGGCGCCGTAAGCCTCGAGCGCCCACACTTCCATCTCACCGAAGCGCTGGCCACCGAACTGAGCCTTACCACCCAGCGGCTGCTGCGTGATCATGGAGTACGGGCCGGTGGAGCGCGCGTGGATCTTGTCGTCCACCAGGTGGTGGAGCTTCAGGATGTACATGTAGCCGACCGAAATCGGATCCGGGAACGGCTCGCCGGAGCGGCCGTCGAACAAACGGGTCTTGCCTGAGGAGTTGATCAGGCGGACGCCGTCGCGGGTGACGTTGGTGGAGTCGAGCAGGCCCGTGATTTCCTCTTCACGCGCGCCGTCGAAGACCGGCGTTGCAACAGTGGTCGAGCCACTCTCGCGCGGCAGGTTCGGCAGCTGCTTGGCCCACTCGGGCTCGCCTTCGATCTTCCAGCCGGTCTTGGCAACCCAGCCGAGGTGTGTTTCCAGCACCTGGCCGACGTTCATACGGCCCGGAACACCCAGCGGGTTCAGGACGATATCAACGGGGGTACCGTCGGCAAGGAAGGGCATGTCCTCGATCGGGAGGATCTTGGAGATAACACCCTTGTTGCCGTGACGGCCGGCGAGCTTGTCACCGTCGGTGATCTTGCGCTTGGCAGCCACGTAGACGCGGACCAGCTGGTTGACGCCCGGGGGCAGCTCGTCGTCGTTGTCGCGGTCGAAGACGCGGACACCGATCACGGTGCCGGACTCGCCGTGCGGAACCTTCAGGGAGGTGTCGCGCACTTCGCGGGACTTCTCACCGAAGATGGCGCGCAGCAGGCGCTCTTCCGGGGTCAGCTCGGTCTCGCCCTTGGGCGTGACCTTTCCGACCAGGATGTCGCCGGCTTCGACCTCGGCGCCGATGTGGATGATGCCACGCTCGTCAAGGCCGGCCAGGACTTCCTCGGACACGTTCGGGATGTCACGGGTGATTTCCTCGGCACCAAGCTTGGTGTCGCGGGCATCGATCTCGTGCTCCTCGATGTGGATGGAGGACAGCACGTCCTCCGCCACGATCCGCTGGGACAGGATGATGGCATCCTCGAAGTTGTGGCCTTCCCATGACATGAATGCCACGAGCAGGTTCTTTCCGAGGGCCAGTTCGCCCTGGTCCGTTGCCGGGCCGTCAGCGATGATGCCGCCGACTTCCAGGCGCTGGCCTTCGCTCACCAGAACGCGGTTGTTGTAGCAGTTGCCCTGGTTGGAGCGGGCGAACTTGTTGATCCGGTAGTTGGTTTCCGTACCGTCGTCATTGAGCATGATGACCAGCTCAGCGGAGACCTCGGTAACCACACCTGCCTTCTTCGCGATGGTGACGTCACCGGCGTCGACTGCAGCGGCGCGCTCCATGCCGGTACCGACGAACGGCGCCTCGGAACGGACCAGCGGCACGGCCTGGCGCTGCATGTTGGCACCCATGAGTGCGCGGTTTGCATCGTCATGCTCGAGGAACGGGATCAGGGCGGTAGCCACCGACACCATCTGTCGCGGGGAAACGTCCATGAACTCGACCTCGGCTGCGGGGACCAGCACGGGCTCGCCTCCACCACCACGGGCACGGACGAGGACGGTCTCTTCGGCGAACTTCTTGTTCTCGTCGAGCGGGGCGTTGGCCTGTGCAATCAGGACCTCTGCCTCGTCGTCGGCGGTGAGGTACTCGACCTCGTCGGAGACGACACCCTCGGACACGAGCCGGTACGGGGTCTCGATGAAGCCGAACGGGTTGATCCGTCCGTAGGAAGCCAGCGAACCGATCAGGCCGATGTTCGGGCCTTCAGGAGTTTCGATCGGGCACATACGTCCGTAGTGCGACGGGTGAACGTCTCGGACTTCCATGCCTGCACGGTCACGGGACAGACCACCCGGGCCAAGGGCCGACAGGCGGCGCTTGTGGGTCAGACCCGACAGCGGGTTGTTCTGGTCCATGAACTGGGACAGCTGGGAAGTTCCGAAGAACTCCTTGATGGCTGCCACAACGGGGCGGATGTTGATCAGCGTCTGCGGCGTGATGGCCTCGACGTCCTGGGTCGTCATCCGCTCGCGGACGACACGCTCCATCCGGGACAGGCCGGTGCGGACCTGGTTCTCGATGAGCTCGCCGACGGCGCGGATGCGGCGGTTGCCGAAGTGGTCGATGTCATCGATCTCAACGCGCAGCTCGTGGTCCTGGCCGTCGCGCTTGCCCGTGAGGGTCTTCTCACCGGCGTGCAGGGCAACCAGGAACTTGATCATGGCGACGATGTCTTCAACGTGCAGGACAGACGCTTCCTTGTCACCAAGGGAGCGGTCGATGCCGAGCTTGCGGTTGATCTTGTAGCGGCCGACCTTGGCCAGATCGTAGCGCTTGGAGTTGAAGTACAGGTTGTCCAGCAGGGACTGGGCAGCCTCGACCGTGGGCGGCTCGCCCGGTCGCAGCTTCCGGTAGATGTCCAGCAAGGCGTCCTCGCGGGTTTCGGTGGCGTCCTTCTCCAGCGTTGCGCGCATGGAGTCGTACTGGCCGAACTCTTCGAGGATCTGGCCTTCGGTCCAGCCGAGGGCCTTCAGCAGTACCGTGACGGACTGCTTGCGCTTGCGGTCGAGGCGAACGCCGACCTGGTCGCGCTTGTCGATTTCGAGTTCGAACCAGGCGCCGCGGGACGGGATGATCTTCGCGGTGAAGATGTCCTTGTCGCTGGTCTTGTCGGCGGTGCGCTCAAAGTAGGCGCCCGGGGAGCGGACCAGCTGGGAGACGACGACACGCTCGGTGCCGTTGACGACGAAGGTGCCCTTCTCGGTCATCAGCGGGAAGTCACCCATGAACACGGTCTGCTGCTTGATTTCGCCCGTGTTGTTGTTCATGAATTCGGCCTTGACGTACAGCGGAGCCGAGTATGTTGCGTCCCGGTCCTTGCACTCGGCCATGGTGTATTTGGGATCAGCGAACTCCGGCTCGGAGAAGCTCAGGGACATGGTGCCCTGGAAATCCTCGATGGGGGAGATCTCTTCGAAGATGTCGGACAGACCCGAGGAGGTGGCGACGCTGAGGTCGCCTTCTTCGACGGCCTTGGCTACGCGTGCCTGCCAGCGTTCGTTGCCGACCAGCCAGTCAAAGCTGTCGGTTTGCAGGGCAAGCAGATTCGGAACGTCAAGCGGTTCGTGAATCTTTGCGAATGAGAGCCGGCGGGTTGCACCGTCGGTACTGTCGGCATTGATAGCGGTTGCAGCGTTGTTTACATTAGAGGTGCTCGAGGCGACCAAGAGGGATCCTTCCACAGACCTTCAGGCGTTTTCAGATCTCCCCCGCTATGTACCCTGCAGAGTGACTCCGCAGTGCTACCAGTCCGGTTCCGCTATATGACCCGGGACCCGCGCTGCCCATGCTGGTGCCGTGGTTGACGGCACATTGATGGCGCAGCTGCCAGGCTAAGCCCACCGCTATATGAAGGCTGAAGGTAAACAGGGAAGACGCAAATATCTACGATACGGCAAAGCAACCTACTTGTCTACCCCACTTCGCCCGGGATTGCAAGCACCGGCCCCGGCGTCCCCCGCACGCCCCGACTGGACGGGCGGGGCCGTCCAGCAGGATGGCCGCCGTCGGCCGTCAAATGGCCCCGTGACGGGGGTCACGATAACCTTGCTGTATATCGAACAGATCGGAAGAGATAACCATGAGCAACTCCGCAGACGACAATGACGTTGTCATCCTCGCCGCCGCCCGCACGCCCCAGGGGCGCCTCAACGGGCAGCTCGCCGGCTTCACCGCCGTCGAACTCGGCGCCCACGCCATCCGGGCGGCACTGGCCGCCAGCGGGGTAAAGGCCGAGCAGGTGGACTCGGTGATCATGGGCCAGGTGCTGCAGGCCGGGGCCGGCCAGAACCCGGCCCGCCAGAGCGCCATCGGCGCCGGCATCGGCTGGAACGTGCCCACGGTGACCATCAACAAGGTCTGCCTTTCAGGCCTGACAGCGGTGATTGACGCGGCCCGGATGATCCGGGCCGGTGACGCGACCGTCGTCGTCGCCGGCGGCCAGGAGTCCATGTCCCGCGCGCCGCATATCCTCCCCGGCTCCCGGCAGGGCTGGACCTACGGCACGGTCCAGGCGCTCGACGTCGCAGCCCACGACGGGCTGACGGACGCCTTCGACGGGCAGTCGATGGGGCTCTCGACCGAGACCAGGAACCTCACCCTGGGGATAGACCGCAGCTCCCAGGACGAGGTGGCGGCAGCATCCCATCAGCGCGCAGCCCGTGCCGCCAAGGACGGGGTGTTCGACGGCGAAATCGCCCCGATCAGCGTCAAGCAGCGCAAGGGCGACCCGATCATCCTGGCCGCGGATGAAGGCATCCGGCCCGACACCACGGCCGGCTCGCTGGCCGGGCTGCGGGCGGCGTTTGTCACCGACGGCACCATCACCGCCGGCAACTCCTCCCCGCTGTCCGACGGCGCCGCCGCCCTCGTCCTGACCTCGCGGAAATTCGCCCGGGACAACGGCCTCGACTATCTCGCCGTCGTCGGCAAGCCCGGGCAGGTGGCCGGTCCGGACAACTCGCTGCACTCCCAGCCCTCCAACGCAATCAAGAGCGCCCTGCACAAGGCCGGCTGGTCCGCTGCCGACCTGGACTTCATTGAGATCAACGAGGCCTTCGGCTCCGTGGCCGTGCAGTCGCTCAAGGACCTCGACTACCCGCTGGAAAAGTGCAATATCCACGGCGGTGCGATCGCCATCGGCCACCCGATCGGTGCGTCCGGCGCCCGGCTTGCCCTGCATGCGGCGCATGAGCTGAAGCGGCGCGGGTCCGGCAAGGCGGCCGTGTCCCTCTGCGGCGGCGGCGGCCAGGGCGAAGCGCTCCTGCTGTACCGCGACTGAGCCATGACGGGTCCCGCAGCACCGGACCCCGGCGCTGAATCCGCAGCGGCTGGTAACGGCGCCGGCCGGGAGCGGTTCCTGGCCGACGCCGCCGCCCGCGGACTCAGTGTCCAGCTCGTCGAGCGCCGGGCCGCCGGCAGCCTGGCGGAAGCGGCACAGATCCTCGGCATCCAGCCCGGGGACATCGTGAAGTCGCTGGTGGTCAAACACAAGGACGGCAGCTTCCTGTTCGCGCTGATCCCCGGCGACCGGCAGATTTCCTGGCCTAAGCTCCGCGCCCTGCTCGGGGTCAACAAGCTCTCGCTCCCGACGGCGGACGCCGCCCTGGACGCCACCGGCTACGAGCGCGGCACCATCACCCCGCTCGGCAGCGCGGTGGCCTGGCCGGTGTATGCGGACCGGAGCATCACCGGCCGCAGGGTTTCGCTCGGCGCCGGGGAACACGGCTACAGTGCCTTCGTCGACGCCGACGCCCTGACCGCCGCCCTCGGCGCCGTCGTCGCGGACATCTCCGAACCCAACTGACCCCACCGGGCTGACCCACCCCGGACCTGACGTAACTAGAGCAGCCGGGTTAACTCCCCCGGGTTAACAAGAACCAACGCGGGGTCACCTGTGGCCCATCCGGAGGCTTCGGATGGGCCGTAAGTGACCCCGCGTTGCTGTTTCTGCCCGGGACGCAGGAAACCCCGCCCACCGGAGTGGACGGGGTTTCCCGGAGCGGATCGGGAACGCGAGGTTCCCGGCCAGTTCTGAAGCGGCGAGTTACTTGAGGGTAACGCGTGCGCCGGCTTCTTCGAGCTGTGCAACAGCCTTCTCGGCAGCTTCCTTGGTGACGCCTTCGAGGATGGCCTTCGGAGCGCTGTCAACAACGTCCTTGGCTTCCTTGAGGCCCAGGGAAGTGATGGCGCGAACTTCCTTGATGACTGCAATCTTCTTGTCGCCCGGGTGCTCCAGGATGACGTCGAATGCGGTCTGCTCTTCTTCTTCAGCGGCGCCGCCGGCAGCGGGGCCAGCAACTGCAACAGCAGCGGCCGTTACTTCGAAGGTCTCTTCGAAGAGCTTGACGAACTCAGAGAGCTCGATGATGGTCAGTTCCTTGAAAGCTGCAATGAGCTCTTCGTTGGTGAGCTTCGCCATGGTGTGGCGTCCTTCCTATTGTGGTGCTCGGGCGGCCGGAGCCGTGCCTTCGCACCGGAGTCTGGTTTAGAGAGTTAGTTCTCTTCGGGGGCTGCGGCGTCGGCGGGAGCCTCAGCTGCGGCGTCAGCCGGAGCTTCAGCTGCTGCATCGGCCGGGGCTTCTTCAGCGGCGGGCGCTTCGGCTTCAGCCGGTGCGCCGTTCTCTTCTTCAAGCTTGAGGCGCAGTGCGTCGATGATGCGTACAGCGGCGGCAGCAGGAGCCTTGAGGATGCCTGCAACCTTGGCGAGCTGCAGCTCGCGGGACTCGAGTGCTGCCAGGGCAGCAACTTCGCTGGCGTTCAGTGCCTTGCCCTCGAAGTAACCGGTCTTGATAACCAGCTGCTTGTTGGTCTTGGCAAAATCCGTCAGGCTCTTGGCAGCGGCAACTGCGTCACCCTTGATGAACGCGATTGCAGTGGGGCCGGCGAGCTGACCGTCGAATGCTTCGACACCAGCTTCCTTGGCTGCAATGGCGGTCAGGGTGTTCTTGACGACCGAGAACTTGGTGTCCTGGCCGAGAGAGACACGCAGCTGCTTGAGCTGTGCAACGGTGAGCCCGCGGTATTCGGTCAGGACAGCGGCGTTCGATTCCTTGAAATCGTTAGTGATCTCAGCTACTGCTGAAACCTTGCTAGGCGTTGCCATAACCCTCCTTCCGGGGATAGTGCCGGTGTTTCCCGGTCCCCGCTCAAAAGAGCTAAAAACTAAAAACGCCCCGCGCAGATGCACGGGGCTTGTCTCGACGCAGTCCATGACTGCGGAGCTTTGCTTCGTTCACCTGCGCCGGCCGCCCTATGTTCAGGGTCCTTCGTCTGGAGATCCACTGGCTCTCCCGGCGCGACTGCAGAAGTGAGTCTTGCTTGGGAGAGTGGATTTCCAACAACCGACGGTCTTTGGTCCCCCCAGCTTACGCGAGAGGAGGCGTGGCCTCCAAATCGGGCCCGGCGTGCCAGTGCGGTGTGCCGCTGCGGTGTGCTGTTCAGCTGGTGCTGGGGCCGAAGTCCGGGAGCTGCTTTTGCCAAATTCCGGTCACGCCGGCGGTGGCGAAGCCCAGTTGCCGGTTGACGGTGAGCAGGTACCGGTTTTCCGGGGCATTCCAGGTGTAGAGGACCCGGGCATCCGGGAACTGCTCCGAGAGCCGCTCCATATTCGAGACCTTGATCAGCAGGCCCAGCTTGTTGCCGCGGTGCTCCCGCAGGACCACGGTATCGTCCTGGAACACGACGTCGGGGCGCAGCGCGAGGACGCTGATGGTGGTCAGCCCCACGAGCTCGCCGCTGGCGAGGTGCTCGACGGCGGTGACCACCGTCCGGCGTCCCTGCGCGATGGCGACTTCCTCGGCCTCGCGGAGGATGCCGCCGTCGAACACCATGCCGCCGTCATCCACGCCGGGCACGCCATCCTCGCCGGCGCTGTTTTCCAGCGCGGCGACGGCTTCGAGCCACTGTTCCGGGCACCGGTCCGTCCAGTGGTGCAGCCGGTACCGGCCGGCGTTGGCCTCCTCGGCCTCGGTTTCCAGCTCCTCGACGAGCACACTGTCGAGCGGCAGCCGGCAGGCGCTGAACTGTTCGATGTGTTGCAGGGTGTAGCCGCTGTGCCGGGCGAACTCCACTTCACGGCTGTTCATCGGGACGAACCCGAGGCCCGTACCGGGAATCAGCTGGCCGGCTTCGCTGTCGCCCAGCGAGGCACTCGGGTGATTCGTGTCGATCAGGATCGTGTGGCGGCCCTCGTCGCGGGCGAAATGCTCCGCGGCTTCCAGGAGTTGCCGGCCCACGCCCCTGCCCTGGAACTCCGGCAGGACATCGAGGTCAAACTCGGCCAAATCGAGGTTCTCCGAGAGCGGCAGGGCAATGTCGACGGTCCCGACGATCTGGCCGCCGATCTTGGCCACGAGGATGACCTGGCGCTCGTAAGGGTCGGACATTTCCAGCAGTTTTTCCCGGGGCGCGTAAGCAAGATCATCGCTGCCCCAGGTCTGCATCCGCACCTTGCGGCCCACCTCGACCGCGGCGATGAAGTCGGCCGCGTCCTTCCCGTCCAAGGAATCGGGAATCCACAGCTGTTCAATCCGTACGTCGTTTGCCATCCCGGGCATCTTCCCCAGCCGTTCTGCCATCCACGGGTACCGGAAACCCGGCAGCAGCCGGACTTTCCATCGCCAGCATATGCCGGTTTAGGTCACCGTTCCATCGGCGGCCCGGTAACAACCCGCTGCCATTCACCGTCATAGCCGGCGGGGCGGAAACCAAGAGCGACGTTGATGGCGAGCATGTGCTCGTTTTCCGCCGCGTTGAAGGTGATGACGCGTTCCACCGCCGGGTACTCGGCCAGTATTCGGCGTAGGTTGGCGATCTTGACCAGCATGCCCAGGCGGTGCCCCCGGTGGCCGGCGGCGACGAGGGTGTCGTCCTGGTCGGCCAGCCACGGTTTCGCCTCCGTGAGCTGCAGCACGGAATAGGCGGCCAGTTCCCCGCTGTGCCGGTGCCTCGCTGCCGCCACCAGCGGCACCAGGCCGGCCCGCCGCCACGTATCCTCCACGTGCCGGACCCGTGCCACATCCCACCGCTCGGCGTCGACGCTCAACTCTCCGGTTGGCGCATCCGTGCTCATCCGGGACATCAGGACCGCGAACTGCTCCGCATGCTCATCTGGGCAGTGGCCGGTCCAGGACAGCAGCTCATAGGCCTCCCCCGCCGTCGACCGGGCATCCCGTTCCAGGGCATCCCACGATGCGGCATGAGCGGGAACATCCAGGGCGCTGAAGCGCGAGACCTGCTCCAATCGGTACCCGGCCTTCAGAGCAAAGCGGACACCCCGCGCGTCAGCGGGAACAGCTCCCGTTCCGGTGGCCGGCCCCACAGTAGTGTCCCGGTCATCCGGGTCGAAGTCGGCGGGATGCTCCGTATAGCTCTGCAGGATGGTGCGGCCCGCCGCGGCCGCCAGCTCTTCCGCATGGCGCAGCAGGGCCTGTCCGATCCCCCGGCCGCTGAACTCCTCAAGCACATCGACGTGGACCATAGCGCTGCGGAGGTTCTCCCGGACCTCGCAGCGCACCCACGACCGCGCAGCCATCCGCCCGTCCTGGCGGACGAAGAAGAGTTGGACCTGACGGTAGTCGTTGTCCCGCCAGAACTGCAGCCGGGCCGCGGGCGGCGTCGCCCGGTCCAGGTTGCCCCAGGTCTCGAGCGTCAGGGCGTCACACAATTCCCCGACGCCCAGGAATTCGGCGGCGTTCGGGGAGTCGAGGGCGTCGGGGACCATGAGGCGTTCAATGCGGTACGGCGCGGCAGTCACCGGGACAGCCTAACCGGACCCGGGAATGCGGAAAAGACCGCCCGCGGAAGCGGGACGGTCTTTCCTTGCTGTCTGACTGCTGAGGATTAGACCTCCGTCAGGACCTTGGTGACGTTCGGGTCAACCGGGACGCCCGGGCCAAAGGTGGTGGCGACGGTGGCCTTCTGGATGTAGCGTCCCTTGGAAGCGGACGGCTTGAGGCGCAGGACCTCTTCCAGTGCGGCGGCGTAGTTCTCGGCCAGCTTCAGGGCGTCGAAGGACACCTTGCCGATGATGAAGTGCAGGTTCGAGTGCTTGTCGACGCGGAAGTCGATCTTGCCGCCCTTGATGTCGTTGACGGCCTTGGCGACGTCAGCAGTCACGGTGCCGGTCTTCGGGTTCGGCATCAGGTTACGCGGACCCAGAACCTTGCCGAGACGGCCAACCTTGCCCATGAGGTCAGGGGTGGCGACGGCGGCGTCGAAGTCGGTCCAGCCGGCTGCGATCTTTTCGATCAGGTCATCGGAACCAACGAAGTCGGCGCCGGCAGCGATTGCCGCCTCAGCCTTGTCGCCCGTTGCGAAAACGAGGACGCGGGAGACCTTACCGGTGCCGTGCGGCAGGATAACGGTGCCGCGGACCATCTGGTCAGCCTTACGCGGGTCTACACCCAGGCGGAAAGCGACCTCAACGGTGGCGTCGAACTTGGACGGGTTGGTGTCCTTGGCCAGCGTCACTGCCTCGAACGGCGCGTAGAACTTCTCCGCGTCGATCTTGGCTGCGGCTGCCTCATATGCTTTGCTGCGCTTTGCCATGCTGCTTATTCTCCTTGTGCAGTTGTGGTCTGCGGACCGCGCTGGGCCCTGCCACAGTCGGGATTCCGAACGGTTGGTCCGTACCGGATTTCCGACATTTCAATGTTTAGGTGGTGCCGGTTGCCCGGCGGTGAAGGCTATTAGCCTTCGACGGTGATACCCATGGAACGGGCGGTGCCGGCGATGATCTTCGCGGCGCCTTCCAGGCTGGTGGCGTTGAGGTCTTCCATCTTGGTGGTGGCGATCTCGTTGACCTGGGCCTGGGTCAGCTTTGCAACCTTGACGGTGTGCGGGGTCGGGGAACCCTTGGCAACGCCTGCAGCCTTTTTGATGAGCTCTGCAGCCGGCGGGGTCTTGGTGATGAACGTGAATGACCGGTCCTCGTAGACCGTGATTTCAACAGGAATAACGTTGCCGCGCTGGGCTTCCGTCGCAGCGTTGTACGCCTTGCAGAATTCCATGATGTTGACACCGTGCTGGCCAAGCGCAGGACCGATCGGCGGGGCCGGGTTAGCGGCACCTGCCTGGATCTGCAGCTTGATGAGGCCGGTGACCTTCTTCTTGGGAGCCAATGTAGGGTCCTTCTCTCAATTACGTCCTGGGACACAGGAGCGTGCCTCAGGTTGGTGGCCGCCATGGCGAGGCGGCCGGCCGCCCCTGACTGCTAAAGCGGGCAGTCCGGGGCGAATTCTGTGGGGAAAACTAGATTTTGCTGACCTGGTTGAATGACAGCGTGACCGGGGTTTCGCGCTCGAAGATGGAGACCAGCACCACGAGGGTCTGGGAATCCACCTTGATTTCGGAAATCGTGGCCGGAAGCGTCTCGAAGGGACCTTCCTTGACGATGACCGACTCGCCGACCTCGAAGTCGACGTCGATCTGCGCGGCAGCGTGCTTGATCGGCTTGCCCTTCTCGGCCTGCTCTTCTTCGAAGACCGGGGCGAGCATGGAGAAGACCTCATCGAGGCGCAGCGGGACCGGGTTGTGGGCGTTGCCCACGAAGCCGGTGACGCCGGGGGTGTGGCGGACCGCGCCCCAGGAGGCATCCGTCAGGTCCATGCGGACCAGGACGTAACCGGGGATGCGGACGCGGTTGATGACCTTGCGCTGAGCGTTCTTGATCTCAACGACTTCCTCCATCGGGACCTGGATTTCGAAGATGTAATCTTCCATGTCCAGGGTCTGGATGCGGGTTTCGAGGTTGGCCTTGACGCGGTTTTCGTAGCCGGCGTAGGAGTGGATGACGTACCAGTCACCCTCCTGGCGGCGCAGCTTGGCTTTGAACTCATCGGCCGGATCAACCTCGGCGGCGGCAGCGGCAGCTGCCAGCGCGTCGCCGGACTCGCCGTCGGCTGCTTCTTCGTCGCCGGCCTCGGCCTCTTCGCCAGCCTCTGCGGTTTCGTCGGTGTCCGCCTCGGCGGAATCGTCAGCGGTGGCCTCCCCGGCTTCCGCCGTGTCAGCGGCTTCGTCGGCGACGTCGGATTCGGGCGCAGCAGACACAGCCTCGGACTCTTCCCCGGCTTCCACCGCGGCGTCCTGGCTCTTATCCAGCTCAGTCTCAGTTACCTCGAGCTCCTGCTCAGACACTTGGTCTCCTGCTTCCTCATTGCCTAACATGCCTATTTAAATGACTCAGTTCCGCACACCCCGCAGAACCTCCGGTGTCCCGGTGGTAATCCACGCAGTCTGCGGACCGGTCGGATCTAGCTGTCCGCGGAGCCCGCGCCGCCAAATACCCAGCCCACTCCGGTCCCGAAGGCCAGATCCAGCAGGGTGACGAGGAGCATCATGATGACCACGAACACCAGCACCACGAGCGTGTAGTTGATCAGTTCCTTGCGGGTCGGTGCAACGACTTTCTTCAGTTCGCCGATGACCTGGCGGACGAAGAGTGCAAGTCGAGCGAAGAGGCCTGCCTTGGGGGCGTTCTTGGCGGGGCGGCCACTGGAGCTGCTTGCAGCTGTTTCGGTCACCTGGTCCTCACTCATCCTCGCAAAGTCGGATACCCGGCTCTGAACTGAACCATGGTTGCTGCGCTTGTTCCGGGGAAACCGGAACAGCTTGCGCAGGGCAGACAGGACTCGAACCTGCAACCTGCGGTTTTGGAGACCGCTGCGCTACCAATTGCGCCACTACCCTATGGATCGAAAACCTACTCGGGCCCGGTTCCCCAGATTTCCCTGAGGCGCAGACCATCATCGTGTTTTCAACACCGGAGAACCAGTCTACGCAACAACTGCGCCTACGTCGAACCGGCCCGGCCGGACCGCCGTCGTGTCGCGAAAACCAGCCGCGAGAGCCAGCGGCCAAAACCCGGCCGCGAAACCTTCTGACGCCGCAACAGTCACATTCCGCGGCGGCACCCCGGTCGATCCGGTGAACAGCATAGAGTAGTTTCCGTCGAAGCCCACAAGCAGCCGCCGAAGCTGCAAGCGAAGAATGGACCCGCGATGCCCGCCGCCCGCATTTCACAGCGAATTTCCGCCATAGCCGAATCCGCCACGTTGGCTGTTGATGCCAAGGCGAAGGCGTTGAAGGCGGCCGGCCGCCCGGTCATCGGCTTCGGCGCCGGCGAGCCGGACTTCCCGACCCCCGATTACATCGTTCAGGCAGCCATCGAAGCCGCCGTCCAGCCCAAGTTCCACCGCTACTCCCCTGCCGGCGGACTGCCGGAGCTGAAGCAGGCCATCGCGGCCAAGACGCTCCGCGATTCCGGCTACAAGGCCGAGGCATCCCAGGTTCTTGTCACCAACGGCGGCAAGCAGGCCGTGTACAACACCTTCGCCACGCTGCTCGATCCCGGCGACGAGGTCATCGTCCCCACGCCGTACTGGACCACCTACCCGGAGGCCATCCGGCTCGCAGGGGGCGTGCCGGTCGAGGTCTTCGCCGGCCCCGAGCAGGAATACCTGGTCACGGTGGACCAGCTCGAGGGCGCCCTGACGGACCGCAGCAAGGTCCTGCTCTTCGTCTCCCCCTCCAACCCCACCGGCGCGGTGTACGCCCCGGAACAGGTCAGGGAGATCGGCCAGTGGGCCGCCTCGAAGGGCCTGTGGGTTGTCACCGACGAGATTTACGAGCATCTGACGTACGACGGCGTGCCCTTCACCTCGATCGCGACCGCCGTCCCGGAACTGGGCGACAAGGTTGTCATCCTCAACGGTGTTGCGAAAACCTACGCCATGACCGGCTGGCGGGTCGGCTGGATGATCGGCCCGGCCGACGTGATCAAGGCCGCCACCAACCTGCAGTCGCACGCCACGTCGAACGTCTCCAACATCCCGCAGATGGCTGCCCTCGCCGCGGTGTCCGGTCCGCTGACCGCCGTCGACGAGATGAAGCTGGCCTTCGACCGCCGCCGCAAAGCCATCGTGGCCGGGCTGAACGCCATCGAAGGGGTTGAATGCCCGACGCCGAAGGGCGCCTTCTACGTCTACGCGGACGTCCGCGCCCTGCTCGGCAAGGAGTTCCCGTCCGCGAACGGGCCCGTCCGGCCGGCGACCTCGGCTGAGCTGGCCGCCCTGATCCTGGACGAGGTCGAAGTGGCGGTGGTTCCGGGCGAGGCGTTCGGCCCCTCCGGCTACCTGCGCCTCTCCTACGCCCTCGGCGACGAGGACCTGGCCACCGGCGTCGCCCGGCTGCAGGACTTCCTCGGCAAGGCCAAATAGGACCCTCCCTCAGATCCTGCAGCAATAAACCCGACGCTCCCGCACCGCGCACCCCGGGACATGTCCCGCCGCAATCAGGACCAGTGGGCAGAATGCCATTCTGCCCACTGTCGGTGTTCAAGAATGAGCATGTCCCGTGGGTTCATGGTGCGGGGGCCTCTGGGTCGGGCCCCCGCAACGTGCGGGAGCGTCTGGTTTTAGACCGCCACACGTGCGGGAGCGTCTGGTTTTAGACCGCCACACGTGCGGGAGCGTCTGGTTTTATGCCGCCACATGTGCGGGAGCGTCAGAGGAGGCGGCGTTCGGCGGCCCAGCGGGTGAGTTCGTGCCTGCTGGAGAGCTGGAGTTTGCGTAGCACGGCCGAGACATGGGTCTCCACCGTCTTGATCGAGATGAACAATTCCTTCGCGACTTCCTTGTAGCTGTAGCCGCGGGCGATCAGCCGCATCACCTCGAGCTCGCGCGCGGACAGCCGGTCCAGTTCGTCGTCGGCGATGTCGGCCGGAGCGGTCCCGAAGGCATCCAGCACGAACCCGGCCAGCCGTGGCGAGAAGACCGCGTCGCCGCCCGCGACCCGCCGGACGGCGTCGGAAATCTCCGCCCCCGAAATCGTCTTGGTCACGTAACCGCGCGCTCCAGCCCGGATCACCGAGACGACATCCTCGGCCGCGTCTGAGACGCTCAGGGCCAGGAACCGGGTGCTGCCCAGCAGCGGCGCCGAACCGGCCAGCACCTCGCGGCCGCCGCCGCCGAGCCCGCCGGGCAGATGGACGTCCAGGAGCACGACGTCGGGACGCACGGCCGCGATCACCGCCACCGCCTCTTCCACCGTCCCGGCCTCCCCGGCGACCACGATGTTCGGGTCCAGGTCGGCCTTCAGGCCGGACCGGAAGATGGCGTGGTCATCCACGATGACGACGCGGATGGGGCTCCCCGCTTCGGCGTTGCTCACAGTCGTACCTCTCCGTTGTTAGCGCTGTTGCTGGTGGCGCCGCTGCCATTGGCGCCGTTGTTGTTACCGCCGTTGTAGGTGGCGCCGTTGTAGTTGGCGCCGTTGGCTGCGGCCGCCGACTGGGGAAGCCTGAGCCGCACCTCGGTGCCGTCTGGGCTGCTGGTGATGGTGGCGGTGCCGCCGTGGCGGTTCATCCGGCCGATGATCGATTCGCGGACTCCGAGCCGGTCCGCGGGCACGGCATCGGGGTCGAAGCCGGGTCCGCGGTCCTTGATGAACACCTCCGCGGATCCGTCGGCGACTTCCAGGTACACCGAAACGGGGCCGCCGCCGTGCCGGGCCGCGTTCAGCATCGCCTCGCGCGCCGCCTGGACGAGGGCCTCGTGGCGTTCAGACATGGCGCAGTCGCCCACGCTGACCACCTCGACGGCGTGGCCCAGGGAGTCTTCGACTTCAGCCGCCGCGGCCTGGATGCCCTCGGACAGTTGCCCGGCTTCCTTGCCCGGGTCCCGGTACAGCCAGCCCCTCAGCTCTCGCTCCTGGGCTCGGGCGAGGCGAACGACGTCGGTCTCGTTGCCGGCGCGCCGCTGGATCAGTGCCAGGGTCTGCAGCACGGAGTCGTGCAGGTGCGCCGCGATCTCGGCCCGTTCGGTGGCGCGGACCCGGCCGGCCCGCTCCGTCTCCAGGTCCCGAATGAATTTCAGTCCCCAGGGCAGCAGGACCAGGGCCACACCGCCCAGCACCGCCACCGAGGACAGCAGGGCCAGCCAGGTCTGTTCCCAGGACCCGGAGCCGGAGACCATAACCAAGACCCCGGCCACGACGAGCGCCAGCCCGGCCGCCAGCCGGGCCCAGCCGCCTGCCTGGTCCGCTTTGGTCCGGTCCACGATCCCGGCCCGGCGGGTCTCGTCCAGTTGCATCCAGGCAATGGCCGCGCCGCCGAGGATGGCCGCGACCGGGATGAGTGTTCCGAGCGGAACATCCACGCCAAGCAGGCGCGCTATCAGGATTCCGGCGGCCAACAGGAGTCCCGCGCCGAGCAGAATCTCCTTGCCGTAGCGGATGCCGGGCACCCTGCCCCGCCAGTCCTCCGGAACCGTGCCGGGAGAAGCGGGGGTCGGCCCAGGTATAGCCGTTTCCGTGCCCGTGGCCGCGGCCGTGGCCGTGGCAGAGGCAACAGCCGGGCCCGGGGGCGGGGCCGGGGACCCGGCGTAAGGTCCGGCGTAAGGGTCCGCAAAGAATGCCGCATCAGGGTCATAGGACGGGGTCAGGGAGCCCACAAAGGGTGCGCTGACCGCCGGAGCAATGGGCGACGCCGGCTGGCGGGCATTGCGCTTGGCGCTTTCGTCGGCAGTTGGCACCATGATCCAGAGCCAGGCATAGAACGCGACGCCGGCACCGCCGGCGAGCGCGGCTACCACCATGCCGATCCGGACCAGCCGCACCGGCCAGCCCAGATGCCGGGCGAGGCCGGCGCAGACGCCGGCGATCACCCGGTCGCTGCCGCGGACCAGCGGCGGACGGGACACAGCGGTTGTCATGAGTCAATCCAAACACGGATCAGGGTTCCCCGGACCTGTTTCCAACCCTAACCGGGGGCGACTCAGGGACAGTTCAGGGTGTTCCCCAGTAGAGCGGAACCGCGGCGGACGGGAGGATCGAAGTATGAATCCGCACACTCCTGACCCCGATGAAGGACACGACCCCGCGGGCCGCACTCCCGGGCAGTCCGCAGCCCAGCCGGCTGACCAGTCCGCCGAACCGTCCGCAGCCCAGCCGGCTGACCGGCCGGCTGACCGGCCGGCTGACCAGTCCGCCGAGCCGTCCGCGGCAGATCACCCGGCCGCGACCCCGCCAGTGGATGCTTCCGCCACGCTCCCACTCAATTTTCCGGATACCTCCGCCACTCGCCCACTGGACTTTCCGGCCGGCACCACCGACTCCGCCACCAACACCGGCCCCGGAATGCTTCCGCCCCCGCCGCCCTACTCCGGCGCGCCGCACACCGGCCCAACTCCGCCGCCTTACTACGGCCACACGCCCCCGCCGGCAGCCGGCCAGCCGCAGAATTTCTTCGACTGGATCCGCAGCCAGGGCATCCAGCGTGGCCGTGAGCGCTGGGTCGGCGGCGTCGCCAGCGGCATCGCCCAGCGCTTCGGCGTCGACCCGCTGATTGTCCGCGGCATCCTGGTCGTCCTGACCATCTTCGCCGGCATCGGGGTCCTTCTCTATGGCATCGCCTGGGCCCTCCTGCCCGAGCCCGACGGCCGCATTCACGTCCAGGAAGCCGCCGCCGGCCGCTGGTCGTCCGGGATGACCGGGGCCCTGATCACCACGATCATCGGCTTCCCCAGCCTGGGCACCGGTGTCTGGGGTTGGGACCGATACGGCGTCGGCCCCTTCATCTGGACGGTCCTCTGGGTAGGGGGCGTGATCTACCTGATCTACTACCTGACACAGCGCAACAAGTCCCGGATCGGAGCCACTCCCATGTCCTCGAGCTCCCAGCCCGCCGGCCCGGCAGGGTCCGGCTACCCGCCGGCCCAGCCAGCGGCGTCCACCCCGTCAAACCCGAGCTCCACGGCTTCCCCGGCGACGCCGGCAACATCGACGGCGGGCTTCGCGAGCACCGGCTACGGCACGTCCGACACGGTCCCCCGCTACGGCGAGTCACCTGTGCCCGGCCCGGCCTGGGGCACACCTCCGCCCGCAGGTCCCATCCCTCCTGCCGGCGGCGGCTACCACCCAGTCCCTGGCGGCGGATCGGTTCCGCCGGCCAAGCCCAGGAACTTCGGCCCCGGCGCCCCCGCGGTCGCGGTCACGGCCGGCCTCGCCCTGCTGGTCGGCGGCGGCCTCAAGGCCCTCGACGTCGCCAACGTGATAGACCTCGGCACCGCCAGTAACGCCGTCGTCTGGGCCAGCGCCGCGGCGGTCGTGGGTCTCGGCATCCTGTTCGCAGGCCTCAGGGGCCGCACCTCCGGCATCCTCGGGTTCTTCGCCGTTGCCGCCCTGATCACCGGCGGCATCTACGGCGCGCTGCCCAACAGCAACTTCCGCCCGCAGAACGCCGACTGGTCCCCGGTGAGCATCGAGCAGGCCCGTGACGGGTTCGATATCACGGCCGGCTCCGGGATCGTGGACCTGACCAGGTTCCCGCTCAACCCGCCGCTGCCCACCGCGCTCGTGGTCCCCATCGACGCCACGGCAAGCAACCTCACGGTGGTTATCCCGGATACCGTTCCCGTGGAGGTCCGCGCCAACATGACCATGGGAAACATCAATGAGGGCAGCCGGAACCGCGGTGGCATGACCAACCAGCAAAGCAACTACAACACCGACAAACCGGGGGAAACGCTGATCGTGGAAATCAACGGCACCTTCAGCAACGTCACTATCAAGGAAGGGAACTGACATGAGCAGCTATGACGCACCGACCGGCCGCACAGAACGAAACGCGGAAGGCAGCAGCCCGGCTACTCCCCCGCAGTCCGCCATCCCCGAGCCGCAGGACGACTCCCCGGCACGTGTGGGCACGATCGTCTGGGGGCTGATCGTGGTGGCCCTCGCCGCGCTCCTCATCGTCTCCCAGCTCGGGATTGTGGTCCTCAACGGCACCTATGTGCTGATCGGCCTGATGATTGGCGCCGGCGCAGCACTGGTGATCGGCGGGCTGCTCTCGGCCCGGGGACGTGACAAAGAACCCTCAACACGGAAGTCTTGAACCATGGATAAGTTCTTCAGCACCGTCAGGGGCCTTGGCCTGAAACGTGGACCGCAGCGCTGGTTGGGCGGTGTCTGCGGCGGGATTGCCGCCAAGCTGAACGTGGACGTGGCGTTCGTGAGGATCGCTTTCCTGCTCTTCGCGCTGCTTCCCGGGCCCGCCTTCGTGTTCTATCTCGCGGCCTGGCTGCTGCTCCCGGACCAGCGGAATGCCATCGTCCTCGAGACCGTCCTGGCTAACCGCTCGATCAAGCCCTAATTGCCAGAACCGGAAGTGCCCCTGCCTGTGGCAGGGGCACTTCCGGCTGTAACCGTTTGTGTCCTCCCGCACAGGCGCCACTAGACTCTAGATGAGCTCAGCGTGGCGCTCTGCCTGTAACCCTTCAAGCCAGGATTTGAGCCAAGACATGAAAATTGGAATCCTCACCAGCGGCGGGGACTGCCCCGGGCTGAACGCCGTCATCCGCGGCATCGTCCTGAAGGGCATCGCCGTCCATGGCCACGAATTCGCGGGATTCCGGGACGGCTGGCGCGGCGTCGTCGAGGGCGACACCATCGATCTCCCCCGCACCATGGTCCGCGGCATCGCCAAGCAGGGCGGAACCATCCTGGGCACCTCCCGCACCAACCCGTTCGAAAACAATGGTGGGCCCGAGGTCATCAAGGCCAACATGGACCGGCTGGGCATCGACGCCCTGATCGCCATCGGCGGCGAAGGAACCCTGGCGGCGGCCAAACGGCTCACCGACGCCGGACTGAAAATCGTCGGGGTCCCGAAGACCGTCGACAACGACCTCGACGCAACCGACTACACCTTCGGCTTCGACACCGCCGTCGAGATCGCCACCGAAGCAATCGATCGCCTGCGCACCACCGGAGAATCCCACCACCGCTGCATGATCGCCGAGGTGATGGGCCGCCACGTCGGCTGGATCGCCCTGCACGCGGGGATGGCCTCCGGCGCCCACGCCATCCTGATCCCGGAGCAGAAGGCCTCGATGGAGCAGATCACCGAGTGGGTTATCTCGGCCCGCGACCGCGGCCGTGCACCCCTCGTTGTGGTCGCTGAGGGGTTCGTGCCGGAGGGCCAGGAAACGCCGCACTCCGAACGCGGACTGGACACCTTCGGCCGCCCACGGCTGGGCGGGATCTCCGAAATGCTGGCCCCGGAACTGGAGGCCAGGACCGGCATCGAAACCCGGGCGACAGTGCTGGGACACATCCAGCGCGGCGGCGTGCCCACCGCGTTCGACCGAGTATTGGCGACCCGTCTGGGCATGGCCGCCGTTGACTCCGTCATCGAGGGACGCTGGGGCACCATGGTCTCGCTCAATGGCACAGACATCGTCCACGTCGGCTTCGACGCCGCGCTCGGGAACCTCAAGACTGTCCCGCAGCACCGCTACGACGAGGCCGCGGTCCTCTTCGGCTGATCCGGCTGGTCCTCCGGGTCCTCCGGGTCCTCCGCACTGAGGGTCCCACGCCGGTGGGTAGGGTGGAGTTATGACACTTGAGCCCGGTTCGGTCGACATCATCCTGCTCGCGTGGGCCCGTCGCCTGGGGCTCGACGACGGCGCCTTCGCGGCCGCCGCCGGCGAACGCATCCTGCGTGCCGATGAGTCGGCCCGGGCCGTGCAGTTCGTCCGGCTGTTCGGCAATTCCGCCCTGGTGGGCCCGCAATGGGCGCTGGACGCCGCCGTCGGGCTGTCCGACGGCGAACTCGCCCAGCACGTCACCCTGTTGACCATCACCCGTGACCATGGAGGCCACGGCCTCGGCGCCGCCGCGCTGTTCTTCGCCGACGAACTGCCGCTGCGGCAGCCCGCGGAGGAGCTCACCGTGTCGCACGGCAATCCGGAAGCAATCGAGCTGGAAGCCGCCTGCCCGCCGGATGACGTGAATGAAGTGGGTCTCTCGGACCTCGAGCACCGCTTCACCATCATGCACGTGGAGGACGGCCGGCGGACCCCCGTAGCCTGCGGCGCCTACTCCGAATGGGAAGGCATCATCGCGCACATGGGCGTGCTGGTTGCTCCGGAGTGGCGCCGCCGCGGACTGGGCTCGCTGGCGGCCTCGATTGCGGCGCACGAGGCACTCGCGTCCGGGCTGACGCTGCAGTGGCGCTCCGACGTCAGCAACCAGGGCTCGCTGGCCATCGCCCGGAGCCTGGGCTTCACCGCCGGCGGCATCCAGACCAGTGTGCTGCTGGGCTGACCCGGCAGCACACCGGCCACACGTCAGCGGGCCTGCGCCCCGGCGCCCTTGGTACCGGCTGACGCCGCCGGCACGGTCCCGGGAGTCCCCCAGCCCTGCATCGGCTGGGGCTTGGCAAAAAACAGCGCCACCGCCGCGCCGATCAGGATGACGGCAGCGGGCAGCAGCATGGACTGGCCCATCGCCGTCGAGAATCCCTCCTTCAGGGCGTCGGGAAGCGCGCCGCCGAACGACATCGGACTCGCCTCACGGGTCCCTCCCGGGACGGCCGGGAGTTCCGCCGCGAGCCGGGCCTGGATCAGCACCGCAATGGCGGCGCTGCCCAGCACGGCCCCGATCTGGCGCGTGGTGTTGTACACGCCCGAGCCCGCACCGGCCTGCCGTGGGGGCAGGTTGCGGGTGGCGGTGGTGCTCAGCGGCGCCCAGATGCCGGCGTTCGCGAAACCGAGCACGGCGCTCGGCAGCAGGAACATCAGGATCGGAGTGTCCGGGTGCATCAGCCATCCATTCCAGAACAGCGCGACGGACAGCAGCAACAGGCCGGCGGCGGCGATGAATTTCGGATTGACCCGGTCGATGATCTTGCCCACCACGGGCGCGAGCCCGCCGGAAATGAGCGCCATCGGCACCATCATCAGCGCGGACTGGGTCGGGGTCAGTCCGCGGACAATCTGGAAGTAGAAGATCAGCGGCAGCGTGAAAGACGTGACAGCGAAGCCGACAGTGGTGATGCCGATGTTCGCCAGGGAAAAATTGCGGTCCGTGAACAGGGACAGCGGCAGCAGCGGTTCACCCTTGTTCACCTTTTGCCACAGCACAAAAACCACCAGCACGGCGATCCCGGCGATGATGAGGCCCCACACCGAAATCGGTCCGGCGATGGTGCCCCAGTTGTAGGTTTCGCCTTCCTGGATGCCGAACACCAGCAGGAACAGCCCGACGGCGCTGAGCAACACGCCGGGGATATCGAACTTGTGCGGGTGGGTGGTCAGGGACGGCACGTAGCGCAGCGCCAGGAAGAACCCGACGAGGCCGACCGGGAGGTTGATAAAGAAGATCCACTCCCAGCCGAGGCCGTCGACCAGGACGCCGCCGAGGATCGGGCCGACCAGGGTGGCGACGCCGGCGGTGGCGCCCCAGATTCCCATCGCGGCTCCGCGCCGGTCCGGCGGGAAGATCCGGGTGATGACGGCCATGGTCTGGGGTGTCATCAGTGCGGCGCCGAAGCCCTGGAACACGCGGGCCACGATCAGCATCTGGACGTCGCCGGAGAGCCCGCACCAGAGCGAGGCCAGGGTGAAGACGACCAGCCCGGTCAGGTAGAGCCGCTTCGGGCCGAAGCGGTCACCGAGCCGGCCGGTGATCAGCAGCGGCACGGCGTAGGCGAGCAGATAGGCGCTGGTCACCCAGATCACCGAGTTGATGTCGGCGTCGAGGCCTTCCATGATGCGGGGGTTGGCCACCGACACAATGGTCGTGTCGACCAGGATCATAAAGAACCCGATCACGAGGGACCAGAGTGCCGGCCACGGCCTGGTGACGTTTTCCATAAGATTCCTTGCGGGTTGGGAGGATGGCTGGCGTATTCCTAAGAGTGTTCGTCGGGGCGCAAGCCCCGGATGGGCTACCAGGCAAGCTGGCCGCTGCCGAGCTGGTCCTGAAAGTTCCGGATCCAGCTGATCTCGGCGTGCAGCATCGCCTGCTGGTACTCCATATCGATCCAGTACTTGCGCTCGATGTCCTTCGTCCGGGCCTGCTCCTGTGCCGAGACCAGGGCACCCACCTGCTGCTCCAGGCCGACGAGGCGGCGGGCCAGCAGTTCAATCACGACGCCGGCCGGCAGGTTGTACGCCTCCGAGACGGCCAGCGGGAACCACGGATACTCGTTGACGGGGCTGGCCAGCATGTCCTGGAGCCTTTGGGTGAGGGCTTCCCGCCCGGCCCCGGTGATCTCATAGGTGGTGCGTTCGGGACGGTTGCCCTCCCGGTCGGTGCCGGTGGCGGCGACAAGTCCCTGCTCGGCCAGCCGACCGACCGCGTGGTAAAGCGTTCCCGGCCGGACTTTCACGAGCCGGTCCTCATGCCGGGCGATCAGGAGCTGGTGCATCTCGTAGGGGTGCATGGGCGCCTCGACCAGCAGGGACAGCGCGGCGACACCCAGCGGCGTCAGGGGTGCGTTCCGGGCCATGGTGCGTTGTCTTCCCATGGTTTTTGGCAGCGCGGGCCAAGCCCCGCGGCGGTTATTCCACTGGAACTATTCCACATGGAGTATTAGCGCGCAAGACCGGTGCCGGGCTGCCGGCCCGCACCCTTCGCTGCCGGGCCGGGCTCAGCCCAGCAGGGCGAGAATGTCTTTCCGTTCGAACATCTCCGCGGCGGCCCGGGCTGAAGGGGTGCCGGCGTCGGGATCCGCGCCCGCGTCAACCAGCACCTGCACGACCTCCGTGTAGCCCTTGAAGACGGCTCCGGCGAGCGGCGTCTGCCCGCGGTCGTTGGCGGTGTTGGCCTCTCCGCCGTGGGCCAGGATCAGCCGGACCGTGTCGGGGTGGCCGTGGTATGCGGCCAGCATCAGCAGGGAATCTCCGGCCGCGGTCGTCATGGTTGCCGGGGCACCGGCGGACAGATAGCGGCCGAGCAGAGCGTCGTTGCCTTCGCGGGCCGCATCGAACAGGGCGTGGGCCAGCGCCAGGGTCTCCTCGTCCGGCACCTCCGGCGTCTCGCCGCTCATCGCGTGCCCCGCAGGAAGCCGGTCTGGCGTCCCACGACCTGGCCGGCGTCGGGGGCGACGATAACTTCCTGCGCGGCGGTGTAGGGCTCGTCGCCGTCGAGGACGGTCAGGGTTTCCCCGGCCGGGACCGAGCGCTTGACCACGGCCAGCGCCACCGGCCCCATTTCGTAGTGCTGCGCCACGGAGGTCACGGTCCCGACTTTGCGGTCTCCGGACCGGACTTCGCTGCCGACGGCAGGCATCGTGTGCTGCGAGCCGTCGAGCTGCAGGAACACCAGCCGGCGCGGCGGGTGGCCCAGGTTGTGGACGCGCGCCACGGTTTCCTGGCCCTTGTAGCAGCCCTTGTTCAGGTGCACGGCGGTGCGGAGCAGGTCCAGTTCGTGCGGGATGGTCTTGTCGTCGGTTTCGGCGCCCCAGCGGGGCCGCCAGGCCGCGATGCGCAGCGCTTCGGCGGCCCAGATCCCGGCGAGCGGCCGGTCACCCACCGTGGCTTCCAGCTCAGCGGCGGGGACGAGGTACTCAAACCAGGGCCGCTCCAGGCCGGGGTGGGCGTCCTCGCCCACCACCGCATAGGAGTAGCCGCCGGCGCCGACGTGTGGCCAGGGGTCTTCCCAGACCAGACGGCCGGACCATTCCGGGACCCGGCGCGTGGTTCCCAGCACGGACCAGTCCGCCGACACATCGGCGATTTCGACCCGCAGCATGAACTTCATCTTGTTGAGCCAGTCGGCCAGCGGCCCGGCCTCAGCGGCTTCCACGATCAGCCAGGTCGTCCCGCCGTCGTCGACCACCCGCGCGTCGAATTCGATCCGGCCCTGCACACTCAGCAGCAGCAGTTCGCTGGACTGTCCCGGCGCCAGGTTCGTCAGCTGCTGCGAGGACAGGGTGTTGAGCCAGCTCAGCCGGTCCGGGCCGGCGACGGTCACGACGCCGCGGTGGGACAGGTCCACGACGGCGGTGCCGGCGGCCAGCGCACGCTGTTCGCGCAGCGGTTCGCCGTAGTGGGAGGCGACGCCGGCGTCAGCGCCGCCGGCGTCGACGGCGCCCGGGCGCGCCAGCAGGGGGCTCTTAGTAGTCATATGTAGTAGAAGTCCTTCGGGGTTAGCGGTATTCCGGATTTTCGAAGTCAAACCGGGTGCCGGCTTTCCAGGCGTCGGGCAGGTTTCCGTAGGCGGGAATGCCGCCGGCGTCCTTCAGCGTCCGGGCCAGGTGCAGCAGGTTCCAGGTCATAAAGGTGGTGTTGCGGTTCGTGAAGTCGCTTTCCGGACCGCCGGAGCCTTCATCGAGGTAGCTCGGGCCCGGCCCGACGGCGCCGATCCAGCCGGCGTCGGCCTGCGGCGGGACCGTGAAGCCGATGTGCTGGAGGCTGTAGAGGACGTTCATGGCGCAATGCTTGATCCCGTCCTCATTGCCGGTGATCAGGCAGCCGCCCACCTTGGGGTAGAACGCCCACTGACCCTTGTCGTTGAGTTCGCCGGAGTGCGCATAGAGGCGTTCGATCAGCTTCTTGGTCTGTGAGGAGTTGTCGCCCAGCCAGATCGGCCCGGCCACGACGACGATGTCGGCCTCCCGCACGGCCGGATAGAGCTCCGGCCAGTCGTCGGTCTTCCAGCCGTGCTCGCGCATGTCCGGGTAGACGCCCGGGGCGATGTCGTGGTCCACCGTCCGGATGACGCGCGTGCTGACACCGTGTTTCTCCATGATCCGGCGGCTGACCTCAATCAGGCCCTGCGTGTTGGACACCTCCGGGGACTTCTTGAGCGTGCCGTTGAAGTACACGGCCTTGAGGTCGCTGAAGTCGGCTGGAACGGTGGGTATGGCGGCTGTGGCATTCACTGTAGTGCTCCCTGCGGTCGCTGCGGACAACGGAAATTCAGTGAGACCCCAAGACCAGGCTGCGGTTCGACGGCGCGGGGGCGCCGCTGCTTCAGCTGACCTTGGAAAGGATGGCCGACGCGTGGGCCTCCAGGCCGCTGCCCCCCTCGGGACCTTTGCCGGTGGCAACGTCCCAGCGCCAGAGCAGGTTGCCGTCCACGAGTCCAAAAATCCGGGTGGCTGCGGTGTACTCCTTGGAGTGGCTGCCACGCATCACCATGTCGGTGCTGAGCTGGATCTGCGGGCCTTTGATCTGGCCGTAGTACAGCTCGGAAATCCCGCCGGGGTGAGCGATCGAAACAGAGATGTCGAAGCCGCCGTCTTTGTTACGCAGCGCCTCGACCTCGTCGGCGCTCTTGAGCACGGGAACGATGTCGGCCGGGATCAGTCCCGGGCCGCCATCCTCTTCACGCTGTTTGCGCTCCAGGGCCCAGAACCCGGTTTCGACGGTCAACGGACGCAACTTCGTGCCCTCGTCGTCGGTCAGCCAGCTCTCGGCGCGGTACTGCAGGTAGGGCAGGCCGTTGTGCGTGAACGACACGCGCTGCAGGAAGTGCTCCGAATCCTCTTCCCCGGCCCCGAGCCGGCCCCGGCCCTCCCACTCACCAATGAGCCAGGACAGCGGAACAATTTCGGGGGTCAGGTCTGTCGGTATTTCAATCGGCACGGCAGCTACCTTTGGAAACGAAGACGGCTAGTGGGGCTGTTACTTCTGGCCCTTGTAAAGGCGGTAGACCACAAAGCCGGCGAACCACGCCATGGCCAGGCTGGCAACGCCGAGCAGGACAAGGAAGAAGATTTCAAATGCAAGTACGGACATGATGCCATCCTAGCGGGTTAGTAGATGAGTAGTTTGTCTATGAAGTAGGCCAGCGAACCGACCGCGGCGACCGGGCCCAGCCCTATTCCGAGGGCTGCCGCCAAGCTTAGCGATTCACCCCGGAGGATCACCAACCGGCGGAAACTTACCAGGACGGCACCCACGACCACCCCGACAATCGCGGCGGGGAGTACGGCAATGTCGGAAAACACGAGGCCGGCGAGGGGTCCAGCCAGCCCGGCCCCGAGGACGCCCAGCGGAGCCACCACGCGGTCCGGCCAGCGGATCAGGCCGGCGAGCAGGGCGATCGCAGCGCTGATCGCCGCGACCAGGAGCATCTCCCGCACCCCGTTGAAGCGGGCGCAGGCGATCCACCCGGCGCCCAGGCAGGACAACAAGACGCCGGCGCTGGACCCGAGCGTGGACTCCAGGCGCTGCGCCTGTCCCGTTCCGCGGATCAGCTGCATCACGAAGATCGCCATCAGGCCCGCGGCCATAAACGACGGCGTCCAGTCCAGGAACCCCGGGGCCGGCAGGTAGGTGGCGGCAATGGCGGCGCCAACGCCGGGCAGGCCGATCAGGACGCCGAGGGTTTTCCGGGCCGGGATGCCCAGGAAATGCGGCCAGCCGATCCCGATGCCGGCGGCGGTCAGCACGCCAACAGCCAGGAGTGCCTCCGGCGAGGCGTAGGACGCGCCGACAATAGCGGCGAGGCCGGCCAGTCCGATGATGCCGATGGCCCAGGACTTCACTGTTCACCCGACATCTGTGGTTTCGTCATCCGTCTTCCGGTCATCGTCGTACCTTCGCTCACTGCGGACCCCAATTCGACCTGATCTACGTCAGGGGGCTGCGGGCCCCGACGGATCAATCCTGCCCTATGTGACCGTTTTGTGTCGCACAGGAAACGGCCGAAGGTGGCCGCATCATGTCCGGGAAGGGACCGTTGGGTATACTCAGACTCAGCTACAGACGCCCAACGATGCGCGGACACCCCTTGGAGGAAACATGTCGCACATCCTGTTACTGACGAACAGCGCCGGCTCATCGGTGGACGTCCTGCCTGCGCTGGAACTGCTGAACCACCGGGTGCATATTCTCCCGGCCGAGCCGACAGCGCTGCTGGAGACCGACCCCTGCGACATCGTCCTGCTGGACGCCCGCAAGGACCTCGTGGGCGCGCGTTCCCTGACCCAACTGCTCAAGGCCACCGGCCTGAGCGCCCCCCTGATGCTCATCCTGACCGAGGGTGGCATGGCCGCCGTCTCCTCGGCGTGGGCCGTCGATGACATTCTGCTGGACTCCGCCGGGCCCGCCGAGGTCGAGGCCCGCATCCGGTTGGGCGTCGCCCGATCGGTAACCGAACAGGACGATGCCCCGACCGAGATCCGGGCCGCCGGCGTCGTCATCGACGAGGCCAGTTACACCGCCCGGGTCAACGGCGCACCGCTGAACCTGACTTTCAAGGAATTTGAACTGCTCAAGTACCTGGCGCAGCACCCCGGCCGGGTCTTTACCCGCCAGCAGCTGCTGACCGAGGTCTGGGGCTACGACTATTACGGCGGCACCCGCACGGTGGACGTCCACGTCCGGCGGCTGCGTGCCAAGCTTGGCGCCGATCACGAGAACCTGATCAGCACCGTCCGCAACGTGGGCTACCGCCTGACACTGGTCCGGCATCCCGAGGAAGAACTCACCGAAGCATAAGCAAAAAAGCCCCGGACGTCGGTCCGGGGCTTTTTGCTGCTTCAATGCGAGCTGCTTCAGTGGAGGACATACGGGTCGAACGTATCGAGGCCACCCCAGTGGTGGATCCCCCTCGCGTCCGGCCTACCGGATCCAGGAACAAGCTCTGGACCGAACAGCCGGACGAGTTATCGACTATACGTAACACTTCCGGAAACCACAAAATCGGCCCGGCCGTGCCGGCACCGTATAGCCTTGCACCATGAGTTCCGCGCACCCCGAAAACTGGCCCGTCCTCGCCGCCCACGGAGCTGCGGATGCGCAGCTCCTCAAGGACATCCGGGCCCTCGCGGCCGCCGCCGAGGAATCCGATGGCAATCCGCCGCTGTCCGAGCAGACGCTCGTGACGCTGCGTGCCGCTGGCACCGGCGGGGCAGCCGGTTCGGCAGAGGCTGCGGGCTCCGGAGAGCCGGCAGACACCAAGTCAGTGCTGACACTCGCCCTGTACAGCCCCGATGAGAAATCCGACCCGGCAACGGCGCAGGACCTGGCCGGGGTCGCCGTCGTCATCGGGGAACCGGACGGGACGGGAGTGCTGGAAATCGCGGTCCACCCCAGCTACCGCAACCAGGGCGTGGCGGGCCGGCTGGTCGGTGAGCTCCGGGCCACGCGCGGCTTCGCCGGCCTCAAGGCCTGGTCGCACGGCAACCACGAGGCCGCGGCGGACCTCGCCGCGCGCTACGGCTACGGACCCGTCCGCGAGTTGTGGAAGATGCGGCTCACCAGCGCGGCGGCGGAGCTGCCCGACGTCCCCGTGCCCGCCGGAGTGACCCTGCGCGCCTTCGTCCCGGGCCGGGACGAGGACCCCTGGCTCGCAGCGAACCGGGCCGCCTTCGCCGACCACGCCGAGCAGGGCCACATGACGCGCGCCGACCTGGACGCCAGGATGGCCGAGCCGTGGTTCGATCCGGCCGGTTTCCTGCTGGCCGTCGATGCCTCGGACCGGATCCTCGGCTTCCACTGGACCAAGGTGCACCCCCGGCACGGAGACCACCCCGCGATCGGCGAGGTGTACGTCGTGGGCGTGACACCCGACGCGCAGGGCACCGGGCTGGGCAAGGCGCTGACGGTCGCCGGCATCCGGCACCTGCAGCACCAGGGCCTGCACGCCGTCATGCTCTACGTCGATGCGGACAACATTCCGGCCGTGGCGCTGTACCGGCGGCTGGGCTTCACCCGCTGGGATGTCGACGTCATGTACGCCCCGCTGGACGGCCGCTGAGCCACCGATCGGACATCCGGGCACGCAGCCTGCGTCCTCCCGGCGGACGCCCTGCGCCCAGCCTGCGTCTGCCCGGCGTCTGCCCGGGGGAAATCCGGACTCCCCGAAAGCTGACCGCCGGGTAATTGCTTGTAAGGTTGAAGCAAAATCGCGCCAGTATTAGGAGAGACCATGCAACGGGATTCTGCCCGGACCGCCACGTCCGGGGCCGCAACACCGGACGCCAAACCTCCCATTGCGCGTGCCCAGTTCGGCTCCTCGGAAGTGCCCGCCTCACGGGCCACCCAGGACCGGATCGACATTCCTGAATTCGCTCCCAGCGTCGAACCGGCGGGCGATTTCAGCCCGGACCGCTTCCTGGACCGCGAACTGAGCTGGCTCTCGTTCAACGCCCGCGTGCTGGAGCTCGCCGAGGACCCGGACCTCCACCTGCTGGAACGCGTCAGCTTCCTCTCCATCTTCGCGTCCAACCTGGACGAGTTCTTTATGGTCCGGGTCGCCGGGCTCAAGCGCCGGATCGCCACAGGCCTGGCCGTCCCCTCCCCCGCCGGACTCAGCCCGGTGCAGGTCCTGGAGCAGATCGGCGATGAGGCCCACCGGCTGCAGCAGCGCCACGCCCGCGTCTACGCCGAGCAGATCCGTCCGGCGCTGGCCTACGAGCACATCCACCTCATGCACTGGGATGACCTGGATTCCCAGGCCCAGGACCAGCTCAGCGCCATGTTCGCGGAGAAGGTCTTCCCGATCCTGACCCCGCTCGCCGTGGATCCGGCCCACCCCTTCCCGTACATCTCGGGGCTCTCGCTGAACCTCGCCGTCGTCGTCCGCAACCCGGTCAGCGACAAGGAACTCTTCGCCCGGCTCAAGGTCCCGGACCAGCTCCCCCGGCTGATCTCGGTCGACGGCCCCCGCGCCGGTTCCGTGCCGGGCCGGGTTGCCCGCTTCATCGCCCTCGAGGAAGTCATCGCGGTCCACCTGGACCAGCTCTTTGCCGGAATGGAGGTGCTGGAACACCACACCTTCCGGGTCACCCGCAACGAGGACCTGGAGGTCGAGGAGGACGACGCCGAGAACCTGCTGCAGGCGCTCGAAAAGGAACTCCTGCGCCGCCGCTTCGGCCCGCCGGTCCGGCTTGAAGTCACCAACGACATCAACCCGAACATCCGGGCGCTGCTGATCCGCGAGCTCGGGGTGGAGGAATCCGAGGTCTACTCGGTCCCCGCACCGCTGGACCTCCGGGGCCTCTCTGTCATTGCCGGCATCGACCGGGCGGACCTGCACTACCCCAAGCATGTCCCGCACACCTCCCGGCACCTCAACGAATCCGAAACCTCCAAGGCGGCGAACGTCTTCGCGGCCATGCGGCGGCGCGACATCCTGCTGCACCACCCCTACGACTCCTTCTCCACCTCGGTGCAGGCGTTCCTGGAGCAGGCGGCCTCGGACCCGAAGGTCCAGGCCATCAAGCAGACCCTGTACCGCACCTCGGGCGACTCCCCGATCGTCGACGCCCTGATCGACGCCGCCGAAGCCGGCAAGCAGGTCCTGGCCCTGGTGGAGATCAAGGCCCGGTTCGATGAGCAGGCCAACATCTCCTGGGCCCGGAAGCTGGAACAGGCCGGCGTCCACGTGGTCTACGGCATCGTGGGCCTCAAGACGCACTGCAAACTCTCCCTGGTGGTGCGCCAGGAAGTGGACGGACTCCGCCGCTACTGCCACATCGGCACCGGCAACTACCACCCCCGCACGGCCCGGTACTACGAGGACCTGGGCCTGCTCACGGCCAATGAGCAGGTGGGCGAGGACCTCTCCAAGCTGTTCAACCAGCTCTCCGGCTACGCCCCGAAGTCGACCTTCAAACGGCTCCTGGTCGCCCCGCGGTCGGTGCGTTCAGGCCTGATCGACCGGATCGAAACCGAGATCCGGAACGCCCGGGCTGGCCTCACCGCCCGGGTCCAGATCAAGGTCAACTCGATGGTGGACGAAGCCATCATCGACTCCCTGTACCGGGCGTCGCAGGCCGGCGTTCCCGTCGACATCATCGTCCGCGGCATCTGCTCGCTGCGGCCGGGCGTGCCGGGCCTCAGCGAGAACATCACGGTCCGCTCCGTGCTGGGCCGGTTCCTGGAACACTCCCGCGTCTTCGCCTTCGCCAATGCCGGGGACCCGGTGGTCTACATCGGTTCGGCGGACATGATGCACCGCAACCTGGACCGCCGCGTGGAAGCGCTTGTCCAGCTCACCAGCGGGGACGACACCACCTACGTCATGGATCTGCTGCGCCGGTACATGGATCCGGGCACCGCGAGCTGGCATCTGGACAACCAGGCGGAGTGGACCCGCCACCACCTCGCCGAAGACGGGCGCGAACTCGAGGACATCCAGTCCTGGCTGCTGAATTCCCGCTCCCGGCAGCGCTCGTCCGGGCTGCGCTAGGGCTCTGGCATTGAATAGCGATTCACCGGTTGCCGACCAGACGGACCATCCCGGCGACGCGATCGCGGTGGTGGCTGCGGGCGCCGTCCCCTGGCGCATCGCCCCGGGCGAGAAGGACAAGCTCGAGGTCCTGCTGATCCACCGGCCGCGTTATGACGACTGGTCCTGGCCCAAGGGCAAGATCGATCCCGGCGAGACGGTGCCCGAGTGCGCAGCCCGCGAAGTTGAAGAGGAAATCGGGCTGAAGGCGCCGCTGGGCATCCCGCTGCCCGCCATCCACTACCATGTCCCCGCCGGGCTGAAGGTGGTCCACTACTGGGCCGTGGACGTCAACGGGGCCGCGCTCCTGCCGGACGGCAAGGAAGTGGACAGCGTGATGTGGTGCCCGCCGGAAAAGGCGGCCCGGCTGCTGAGCAACCCGAGCGACGTGGCCCCGCTGGAGCATCTGGCGGCGGCACATGCCCGCGGCGAACTGAAGACATGGCCGCTCGTGATCGTGCGCCACGCCAAGGCCAAGCCGCGCTCCTCCTGGTCCAAAGCCGAAGGGGACCGGCCGCTGGCTATTACCGGGATGCGGCAGGCGCAGGCAGTGGGACGGCTGCTGCAGGCCTGGAAACCAATGCGCATCCTCTCGAGTCCGTGGCTCAGGTGTGTCTCCACCATCGCCCCCTACGCCAAAGCGTCCGATGCGAAGGTGAAGCTGACTGAAGCCCTCACCGAGCACCGGCACGGCCGCCATCCGCACAAGACGGCAGCCGCCGTCGAGGGCCTGTTCGACAAGCAGCGGGCCGTGGTGCTGTGCACGCACCGCCCTGCCCTGCCCACGGTGTTCGCCCAGCTCGGAAAACACATGGGTGCCCGGCTGCGCGCCCAGCTGCCGGTTTCCGACCCGTTCCTGGCCCCCGGTGAGATCGTGGTGTGCCATGTGGCGCACCACAGCAAGGACAAAGTGGTCGCGGTGGAGCGCTTCAGGCCGTTCGACGACTGAGCCGCCGAGGGCAGTCACCTCCGGCCGGCGCTCAGCCGGGGCCCCCGTTAATCAGTGAGGGCCCCCGTTAAGTAGACTGGGACGGTGAGCATTCCAACGCCCTATGAAGACCTGCTGCGCGATGTCCTGGCGCACGGCACGCACAAATCGGACCGGACCGGGACCGGGACCCTCAGTGTGTTCGGCCGCCAGCTGCGTTTCGACCTGAGCAAAAGCTTCCCGCTGATCACCACGAAACGCGTGCACTTCAAGTCCGTCGCCGTGGAGCTGCTCTGGTTCCTCCGCGGCGACTCGAACGTGAAGTGGATGCAGGACCAGGGTGTCACCATCTGGAACGAATGGGCCGACGCCGACGGCGAACTCGGCCCGGTCTACGGCGTCCAGTGGCGTTCCTGGCCGACCCCCGACGGCGGCCACATCGACCAGATCGCCGAACTCATCGAGAACCTCAAGACCAACCCCGATTCCCGCCGGCACATCATCTCGGCCTGGAACGTCGCCGAACTCAAGGACATGGCCCTCCCGCCGTGCCACGCGTTCTTCCAGTTCTACGTGGCCGACGGCAAGCTCTCCTGCCAGCTGTACCAGCGCTCCGCGGACACCTTCCTGGGCGTGCCGTTCAACATCGCCTCCTACGCCCTGCTGACCTGCATGATCGCCCAGCAGATCGGCCTGGAACCCGGCGAATTCGTCTGGACCGGCGGTGACGTCCACATCTACGACAACCACATGGACCAGGTCCTCAAGCAGCTCGCCCGGGACCCCTACGACTACCCGCAGCTCAAGATCACCAGCAAGCCGGACTCCATCTTCGACTACACCCTCGATGACTTCGAAGTGGTCGGATACAAGCACCACCCGACAATTAAGGCCCCGATAGCCGTATGAGCAACGACACCACCCCGGGCGCACGCCCCGCCGACTTCACCGGCACCCTGGACGCCCTTACCGGGCTCGGCGTCGTCTGGGCCCAAACCAGCACCGGCGTCATCGGCAAGGACGGCGGCATGCCGTGGCGCCTTCCCGAGGACATGTCGCACTTCAGCCGGCTCACGACCGGCCACCCCGTGATCATGGGCCGCAAGACCTGGGATTCCTTTCCGGACAAGTACCGCCCCCTGCCCGGCAGGACGAACATCGTCATCACCCGCCAGGAAGAGTGGGGCTGCACGCCGGCGGCCGAGGGCGCCCTCCCGGTCCAGTCCCTGGACGACGCGCTCCTGGAGTCCCAGTTCGCCCCTGGCAACGACATGGTCTGGATCATCGGCGGCGGCGACATCTTTGCCCAGTCCATGGACCTTGCCAACGTCGCCGTGATCACCACGATCGACACCACCACTGAGGGCGACACGTTCGCCCCGGACCTGGGCTACGACTGGACCATGGGCGCGAGCCTGCCGGCCGACGGCTGGGAGACCGCCGACAACGGCACCCGCTACCGCATCACCGTGTGGCGCCGGACGGAGCACTAAGGAATGCTGAAGAAACCCGAAACCCTCTTTGTCCTTGGCTACATGCTGCTGCCGCTGCTGGCGCTGCTCTCTGCGATCGTGGGGCTGACCATGATCCTGGGCGGCAACAAGATCGTCGGCGCCATCGTGCTCGTGGTCATCACCCAGGCCTTCGCTTTCGGGGCGTTCTTTGCCCTGCGGAGGCGGAAGCACGCGCTGCTCACAGAACCCCGCGGCGAATAACGTCCCTGCCGGGCCTTCGGCTGAAGCCCGGATGGGGACATCACCCGTCGCCGGTTGCCGCGGTTCCTCCGCCGGGAGCGGGGCATCCCGGATCCCACTCCGCGGCAGGTGAATTGAGCAGTTGAGGTGAGCCGTGACGTAACCGGCTGCGCCCCTCAGCCAACAAAGTCTAAACTGGGCCCATGACTACAGCAGCTACTCCGTCCGTTGGACTGGTCGGTTGGCGTGGCATGGTCGGCTCCGTCCTGATGCAGCGCATGCAGGATGAGGGCGACTTCGCCAACATCAACCCGGTATTTTTCTCCACCTCGAACGCGGGGGGTGCGGCGCCCGCGTTCGCTGGTCCTGCCGGCGGCGATGCGGGCAAGCTCGAGGACGCGTTCGACGTCGACGCCCTGGCGAAGCTGCCCATTATCGTCACCGCCCAGGGCGGCGACTACACCAAACAGGTCCATGGCGAGCTGCGCAGCCGCGGCTGGGACGGTCTCTGGATCGATGCCGCGTCCACCCTGCGGATGAACGACGACTCGATCATCGTGCTGGACCCGATCAACCGCGATGTCATCGATGCCGGGCTCTCCGGCGGCGTGAAGGACTTCATTGGCGGCAACTGCACCGTCTCGTGCATGCTCATGGGCCTGGGCGGACTCTTTAAGAACGGCCTCGTCGAATGGGGCACCTCGATGACCTACCAGGCGGCCTCCGGCGGCGGCGCCCGGCACATGCGCGAACTGCTGAGCCAGTTCGGCACGCTCAACTCCCAGGTCAGCACGGAACTGGACGACCCGGCGTCGGCCATCCTGGAGATCGACCGCAAGGTCCTGGCCCACCAGCGCAACGGCATCGACGCCACCCAGTTCGGCGTCCCGCTGGCCGGATCGCTGATCCCGTGGATCGACGCGGACCTCGGCAACGGCCAGTCCAAGGAGGAGTGGAAGGCCGGGGTGGAGACCAACAAGATCCTCGGCACCTCCGGCGCTGAGCACATCATCATGGACGGGCTCTGCGTCCGGATCGGCGCCATGCGTTCGCACTCCCAGGCGCTCACGCTCAAGCTCCGCGAGGACCTGTCCGTCGCCGAGATCGAGAAGCTCCTGGCCTCGGACAACGAGTGGGCCAAGGTGGTGCCCAACACCAGGGACGCGTCGATGGCCGAGCTCACCCCCGTGGCGGCGTCCGGCACCCTGGACATCCCGGTGGGCCGGATCCGCAAGCTGGAGATGGGCCCGGAGTACATCAGCGCGTTCACCGTCGGCGACCAGCTGCTGTGGGGTGCGGCCGAACCGCTGCGCCGCATGCTCAAAATCGCCACCGGCAACCTCTAGGAGCGTGGGTCAGTAGTCGTTAAAACGCCGGGTGATATTCCGGGTCCTTGGCGTGGGGGCTGGAAGAATCGGTGGATGACTTCCGATTTCCAGGATGG